>CAKRYE010000048.1 GCA_934426285.1 uncultured Blautia sp.
TAAGATTACAGAACCAAACTGTATCAGAATCTGGCCGGTTCCGGAAGAATAACAGATTCGTTACATAGAATCAGCAACATAGACAGATAATAAAATACCTTCATTTGAAACTGAGATCAGCTCAGAATTCAAGTGAAGGTATTTTTGTGTGGCTTATTTGAAATTATTTTCGATAAAAATCCCGAACCCTATCTATCTGGGAGCTCATATTGACAAAGAGTGCATCTGCCAGTGTGATTGCTGCCATGGATTCGACTACAACTACAGCTCTTGGAACAATGACCGGATCATGGCGGCCGTGGATTTCAAGAGAAAGAGTTTCCTTATCTTTGGTCACAGTCTGCTGGGGCTGACTGATGGATGGAGTTGGTTTAATATGGGCGCGAAGTATGATTTCGCTGCCGTCGCTGATTCCGCCCATGATTCCCCCTGCGTGGTTAGAAGTTTTGACAATTTCACCATCCTTGACTGTGAATCCGTCATTGTCAGTGGAACCGTTTAAGGAAGTTACTGCAATGCCATCGCCGATTTCAACAGCCTTGACTGCACCGATGGACATCAGGGCGTGGGCGAGAAGCGCACTGAGCTTATCAAAGACAGGTTCGCCAAGTCCGGCCGGTGTTCCGATAATGCGGCATTCGATCACACCGCCGGCACTGTCCTGGTTTTTCATACATTCTTCCAGATACTCACCGGCTTTTGCTGCTGCTTGTGCATCCGGCATGTAAAATGCATTCTGGTTGATTTCTTCTTTATCAAAAGAAGAAATTTTAACAGGTCCGATAGATTTGGTATAGGTGCAGATGGAAATGCCAAGCTCTCCTAATATTTTGGAGGCAATGGCACCTGCTGCAACTCTTCCGATAGTTTCCCGGCCAGAGGAACGGCCGCCTCCACGGTAATCCCGGAAACCGTATTTCTGGTCAAAAGTATAGTCTGCATGTCCCGGACGGTAGGAGTATGCGATATTTCCGTAGTCTCTGGAGCGCTGGTCCGTGTTTCTCACCATCAGAGAAATTGGGGTGCCGGTAGTTTTACCTTCAAAAACACCGGAAAGGATCTCTACCAGATCCCCCTCTTTGCGGGCAGTGGTATAACGGCTTTGCCCAGGCTTTCTTCGGTCAAGGAAAATCTGGATATCTTCTTCACAGAGAGAGAGGCCGGCAGGACATCCGTCTATCACTGCTCCAAGGGCTTTTCCGTGGGATTCGCCCCAGGTGGTTACTTTAAATTTATTTCCAAATGATGACTGGCTCATATATTTGGTATCCTTTCGTACTGTCATTTTTGTGTGATATATATATGAATGCGGAATATATATGACTTTATTATAGCAAAGTGTAAAAGTTTTGTAAACCGGAACCATTGGAATTGACAAAAATTAATGTTCAAATTATAATGTATGGTGTGTTTTTGACAGCTTTGGATAAGCTGTCTGATGAGGGGAAAGATAGACTGCTGTGTAAACTCTTGCAGCAGTAATAGAAAAAGAAGGGAAGTGTGAATCGTGGTAAGGATTTTTAAGACAATCGATGGCTCCATCCATGAGATCCAGGAACCTCAGGAGGGATGTTGGATTGCATTGACAAATCCTACAGCAACAGAGATATTTGAGATTTCTGAACAGTTTGGGATAGAGGTAGACGATTTGCGCGCTCCGTTGGATGAAGAGGAACGCTCCCGTATTGAAGTAGAGGATAATTATACGCTGATCCTTGCAGATGTGCCGACCATTGAGGAACGGAATGAGAAAGACTGGTATGTGACCATTCCTCTTGGTATCATCGTTACTCAGAAGATGATTTTTACTGTTTGTCTGGAGGATACACAGGTTCTGACCAGATTTATGGAGGGCAGAGTGCGGAATTTCTTCACATATATGAAGACAAGGTTTATTTTACAGATTCTGTACCGTAATGCCAGCATGTATCTGAGATATCTGCGTATTATAGATAAAAAAAGCGAGCAGATTGAGGAAAAGCTTCATCTGTCCACCAGGAATCAGGAGCTGATGGAGCTTCTGGAACTGGAGAAATCACTGGTATACTTTACAACCTCTCTGCGATCCAATGAAATGGTACTGGAGAAATTGCTGAAGGTTGAAAGTATTAAGAAATATCCGGAGGATACAGAGCTTCTGGAGGATGTTATTATTGAGAATAAGCAGGCAATTGAGATGGCCAATATTTACAGTGGAATCTTAAGCAGCATGATGGGAACCTTTGCTTCGGTTATTTCCAATAACCTGAATATTGTCATGAAGGTTCTGGCTGTAATTACCATTGTTATGAGTATTCCGACCATTGTATTCAGTGCATACGGTATGAATCTCAGCGCTGCGGGGATGCCCTTTTCCAGAACACCCTGGGGATTTCTCATAGTGATCATTCTTTCTGTAGTAGTAAGTATCATTGCTGCGATATTTCTGTCCAAGAAGAAATTTTTCTGATGAGAGAAACTGGTTGTGGAGAGATGCTGACTGTGGCGGATTTCCCGGATAGTAAAGGAGAGTTATGAGATTTATTGACAAACTGGAACGAAAATATGGAAGGTATGGAATTGAGAATCTGACGATGTATATTATCATCAGCTATGTGCTGGGATATGCGCTGATGTATATTAATCCCAGTGCACTGTCAATGCTGAGCCTGAATGTTACGAAGATACTTCAGGGACAGGTATGGAGGCTGATCACCTGGATCGTATATCCGCCTAGTACATCATCACCCCTTTGGTTTGTGATCGCGATTTTATTTTTTTATTATCCGATCAGTGCTTCTCTGGAGCATACCTGGGGAAAATTTAAATTTACCTTATATATATTATCAGGAATGATTTTTACTGTGATCGCTGCATTTATCCTTCATTTTGTAATGGGAGGCGTATTAGATGGGCTGGGAGGGATTATTTTTTCCACATATTATATCAGCTTATCTATTTTTCTGGCGTATTCATTGACATATCCTGATATGACAGTGCTGCTTATGTTTGTAATACCGGTTAAGATGAAATGGATGTCAATTGTCTATGCTGCACTTGTAATCTATGATGTTGCCAGATATTTTATGAATGGAGCATGGTTTATGGCACTTCCAATCATTGCATCATTGCTGAATTTTGTGATCTTTTTCCTGGGAACCAGGGATTTCAACCGTTACAATCCCAAGGAGATCCACAGAAAGAATGAGTTCAAGCGTGCAGTGAACGGCGGAAGCAAAACAGTGCCTTTTCCTGGAAACAGCAATGCGGTTACCAAGCATAAATGTGCTGTCTGTGGACGTACGGAAAAGGATGATCCTAATCTGGAATTTCGTTTCTGTTCCAAGTGTAACGGAAATTATGAATACTGTCAGGATCATTTATATACACATATACACAAGAAATAGGGCATAAGAGGAGAAAATTATTATGAAAAAAGCACCATTTGTTACTCTGGAAAAACTTCAGGAGATTACATCACAGTTTCCAACACCTTTTCATCTTTATGATGAGAAGGGAATCCGCGAGAATGCCAAAGCAGTGAAGGAAGCATTTGCATGGAATAAAGGTTTCAAAGAATATTTTGCAGTAAAGGCTACACCAAATCCTTTTCTGATTCAGATTCTTCAGGAGTATGGCTGCGGCTGTGACTGCTCGTCTATGACTGAGCTTATGATGACCAAGGCTATTGGCTGTAAAGAAGGAGATGTAATGTTTTCTTCTAATGATACTCCGGATGAAGAATTCAAATATGCCAATGAGATTGGCGGAATTATTAATCTGGATGACATTACTCACATTGAGAGTGTGGAGAAGGCGGTAGGATATATTCCTAAAGTGATCAGTTGCCGTTATAATCCGGGCGGATTATTCAAGATCAGCAATGATATTATGGACAATCCGGGAGATGCCAAATATGGTATGACCACAGAGCAGATCTTCGAAGCATTTAAGATTCTGAAAGCTAAGGGAGCGGAGGAATTTGGTATTCATTCTTTCCTTGCAAGTAATACAGTAACCAACGACTATTATCCTATGCTTGCCAGAGAATTGTTTAAGCTGGCAGTTGATCTGCAGAAGGAAACAGGCGCTCATGTGAAGTTTATCAATCTTTCCGGTGGTGTGGGAATCCCTTACAGACCGGATCAGACACCGAATGATATCCGTGAGATCGGTGAGGGTGTCCGCAAGGTTTATGAGGAAGTTCTGGTTCCGGCAGGAATGGGAGATGTGGCAATCTATACAGAGATGGGACGTTTTATGATGGGACCTTATGGCTGTCTGGTAACGAAGGCAATTCATGAGAAACATACTCACAAGGAATATATCGGAGTGGATGCCTGCGCTGTAAACCTGATGCGACCGGCAATGTATGGTGCTTATCATCACATTACAGTAATGGGCAAAGAAGATCAGCCATGTGATCATATGTATGATATCACAGGTTCTCTCTGCGAAAATAATGATAAATTTGCCATTGACCGTTATCTGCCGAAGGTTGATATGGGAGATCTGCTGGTGATTCATGATACAGGTGCTCATGGTTTTGCAATGGGATACAATTATAATGGTAAGCTGAAATCTGCTGAGATTCTTCTCCATGAGGATGGAAGCTTTGAAATGATCCGTCGTGCTGAGACACCAAAGGATTATTTTGCAACATTTGACTGTTTTCCGATTTATGAGAAATTGCTGGAAGATATGAAATAAGTCTGAAACGACTTGGGATTGTCTGAAATCTCGTGAACAGGAACCTCAGACAGTTATATAAGCTTTTATGAAAATAAGGATATACCGGTCTGCCTGGAAAAGGATTGCAGACCGGTTTTCTTGCGCTTTTATGGAGATGGCAGTGAAAACTGCACGATTAATATGGAATCTGGAGCGAGAAATATGAAGTTGAAACGGAAATTATCCGGAATTTTAATCCTGTTTGGATTATTTCTGGTGGGATTGCTGGGAAATCCCTGCTGTCAGGTACAGGCAGCAGAAGAATATTATGTGCCTTATGGGATGATGGAGATCAAAGCAGGAAAGTCCAAAGCTATGGATATTTACTGTGATAATGTGAAATTGAAGCCATCCGGCTTTAAATGGAGCAGCAACAAAACGGAATGTGTGTTCGTTAAAGGTGGTATTGTAAAGGGGAAAAAGACTGGATATGCCAGGGTCACTGCTGAAAAAAACAAAAAAACCGTAAGCTGCATGGTGTATGTATATAATAAAACACAGACAGTACCCTTTAAGAATTACCGGGGACAGGTGAAGATCACCAGAGATTCGGATCTGACACTGAAACCGGAAAAGTTTGGAAAAGGAATTACGTATACGTCTTCTGATTATGATGTTGCAAATGTGACGGCTGATGGAAAGGTGATTCCGTTCAAAGAGGGAAAAGTTACGATTACCTGTTGCTCCTACGGTGCCAGCAAATATGTTTCCAAAATCGTGGTAGTAATTGGAAAGGCTGCCCGGGATATCAGCATTAAAAAACAGCTTTCTCTGGAAACAGGGGAGAAAAGCCAGCTGGAGGTAAAGGCGGTTCCTGCAAATGGAGTTTTATCTGCAATCAAATATTCTTCCGATGACAGCGCGGTAGCATCTGTAGATAATAATGGGCAGATTACCGGCAAATCTGCAGGAAGGGCAAATATTACAGTGACTGCTGCAGGTGCTGACGGGATAATTCAGAAAAATGTGGAAGTATATGTAGCGGAGGCAGATAAGGGAACAGACATTACCCAGGGAACGAATACCGGATATATCTATCACAGAGGAGATTCCACCAGTGCTCCTGAGAATACTCTTCCTGCTTTTGAAATTGCAGGAAAAAATGGAGCTCAATATGTGGAAACAGATGTGTATGAGACAAAGGATGGTGTACTTGTAGTTTTCCATGATACATCTCTGAAACGAATGTGTGGTGTGGATAAAAATATTCTGGATATGACTTATGCAGAACTTTGCCAGTATCCGATCATTTATGGCAGAAATGCGGCTATGTTTCCAAATAATGTGGTTCCAACGTTGAAGCAGTATATTGGCTGCTGTAATACCTATAATATGACACCTGTGATTGAGATCAAGCAGATTCCCAGTGCCAATGGAATGAAACAGTTTAAGCAGCTTTTATCTATATCTAAAAAGCAGCCATTGATCATTTCTCTGAAGGACAGTTACCTGATCACATTGAGACAACTGGGAATTCCGTATAAAATGCAATGGGTGATCAAGGAGCCGATCACAGACAGCATCATTCGCCGATGCTCACAGTATAACTGGGATGTAAGCACTATGTATAACTTTGTGAAAAAAGAAGATATTCCCAAAGCACATCAGATGGGGGTAGGAGTTGCAGTATGGCTTTGCAAAGACCGGAAAATTGCAGATTTATTTGAAACCTGGGGTGTGGATTATATTACATGTGAAATAAATATGGCGGAGATGCCTTAGGATATTTTTCAAACACGTTCAAGCATATAGAAAAAAGCCTGTAAAATACTTGATTTTACAGGCTTTTAAATATAATATACAAATTAAAAGAAGTGCCGGCAGTGGGACTTGAACCCACACGATGTTGCCACCAACAGATTTTGAGTCTGCCTCGTCTGCCAATTCCGACATGCCGGCGTTTGAACCTTTACTATGATAGCATGATTCTGACAGATTAGCAAGAAAAATTTTACTTATTTTTATAAGATATTTTTTTATAAGATACTTTTATAGTTCATTAACAAGGTGATGAACGGAAACAAGGAGGGAAAAATGAGAAAAAATAAAAAAATAAGGATATTTCGGATTTTATGTGCAATGATTTGCTGTATCTGTCTGATGGGAACGTTGCCTGTGGAAAATGTGAGTGCAGCTTCCACACCGGTGAAGAAAAACGGACGTCTCAGTGTAAAAGGTACGAGACTGGTCAATTCCCAGGGAAAGACCGTGGTATTAAAAGGGGTCAGTACCCATGGAATCAACTGGTTTCCCCAGTATGTGAATAAGGCTGCTTTTAAGACACTGAGGGATAACTGGGGCGTGAATTGTATCCGGCTGGCAATGTACACAGAGGAATATAATGGTTATTGTTCCGGAGGAAATCAGGCAGAGCTGAGAAAACTGATCAACAATGGTGTGAAATATGCCACAGAACTGGGAATGTATGTGATTATTGACTGGCATATTTTAAGCGACGGAAATCCCGCAAAAAATAAAAAGCAGGCAATGTCATTTTTTAAATATATGGCAAAGAAATACAAAAACCAGAACAATATTTTTTATGAAATCTGTAATGAGCCTAATGGCGGTACATCCTGGAGCACGATCAAAAGCTATGCCTCATCAGTCATAAAGACCATACGCAAATATGATAAGAAAAATATTATTCTGGTGGGAACACCTACCTGGTCCCAGGATGTGGATGTGGCAGCGGACAGTCCTATCAAAGGATATTCCAATATTATGTACACCTTTCATTTTTATGCAGCCACTCACGGTGACAGCTACAGGCAGAAGGTACAGGCTGCTATTCAGAAGGGACTGCCGGTTTTTGTCAGCGAATTTGGAATTTCTGAAAGCTCCGGGAATGGCAGAATTGACAAAAACGAAGCAAATAAGTGGATGCAGTTTCTGAAGAAAAATAAGATCAGCTATGTCTGCTGGAGCCTGTGTAATAAAAATGAAAGCTGTTCTCTGCTGAAAAGCTCCTGCAGCCGGACCGGTAATTTCAAAAAATTGGATCTGTCCCAGGCTGGCTTGTGGTACAAGTCTGTAAAATGACAGTAGGATAAAAGAATCTGATTTCTAAAAAGTTTATGAAATTCTCATGAAATTTTCGGCCTTTTATTGAAAATTACATGAATAAGTGATATGGTACTTGTTACAAAATAACAAATGGAGGAAATGCCAATGAACCTTGATAATAAAAAGCCAGGCAGAAAACCGCTTTATGTCTATTATATCATTGCAGCGGTTATTATAATTCTGCTGAATGTACTGCTTCTTCCTGCAATTGAGGGAAGAAAGGTACAGACAACAGACTATAACACCTTTCTCACTGGCGTAGAGAAAAATTATGTAAAGGCAGTTGAGATTCAGGATAATTATATTTATTACGAAGTTGAGAGCGATGGACAGGAGTTATATTGCCGGACAGTAAAGGTGAATGATCCGGAGCTGGTAGACAGACTTCACGATGCAGGCGTAAAATTTGAAGCAGTTGCACCTCAGCAGACCTCTATCTGGGTGAGTATTCTGGCAGGATATGTACTGCCTATCCTTATCTTTATTCTTCTGGGACGCTGGCTCAGCAAGAAGATGATGAGTTCCATGGGAGGAGGACCGGGAGGTGCCATGTCCTTTGGAAAAAGTAATGCCAAGGTATATGTAAAATCATCCACAGGTATTAAATTTGCGGATGTAGCAGGCGAGGAGGAAGCCAAAGATCTGTTAAAGGAGATTGTAGATTATCTTCATAATCCTCAGAAATACAGAGAAATTGGCGCGTCTATGCCAAAAGGAGCCCTGCTTGTAGGCCCTCCGGGAACAGGTAAAACTCTTCTTGCAAAGGCTGTAGCAGGCGAGGCAGAGGTTCCGTTTTTCTCTATTTCCGGTTCGGAATTTGTGGAAATGTTTGTTGGTATGGGAGCAGCCAAGGTTCGTGATCTGTTTAAACAGGCCAATGAAAAGGCACCCTGTATTGTATTTATTGACGAGATAGATACCATTGGTAAGAAACGTGATGGTGCAGGATTTACAGGTGGTAATGATGAGCGTGAGCAGACATTAAACCAGCTGCTGACAGAGATGGACGGTTTTGATGGCTCTAAGGGTGTTGTGATCCTTGCTGCTACTAACAGACCGGATTCTCTTGATCCGGCTCTTCTCAGACCCGGCCGTTTTGACAGACGTATTCCGGTAGAGCTTCCGGATCTGAAGGGAAGAGAGGATATCCTTAAAGTTCATGCCAAGAAGATTAAAATTGCAGACTCCGTCCGTTTTGATGAGATTGCCAAGGCTGCAGCAGGAGCTTCCGGTGCAGAGCTTGCCAATATTGTAAATGAGGCTGCGCTCCGTGCAGTCCGTGACGGTAGAAAATTTGCTACACAGGCTGATTTTGAGGAGAGTATTGAAGTAGTTATCGCCGGATATCAGAAGAAGAACCGGGTTCTTTCCAATAAGGAAAAACTTATTGTAGCTTATCATGAAATCGGCCATGCACTGGTTGCCGCAAAACAGACAGAATCCGCACCTGTTCATAAGATCACAATTATTCCGCGTACTTCAGGTGCCCTGGGATATACTATGCAGGTAGATGATGGTGACCATTACCTTATGACAAAGGAAGAATTGGAGAATAAGATTGCTACCTTTACAGGCGGACGTGCAGCAGAGGAGCTTATTTTCCATTCCATTACCACAGGAGCTTCCAATGATATTGAGCAGGCTACCAAGATTGCCAGGGCTATGATCACCAGATATGGTATGAGTGAGGATTTCGATATGGTTGCTATGGAAAATGTTACCAACCAGTATCTGGGAGGAGATTCCAGCCTTGCATGTTCCTTTGAAACACAGACACTTTTGGACAAGAAGGTTGTGGATCTGGTGAAAATGGAGCACCAGAAAGCTCTGAAGATTTTGCAGGACAATATCGGAAAGCTTCATGAGCTTGCAAAATATCTGTATGAACATGAGACTATTACAGGGGAAGAGTTTATGAAAATCCTGAATGATCCCCTTCCTTCTGTGAATATCGGGGCTGCAGGACAGGAGAATGCAGAAAAGGATTCAGAAGAAAATACAAAAGAGAATACAGAAGAATAGAACACATATTGACGAAAAAGTTATGCAGAGAAAGCAGCAGGAGAAGAATGCCTGCTGCTTTTTCCTGTCTTTCACCGGGTTGCTTTTACCGATGGTCAGGATTCTTCCTTGTAAATCAGTCCGGGTTCAGTTATAATAGGAACAATGAAATGAAGTTTAGCCAGTTGACAGAGGAAAAAGGACAGTCAGAAAGAAGGGACGTTATGAACTGCCGTACTGCAGAGGGAATGGTAAACGGATATATTAATCATGAACTTTCTTTGAAGGAGCTGGAGGAATTTCTGGATCATATCCAGACATGTTCTTCCTGTTATGATGAATTGGAGACGTATTTTATTGTTCATGAGGCCATGCAGCAGCTGGATGACAATGGCAGCGGATCAGTGATGGATTTCAAGAGCCTTATGGAACAGGATATCCGGAAGTCCAGACGATATATCCGTAAGAAAAAATTAGGCCGTTTTTCAGTGGGAGTCCTTTTGTGTATATTGATTGTGGCTCTGGCTGCATTTATGGTATATGTGGTGATGCAGATGGTTCGTATTATCTGATCGCTAAATGAAGAGGTTGTTGTATGATTGGAGGAACTTATGAGTGAAAAAATATTACTGATCGACGGACACAGCATTTTAAACAGGGCTTTTTACGGTCTGCCGGATCTGACCAATTCTGAAGGAAAGCATACAGGGGCAGTCTATGGCTTTCTGAATATCCTTTTCAGAATTCTGGAGGAGGAAAAGCCACAGTATCTGACTGTGGCCTTTGATCTTCATGCACCTACCTTCCGTCATAAAATGTATGAGGCATACAAAGGAACCCGTAAACCCATGCCTGAGGAACTGAGAGAACAGGTGCCCCTGATCCAGGAAATGCTCACTGCCATGGGTGTAAAAATTGTTACTATGGAAGGCTATGAAGCAGATGATATTCTGGGAACTTTGGCCGGCAGAAGTGAGAAGAAGGGGATGGATGTAACCATTCTCTCAGGAGACAGGGATTTACTGCAGCTTGCCACAGAGAAAGTAATGATCCGTCTTCCCAGGACTGTGAGAGGAAAGACTACCATAGAGGATTTTCATGCAGAGCAGGTGCTGGAGAAATATCAGGTAACACCTCCTCAGATTGTTGATCTGAAAGCTCTTATGGGAGACAGCGCAGATAATATTCCGGGAATCCCGGGAGTTGGTGAGAAAACTGCTACAAAGATCATAGTGGAATATGGCTCTGTTGAAAATGCCCATGAACATCTGGAGGAGATCAAACCTAACCGTGCAAAGGAATCTCTCAGAGAGCATTATGATCTGGCACAGCTTAGTAAAGCATTGGCTGCAATCAATACAGACAGCCCGGTAGAGTTTGATTATGAGCAGGCAAAGCTTGGAAATCTTTATACACAGGATGCATTTTTGCTTTGTAAGCGATTGGAATTCAAAAATCTGCTGGGACGTTTTGACTCAGAAAATGCACAGCCACAGCAACAGATGCAGGAATTTTTCAGCTGCAGTGATCTGTCCGGATGTGAAACCCTTTTTGACAGATCTGCGAAGCAGGAATATGTGGGAGTTTCACTGATCGCAGAGCAGGGACAGGTATTTGGTGTGGGGCTGGCACTGGATGCTGAGGAAGTTTATTTTATCCCTGTGGAGGGATTGCTTACAGAGAATTATCTCTGTGGAAAGCTTCAGCAGCTTTTGCAGAAATCCTCCCATGGAGCTTTGACAATCTGCTCCATGGATGTGAAATCTATGCTGAAACATGTAGATGGTGAGGATTTTGGTGAGATTTTTGATACAGGAGTAGCTGCTTATCTTCTGAACCCGCTGAAATCATCATATACCTATGATGATATTGCAAAAGAATATTTAAATGGCCGGCTTCTTCCGTCCAGAGAGGAACTGCTGGGAAAAATGACCCTGGAAAAGGCATGGAAGCAGAGCGAGGACGGGCTGGTAAATATGGCTTGTTATATGGCATATACAGCACTTGTGAGCAGAGAACCTCTTTGCGAAGCGTTGAAAGAGACGGACATGTGGAGAGTTTACACAGAAATTGAGCTTCCTTTGATTTTTACATTGAATTCCATGGAAAAATGGGGAATCAAAGTAAAAGGGGAGGAACTGAAAAGCTATGGAGAGAGGCTGAATATCCGGATCGCAGAGCTGGAACAGCTGATCTGGAAACAGGCGGGAGAGGAATTTAACATTAATTCTCCCAAACAGATGGGAATCATCCTTTTTGAAAAGCTGGGGTTAAAGGGTGGCAAGAAAACAAAAACAGGATATTCTACAGCTGCTGATATTTTGGAGAAGCTGGCACCGGAGTACCCGATTGTAAAAGATATTCTGGAGTACAGACAGCTGACAAAGCTGAAATCCACCTATGCAGATGGGCTGGAAAAGGTGATCGAAAAGGATGGAAGAATCCATTCAACCTTCAATCAGACCATTACTGCTACCGGTCGTATCAGCAGCACAGAGCCTAACCTTCAGAATATTCCTGTACGCATGGAATTGGGTCGCCTGATCCGTAAGGTTTTTGTACCGGAGGATGAGTATGTATTTCTGGATGCAGATTATTCCCAGATCGAGCTGCGTGTGCTGGCACATATGTCAGGGGATGAGAAGCTGATCCAGGCTTACCGTGAGGCACAGGATATTCACAGACTGACAGCGTCACAGGTATTTCATGTGCCTTTTGATCAGGTAACTCCTTTACAGAGAAGAAATGCCAAGGCAGTTAATTTTGGAATTGTGTATGGAATCAGTTCCTTTGGACTCAGCCAGGACTTAAGTATTACCAGAAAAGAAGCAGCGGATTATATTGAAAGATATTTTGAAACTTATCCTAAAATCAAGGGATTTCTGGATGAGCTGGTGGAACTGGGTAAGGAAAAAGGCTATGTGACAACCATGTTTGGAAGACGAAGGCCAATTCCGGAATTGAAATCCAGTAATTTTATGCAGCGTTCTTTTGGGGAAAGAGTTGCCATGAATTCTCCTATTCAGGGAACAGCGGCAGATATTATTAAAATTGCTATGAACCGTGTCTATAAGCGACTGAAGGAAGAGGGACTGCGTTCCCGCCTGGTATTACAGGTTCATGATGAGCTTCTTATAGAAACTTATAAAGAAGAAATTGAACAGGTTTCTGCAATCCTGGAGGAAGAAATGAAAGGGGCTGCGAACCTGTCAGTAGAACTGGAAGTGGATATGCACCAGGGCAATAACTGGTATGAAGCAAAGTAAGAACCTTTGGGTTACTGTTTACTGGTAATATCCCGCGAGGTGTTTTTGGTGAGCGAAGGTCACAGAAAACCTGAGACATACCGCGCGAATTTATGCGTTTAGCATAAATTCTGTGCATCGCGAAGCGTGTTGCTGGGAACGGAGTGAACAGTAACACCTTAGGTATTGTAAGACAGAGAAACAATTGGTGGATACCTGGTTAGGAGTATAAATGATTACAATAGGGATTACCGGCGGAGTGGGAGCCGGCAAGAGTACAGTGCTGGATTTTCTGGAACAGGAATATCAGGCATATGTGATGAAAGCAGATGAAATAGGTCATCTGGTGATGGAACCGGGACAATCCTGTTACGAACCGGTGATTGCATTATTTGGAAAACAGGTTATAAAAAATGATAAAACTATTGACCGCAGACTGGTTTCGGATGTAGTATTTTCACATCCGGACATGCTTGGGAAATTAAACCACATTATTCATCCTGCTGTGAAGGAATACATCCGCAGACAGCTTGCCCTGAAAAAGGAAGAGGGACAGAGAATCTGTGTGGTAGAAGCAGCTCTTCTTCTGGAGGATCATTATGAGGAATTCTGTGATACTGTCTGGTATATCCATACGGATTCAGAGATCCGTATCCGTAGGTTGATGGAAAGCAGGGGATATACCAGGGAGAAATCAATGAGTATTATAGCCAGTCAGGCACCGGAAGAATTTTTCAGGGCACATACAGACTATGTGGTTACAAATAATGCTGATCTGGAGGACACCTGTCAACAGATCAGGGAAGGAATTAGAAAATATGAGACTTTGTAGTATTGCCAGCGGCAGCAGTGGGAACTGTATTTATGTAGGCTCTGATCAGACACATCTGCTGGTAGATGTGGGAATCAGTGGTAAGCGCGTGGAGCAGGGGCTGAATGAGCTGGAGCTGACAGGAAGAGATATTGATGGTGTTCTGATCACCCATGAGCATTCGGATCATATTAAGGGACTGGGAGTGCTTGCCAGAAAGTATCAGATACCTGTTTATACCACAGGAGGTACGGTGGATGCCTTATCCAGAATGAATCTTGGGAAAATGCCGGAAGGGATTTTCCATGAGATCAGGGAAGATGAGACATTTTCAGTGGGAGATCTGAACATAAATCCTTTTACGATCTCTCATGATGCCGCGCAGCCGGTAGGATACCGTATAGAATGTGATGACCACTCTGTGGGAATTGCCACAGACCTTGGAAAATATAATGAATACATAATTGAGAATCTCCAGAATCTGGATGCCCTTCTTCTGGAGGCAAACCATGATATCCGTATGCTTCAGGTGGGAAAATATCCTTATTATCTAAAACAGAGGATTCTGGGAGACAGAGGACATCTTTCTAATGAAAATGCAGGCAGACTTTTATGCAGGCTTCTTCATGACAATATGAAAGCTATTTTCCTGGGACATTTAAGCAGAGAAAATAACTATGAAGAGCTGGCCTATGAGACTGTGTGCTCAGAAGTAACCTTAGGTGACAACCCTTATAAGTCCCGTGATTTTAAAATACAGGTGGCAAAGAGGGATTGCATATCAGAAGTAATTACAGTGTAGAAAGGACAAAGAACTTATGAAAAAAACAATCATTACCGTAGTAGGAAACGACACAGTGGGGATTATTGCAAAGGTTTGTACTTATCTTGCAGACAACAATGTAAATATTCTTGATATCTCCCAGACCATCGTACAGGGATATTTCAACATGATGATGGTAACAGATGCCGGCAAATGTGAAAAAGACAACGGAGTTCTTGCCAAAGAACTGGAAGCCCTTGGAGATCAGATTGGCGTAGTGATTCGCTGCCAGCATGAAGATAT
>CAKRYE010000049.1 GCA_934426285.1 uncultured Blautia sp.
GTTTTTCTCTTATCTTGGGATACTCTTTTTTCAGCAGCCTGCTGCTGGCGCTTTTATAGGCATTGATGAATTTACTGAGTTCCGTCTTTGGCTGTGCGCGGAACATCACATGAACATGATCTGTATCGTGATTCCATTCTTCCAATACGATCCCGTATCCGGGTGCGATATACTCAAAGATCTCTTTTGCTCTTTCGGATATTTCGTCGTTCAGTACTTTTCTTCTGTATTTTATAACCATCACCAGATGATAGTATAACAGAAATACTGAATGAGAATTATGGTCCAATTCCATTATATTTATCATCCTTTTTCTTATATCGACTGATATGTATTTACGAACTAATTGTTCTTTTTTAGTATACTACATTAGGAAACGGAGAACAAGTGTTTCTTTTGTAATATAGGGATTTTTTTGAGCAGATATGCTCAGATGTGCAATTCATCTCACCACCTGAAAGACCACATTGGGGTACGACCCTATGTCGGAAAAATAAAGAGACTAAATTTGTACTGAAAGTTTTATAAAGAAAGTATAAAGTTTGCAGATCAATTAATAGATAATGTTGGGATTAACCCTTATGTCAGTAAGAGATGTGACCAAATGTTAATGGAATACTATTTTGCAGTCAGGTATGGAGATGCCATTATTCTTCTCTATCATGAAGATATGATATCTGTACGGGAATTATTATTTAAGAACAGCCAGAAAGAAAAGACATTGAAAAGATTTCTAGAATACTGCTATATGATAGATATAAAAGTAGCATTTGAAGGCTTGAAGGGAGAAAAAAGCAAAGGGTTAAAAGCGGCTCTTAAATTTGCGAAAGAACATGATATGTGTATGACTGAAACACAGATTCAGGGTGCCAATAATATGTGGATTTCCAGCCTGAGATGCTTTTAGGGCTATTTCGGGCTGGAAATTAAGGGATAAGCGCGATGCAATGTGAAAAGAAAAAATTCTGACGGTTATTAAAATTTAAAAATGTTAAAATTATTAACAAAATCAGAATAAGAATTGATTTTTGCAATATAATAAGATATACTGAATACAGGTGAATGGAGCTGAAAGGAGATGTGATGGAGATGAAATACGTTATCCGGCTTTTGGGAATGGAGATAAACAACATAAAAAACGTGATACACGGTGAAATTGAAATGCCTCAAAATAAAAAAGGAAGTATTTTAGGAATTTACGGAGCCAATGGGTCTGGAAAAACAGTAGTTGTGGACTGTATGGTATTGTTGAAATATCTTCTTTCCGGGCGTCAGATCCCGTCGGATTTTTATTACTATATAAATGAAGCAAGTGATACCTCCACTGTAAAGTATCGTTTTGAGCTAAAAATCGAAGGAAAATGCTATCTGGTAGAATATGAAATTGAACTGCAGAAAAACGGTAAAAAGAGCTTTTGCATCAGTAAAGAAAAATTCAGCCAGAGAGAAATGTCTGAAGGAAAACGGATTACACCTGTTTTTGATTACCAAAAAGGCAGGAAAGAATTTTTTCATCCGATGAAATTTTATAAGCGTTTTTCTAAGGATATCCAGAATGTTATTGCGCTTGGAGTTGCAGAGCAGGCAACACAGAACTATAATGAGGAAAAGGGTGTTCCGGAGGTAAGTTCCTTTTTATTTTCAAGAAAAGCACAGGAAGTCTTTGAAAAAGCCGAAGGTGAGGCTGCACTGCTTTTTCTGCTGAGCCAGTGTTTTCAGAAATATGGAATTTATGATCTTGCTGTTGTTGAAAACGCACAATATGGTTACTTATCCTTAAATCTGGAAAATATGCCAGTTAATATTGACTGGCCGGACACGATACCAAAAAAAGGTGAAGGTATCTTCTTACGATTTACAGATATAAATGTGGTGCCAAAAGAAGTTTTTCCTTATGTGGCAAATACGATTAAGCAGATTAATATTGTAATGAAATCATTAATACCTGAGATTAATATAGAAATTTATAATGCGTTTGATAAATTGTTGAAGGATGGAAAAGACGGGGTGCAGTTTGAAATCATTGCCATGCGTGGGGAAAACCGGATTCCGCTCTTGTATGAATCTGCGGGAATAAAAAAGCTGATTTCTATTTGCAGTAATTTAGTTGCCTGCTATAACAGGGAGTCTTATTGCCTTGTGGTAGACGAGCTGGATTCTGGTATTTATGAGTATTTGCTGGGAGAATGCCTGGAAGTTATGCAGGATAAAGCTAAAGGACAATTGATCTTTACATCACATAACTTACGCCCATTGGAGATCCTTGAAAACGATTCTCTGCTTTATACGACTGTGAATCCTGAGAATTGCTATATAAAATCTACTTATATTAAAAATACGCAAAATACCCGGTTATCTTATTTGCGGACAATTAAGCTTGGCGGGCAAAAAGAAAAGCTCTACAATGAAACAAATATATATGAGATGGAGCTTGCTATGAGGCGGGCAGGAAGGATACGTGCTAATGACTAAAAAAGTTATTCTGTTTCTTGTAGAAGGGCCGACGGATGAAGATGCACTGGCCGTGATATTTACAAAACTGGTAAACGATCATGATATAGAATTTGACGTGCTCCATACAGATATCACTGCAGACGAAAACATGACGGTAAAATATATTGAAGAACGGATTGATAAGGAAATCCAAAAGTATCTGCTTAAAAACCCCTTCATAGTAGCTGATGATATCCTTAAGGTGATTCAGATCATTGATACAGACGGAGCCTTTATCCCGTCATCGTTGGTCTGGCAGTCTGAAAATGGAAAAACGGAATATTTTGATACGCATATAGAGGCGAAAAATAAGGACCGATTGATCCGCAGAAATCTAAGTAAGAGAAAGATTGTATATTCTCTGTATAACCGGGAAACTGTGGCAGGATTTTCTTATGAGATTTACTATTTTTCCAGGAATATGGAACATGTGCTGCATGACAAGGCAGAAGATCTGACCGATGATGAAAAGGAAGATCTGGCATTTGACATTGCAGATCAATATACAGACCAGCCGGAAAAGTTTCTGGAATATCTGTATGACGATGGTTTCCATGTCTGTGGTACCTATAAAGATACATGGGAATTTATCATGGACGGAAACCATTCTTTGAATCGTTATTGTAATGTGGCGGTCTTTTTTGAACAGCTGGGGATTGGATTAGAAAAAAGTATAGAGAATTAACGAAAAATTTAATGTGAAGACAAGATTGAACTGGTGGAAGTAAAATAAGACAAAATACTCAGGGCAGCCTCCCGGCAAAGATTTTGCCGATGAGACTGCCCTAAATCCCTATCGCTTACTTAATGAAACTTACGTATATTTTGGTTGACCGTGTGCACTATTTTAAAGAAGATGAGAAAGGGGTGGCAGTAATGTGTAAAGCGATGGAAGATATGAGAAATGAAGCTGCAAAAATGAAGGCAGTCCATATAGCCCGTTTAATGCTAGATGATGGCAAGCACAGTTATGAAGATATTGCAGCATATACAGAGCTAACTATGGAGGAAATAGAAAAGATAGCTTCAGAGAAAAAAAGTGCATAATGTGAACTTCCAGTAATTTTTCCGCCTAAAGAAAGAAGAACAAAATAAAATCATAAAAAATCCCGGTTTTCTGCAGTTTTCCATTGCAGATAGCCGGGAAATATAGTGTGAACTTCCGAAAAATCTCCCCTAAACACGAAACGCCACATTGGGGGGGACGACCCCATTTCGGAATGATCAATTGGGGTCAGGTACGCGAAAATTAAAATATTAGTGAGTCTTGCATGACTCTGGGTAACTGGAATCATGAAGCGTAGACAACGAGGTAGCAGGGTGAGTATTGAGCACCGAAATGAGCACCGAAATCCCTTTAATCTAGGAATCCGACCAAGTGGGTCTCTGGGAAGGTAAAACTACGTACTACAAGCATTAGAACTTATGAAGTACGAATACATCGATGAGGCCGTAGCGGATTCGATACGAGAACTGGAGGAGCGGAAAGATGATCTATCAGGAGCCAGCATCGCCGTTTTACATACAGAATGTGGTGGGGGAGAACATCGTGGAGACAATGAGCCTGGAGTTTGTGGAGGGCTTTGGAGATGCGTATCGGAGCCTGAAATGGGGGCAAAATTAAAAAGAAAGTTCAAAATAAAATTTTCAAAACCAGTTGATAAAAAGCGGGATATCGAGTATCCTATAAGTAGGAAAGCAGGCGACATCCTGCTGGTGTGGCTGACACCTTAAATCCGATAGTGAATCCGGGTGTATAGACCGGAGTGTTGGCAGGCAACGATAAAACCTGATAGCGATTCCAGACGTATGGGCTGGAGTGTTGGCGGACAACGATAAAATCAGTCATAAAGGGAGACGCACAGCACTGAGGTGTTGTAGTCTCCCTTTAAATTTTGCATAAAAGAATTAGAACATATAAAATGGGAAAGAAGTACACAAAGAAAGAGGCAGTTTCAATAGCAATATCCGCAGCGAGATTGTATAGAGATAATTTTGTTGGAAAACGACTGCTTTTTGTAGTTACAGATAAACATAAGAAGGTTTCTGCACTTGAGGTTGGATTTGATGCCAGTAACTTCCATCATCTGACAGGGCTGGAACTTACGAATAAAGCGTGGTCACACCTTGACTTTTATAATATCTGTATTGATGGTCGTTTAAAAGAAGCAGACATTGAATTTGCAGGGAAAGGAACAACACATCAAAAATTGGCGGTTTTACCCTTTGCATTCATGAATGCTAATCTGTCTGCAAGTATGATGGGAAATTATAAAAATTCGCATCCGTTGCTTTATACCGAAAAACTTGTTGGCGGTGTAAAATGGGCACTTGGTTTCCGAGATGTGACCGGAGCTGGGGATTATGTTCCTGACACATTGCTTGAAGGAGATATCAGGGACAACATAAAAGATTCTTATAGAATCATTGCTACATATATAAAAAGTACAAACGAGGATGTGTTTAGTCAGATTATTTATCGGGCCAAGAAAGTCGAATATGATAAACTGAAATATCCGGATGATTGGGGCGAACTGCCACGATTAGAAATCGAGGATAAATAAAACCGTGGCAGAGCAGGTAAATGAACTGAATTGTCAGGACGAAAATTGAAAGAATGTTTGTAGCCTGTTGGATACCAGGGTCAGAACCTATGAAGTTAGTAAATATCCACTTGACAGAGATATCGGTTTTGTTATACTATTGGACTTAATAAAGGGGAGTAACCTACGTTTAGAGATTGGCGTTTGTAGTGTCGTCAGTACGATGGAAACATCCGGTGCTGCAGGAAAATGGTGAGACTTTTATTGCATTTTTGTTATGCAATAAGGGTTTCTTTTTTTATATCATTTTACTAAAAAATCCTTCATTGCATAAAAAATAAAAGCTGTTGAATGTTTGCAAAAGGAGGCAAAAGCAATGAGGGAAATCTATCAGCAAACGGTAGAAGAAGTTCTGGATCACGTGGAAAGCAGGGAATCGGGGCTTACCGGTGAACAGGTTAAAAGATCCAGAGAGAACTGTGGGTGGAATGAGCTTGCAGAAGGAAAGAAAAAAAGTATTTTACAGATTTTCTTTGAGCAGTATAAGGATTTTCTGGTGCTGATCTTAATTGCATCGGCGGTAATATCCGGTATGCTTGGAGATGTGGAAAGTGCAGCGGTTATCGTGATCGTTATCACAATCAATGCGATTTTGGGAACCATACAGACAGTAAAGGCCGAGCAGTCCCTGCAGAGTTTAAAGAAGCTTTCCGGACCTGAGGCAAAAGTATTGCGTGATGGTGTGGCTGTCCAGCTTCCGGCAAGAGAGCTGGTTGTAGGAGATGTGATCCTGCTGGAGGCAGGAGATATGATTCCGGCAGATGGAAGACTGATTGAAAATGCAAGCCTTAAGGTCGATGAAAGTGCTCTTACAGGTGAAAGCCTTGCGGTTGAAAAGAGTATGGACACTATTCTGTCAGAAGCACCCCTTGGTGATCGGACAAACATGCTATTTTCCGGCAGCTTTGTTACATATGGGCGTGGCAAAGCAGTTGTAACAGATGTAGGTATGCAGACAGAGGTTGGAAAGATTGCGGGACTTCTGAAATCAACTTCTGAAAAACAAACGCCGCTTCAGGCGAATCTGGATGACTTTGGAAAAAAGCTTTCCATCCTGATCCTGATCTTTTGCGGAATTCTGTTTGCAATCAATGTATTCCGTGGTGAGAAAATCAGCAGTGCATTTATGTTTGCAGTAGCGCTTGCAGTTGCAGCAATCCCGGAAGCGTTAAGTTCCATCGTGACAATTGTTCTTTCTTTCGGAACACAGAAGATGGCAAAGGAGCACGCAATCATTCGTAAGCTTCAGGCTGTGGAAGGTCTTGGAAGTGTATCTGTTATCTGTTCGGATAAAACAGGAACGCTCACACAGAACAAAATGACAGTGGAAGATTACTATATAGATGAAAAAAGGATCACAGCTGATGCAATTGATGTGGCAGATCCGGCACAGAGATGTCTTTTGGATTACAGTATTTTATGTAATGATTCAACAAATGAAAATGGAGTGGAGATCGGAGATCCGACGGAAACAGCATTGATCAATCTTGGCGGCAGATACGGAATAGAGGCTGCAGGCGTAAGAAATCTTTATCCAAGAGAAGGGGAGCTTCCCTTTGACAGTGACCGTAAGATGATGTCAACACTTCACAGGATTGATGGTGAGAACCGGATGATCGTAAAAGGGGCTGTTGACCGGCTTTTGGAGCTGACAGATAGGATCTGGACAAAGGACGGAGTCCGGGAAATTGCAGAAGCAGATAAAGAAAAAATAAAACGCCAGAATCAGGAATTTTCAATGGAAGGGTTACGGGTACTGGCATTTACCTATCGTGAAATTCCGGAGAACCATGTATTGACGATGGAAGATGAGAAGCAGTTGGTATTTCTTGGCCTGATCGCTATGATGGATCCGCCCAGGGAAGAATCAAAGGCAGCAGTTGCAGAATGTATAAAAGCAGGAATCAGACCGGTCATGATAACCGGAGATCATAAGATCACAGCAGCGGCAATTGCAAAGAGAATTGGAATCTTACATGATCTGTCGGAGGCCTGCGAGGGTGCTGATATTGAAAATATGAGTGATGAGCAGCTGAGGGAATTTGTCCCGAATATTTCTGTGTATGCAAGAGTGTCACCGGAGCACAAAATCCGTATTGTCCGTGCATGGCAGGAGAAAGGGATGATCGTTGCAATGACCGGAGATGGTGTGAATGATGCTCCGGCGTTGAAGCAGGCAGATATTGGTGTTGCAATGGGAGTGACCGGAACCGAAGTTGCAAAGGATGCTGCAGCGATGGTACTTACAGACGATAATTTTGCAACAATTGTAAAAGCAGTGGAAAATGGACGAAATTTATATCAGAATATCAAGTATGCAATCCAGTTTCTTCTGTCAGGAAACTTTGGGGCGATTCTGGCAGTTCTTTGTGCATCTATTGCAGGGCTTCCGGTTCCCTTTGCACCGGTGCATCTGCTGTTTATCAATCTTTTGACGGACAGCCTCCCGGCAATCGCATTAGGCGTGGAACCTCATAGCAGTGAGGTGATGAATGAGAAACCAAGATCTGCAGACGAGTCAATACTGACAAAGGATTTCCTTGGTAAGATCAGCCTGGAAGGTTTTGTGATCGGCGCGATGACCATGATTGGATTTTTGACAGGATATCATCAGAATGGCGCGCTGCTTGGAAGTACCTATGCTTTCGGAACACTTTGCCTGACGCGTTTGTTCCATGGATTTAACTGCAAATCGGATCATCCGGTTATCTTTACAAAAAAATTCTTTAATAATAAATGGCTTCAGGGCGCATTCTTGCTTGGAGCAGTACTTATTACAGCTGTATTGACGGTTCCAGGATTTCATCTTCTGTTTAAAGTGGAAACGTTGAATCTGATGCAGCTTGGACGCGTATATCTGTATGCATTTGCCAGCCTTCCGATCATTCAGATACTCAAATGGATACGAGAGAATTTAAGAAAAAAAGAAGAAAATATGTGATTATTTATTAGAAATTCTTAGTTCTAAAAAGGACTCCTGAAAAACAAGAGTCCTTTTTTGCATAAATAAAGTGATCGTATCTTACTGTGGCAGTGGGATGCTATTTTTTATACCAGAATTTTTTACATTGCACTTTCGTCTTTCCATCTGGGGCATCCGCCATCCTTCCGATTTTGAATCTGTAATTTTTGGTCTTGCCGGCAGGAATGTTTACACTGTAGGTTTTGGTGGGCGTTGCAGTTTCATCCAGCGGTATCTCAAAATACATTGTTACCTTTGTAATGGTATAACTTGAAGTGTTTTGCATACGGGCAGTTATATACAGCTCTCCGGTGTTGGGATTATAATCATATCCTTTGTAGCTGACCTTGAGCTGGCTTAGCTTAGGGGTAGCTGACCGGTACCAGAATGATAAGCATTTTACCTTAGGTGATTTATATGGCTGCTGAGTCATTTTTGCAACATAAACAGTCTTGTTTACTGTTTTTCCGGGATTGATTGTTACACTGAAGGTCTGGGTTATGGTTCCATCCTCCATGATTGGGATCTCATATTCCATCTTTACTTTTGTAATTGTGTAACTGGAAGTATTTTTCAGCTTCAGCTTCAGATATAACTTTGCGGTATCATTGTCATATTGGAATCCGCTGCAGCTTACTTTAAGCTGCTTGGCAGTTGGCTTGGAAGCAGCCAATGTCAGTTTTGGAAAAAATGAAAGTACGGCAAATGCTGTCAGAAAGAAAAATACCAGATAGCTTCTGCGTTTTTTTATAAAGCGTTCCTTCATACTCATAAAATCTCCTCCTTACACGATAGGCTATAATAGTTTCAGGCAAATATTATGACTTTTGGTACACGTAATGCTTTGCCCAAGTTTATTCTATAGTTACCATATAATAGAAGAGAGGAAATTTCTATTAACTATTGGTTAGTTTTTTTCATTCCAGTAATCTGTTTTTGCTTCAGATTAATATTCTTACTGAAAAATACTCAGGGCAGCCTCAAGGCAAAGATTTTGCCGATGAGACTGCCCTAAATCCTTATCGTTTACTTAAGCATGATAGTCATATATTCGCTGATACCGGTTTTAGAATTAACTGCAGTAAACATGATTCTGAAACCTTTACCTCCGGCTACCGGAATCTTACTGCCGTTTGCTACAGATTCACTGCGCATCCATCCTTTTTGCAGGTATTCAATTGCAGGTTTCATACTGCCATTTGCAGGATTATTTCCACTATATATATACAATTCCTGAAGCTTCCATCCTTTTGCAAGTGTAACGGTTGTTTTTACTTTTTTTCCGGCAAACTTTGCATAACTGAGATTTGTTTCGGAAGAAGATTTAAACCTGGAACCTGATACAGTAGTTGCACCAATCTTTACTGATCTAACAGGGTTTACATATTTTTTTACAGTTACTTTTATTTTATATGTTTTTCCCTGACATTTAAAAGAAACAGTGGCTGTACCGGCTTTCTTTGGGACTGCCAGAATCGTATAGTATGTCTGTGAAGTGCCGTAGGTGAATTTTGACAGTTTAACAGTGACAACTGCCTTATTACTTGATTTTAGTCCGGAAACTTTGGATGATAAGGAAGCCAGGGATTCTGTTGCCGGCTTCGGATAGGCAACTAAGGTTGCCGATGCAGGAACATGTTCATCTGCCGCCTGGATTGTAGCAGAGTTCACTGCAAACATGGAAAGGATCATTCCAAATGCCAATAAAAAAGAGAGTAATTTTTTGCTTATTTTCTTCATTTCTTTTCCCTCCTTAAAGTGTAGGTTACCTGATGACAGCATTGCTGTAAATAATAGTTAACCGAATGCTTCAGACAAAAACGGATATCTGAAACATCCCTATATAATCAATATATCACTCACTTTTCATAATGTCTATAACAGCTTTCACTAATTCATTTTAGGTATCTCATATCATAAAGAACATCTGTTGAAATGAGGTGTTTCTATGGCGAGCAGAATTGCGGTGATTGGAATTATAGTTGAAGAGCCTGATTCTGTGAAAGAACTGAATCAGATTCTTCACGAATATGGTGAATATATCATAGGAAGAATGGGAATCCCATACAGACAGCGTGGTGTTAATATTATCAGCGTGGCGATGGATGCACCCCAGGATATGATTAATGCAATGACAGGAAAAATCGGGCGGCTTGCAGGGATTTCTGCAAAAACAGTTTGCTCAAAAAAGGCAGAAAACATATAACAAGAGGGGGATTACATAGTGTCAGCAGATTTAAAAATGTTAGAGAGTATCCAAAATACGCAAAGTATTTCAAGGGAAGAATTGGATGCGATTTTACAGACACAAGATTCCTTCCTGATACAGGAACTTCATAAAAAGGCACAGCAGACAGCGACACAGATCTATGGAAATAAAATATATATCCGCGGGTTGATTGAATTTACTAATTATTGTAAAAATAACTGCTATTACTGTGGAATCCGCAACGGCAATACAAAGGCAGACAGATATCGCCTTACAACAGAACAGATTCTATCCTGTTGTAAAACCGGATGGAACCTTGGATTTCGTACATTTGTATTACAGGGAGGAGAGGATCCCTATTATACAGATGTGAAAATCTGCCAGATCGTTCAGGAAATTAAATCAAAATATCCGGACTGTGCAGTAACCTTATCCATTGGTGAGAAGAGCGAAGAAAGCTATCAGGCATATTTTAATGCCGGAGCCGACAGATATCTGTTAAGGCACGAAACTGCAGATGAAGAACATTACAGAAAACTCCATCCACAACAGATGTCTTTAAACAACAGAAAAAACTGCCTGAAAGTTCTGAAAAAAATCGGCTATCAGACCGGTTGCGGATTTATGGTAGGATCACCGGGACAAACGGTAGACACCCTTTATCAGGATCTTCTGTTTGTTAAAGAATTGAAACCTGAAATGGTTGGCATCGGACCTTTTATTCCTCATAAGGATACTCCGTTTGCAGATCAGCCTGCAGGGACCCTGGATCTGACATTGAGATTATTATCAATCATCAGACTGATTCATCCACATGTTCTTCTGCCAGCGACAACTGCACTTGGAACAATTGATCCTAAAGGAAGAGAGAAGGGAATTCTGGCTGGCGGAAACGTCGTAATGCCTAACCTTTCTCCGGTTAATGTCAGAGATAAATACAAACTTTATGATGACAAAATCTGCACCGGTGACGAAGCAGCAGAATGTAAGGCCTGTATGGCAGCAAGAATGAAGAGCATTGGTTATGAAGTAGTGACGGACAGAGGCGATTATAAGGTCTGAATGTAAAGCTGATTTTTCTGAAGATCCAGAATGTTTTACAAAAAGAGTCACTTCTGAATAACTTAAGCATCCGCAGTATGCGGAATATAAAACTGAATATAGAAAAATAAAAACTAATCGGAAAGCAGTTGATAAGAAAGCTCCTGACCGAAAAGAAAGGAAAAAAGCCTATGTATAATCCAAAATCATTAAAAGCAGAAGAATTCATTTCCGACGAGGAAATCCGGGAAACCCTTGCCTACGCTGACGCAAACAAGGAGAATGTGGAACTGATCGATCAGATTCTTGCGAAAGCAAAAGAATGTAAAGGTCTTACGCACAGAGAAGCGTCTGTTCTTCTTGCCTGTCCAATTCCTGAGAAAATTCAGGAGATGTATGATCTGGCAGCGGAAATCAAGAAAGAATTCTACGGAAATAGAATTGTTTTGTTTGCGCCTCTGTATCTGTCTAACTATTGTGTAAATGGCTGTGTGTACTGCCCGTATCATAAGAAAAACCAGCACATTGCCCGTAAGAAATTAACACAGGAAGAAATTGTAAAAGAAGTTACCGCATTGCAGGATATGGGACATAAGCGACTCGCTATTGAGGCGGGTGAAGATCCGCTCAATAACCCGATCGAATATATTCTGGAATGTATCAAAACGATCTATAGTATCAAACATAAAAATGGTGCGATCCGTCGTGTAAATGTAAATATTGCAGCTACAACAGTAGAAAATTACCGTAAATTAAAAGAAGCCGGAATCGGTACTTATATTCTTTTTCAGGAAACATATCATAAAGAAAGCTATGAAAAGCTTCATCCAACAGGACCGAAACATAACTATGCATATCACACAGAGGCAATGGACCGCGCGATGGAAGGCGGTATTGATGATGTCGGTTTAGGTGTATTGTTCGGACTGGAACTTTACAGATATGAATTTGCAGGACTTCTGATGCATGCGGAACATCTGGAAGCAGTTCATGGTGTAGGACCGCATACGATTAGTGTGCCACGTATCAAACATGCGGATGACATTGATCCGTCTGCATTTGACAACAGTATCAGCGACGATATTTTTGCAAAAATCTGTGCACTGATCCGAATCTCTGTTCCATATACAGGTATGATTATTTCAACAAGAGAGAGTCAGGCTGTTCGTGAGAAAGTTCTTCCTTTGGGTGTTTCTCAGATTAGTGGAGCTTCAAGAACCAGTGTCGGTGGATATGATAAGCCTGAAACGGAAGATGAGGTTACATCTGCTCAGTTTGATGTCAGCGATCAGCGCACGCTTGATGAGACCGTAAACTGGCTGATGAATATGGGAGACATCCCAAGCTTTTGTACCGCCTGTTACAGAGCCGGAAGAACCGGTGACCGTTTTATGTCATTGTGCAAAAGTAAACAGATTTCAAACTGCTGTCA
This sequence comes from uncultured Blautia sp., assembly GCA_934426285.1. GTDB lineage: Bacteria > Bacillota > Clostridia > Lachnospirales > Lachnospiraceae > Blautia_A. Next base: position 12,741 of record CAKRYE010000049.1, read on the forward strand.
TCCAAATGCCTTGATGACTTTAATGGAATATTTACAGGATTATGCAAGTCCTGAAACTAAGAAAGTCGGTCTGGAACTGATTCAGAATGAACTCGAAAATATTCCAAGTGAAAAAGTAAAGAGGCTTACAGAAGAACATCTGGCAGATATCGTAAATGGGCAGCGTGATTTCAGATTCTGACAGAAATATTATGAAAGGAAAAAATATGGCTGTTACATTAAATGAAACACCTTCTGCAAATCGTCTGCATATTGGAATCTTTGGAAAAACGAACAGCGGAAAATCTTCATTTATCAATGCGTTTTCCGGACAGAAAGTATCTATTGTAGCAGATGTTGCGGGAACTACTACGGATCCTGTATACAAGGCTATGGAAATTTACCCTCTCGGTCCCTGCGTCCTGATCGACACGGCGGGATTTGATGATAAAGGTGAGCTTGGAGCTTTACGTATCGAAAAAACAGAACTTGCAGCGCAGAAGACGGACCTGGCAATTATTCTCTTCTGTGAAGAAGAAATGTCGCAGGAATTAAAATGGTATCGTTACTTTAAAGAGAAAAATACGCCTGTGGTTCCCGTTCTCAATAAAACAGATCTGTACACGCAGGAAGAAAAAGAAAAACTTGCTCACCTGATTCAAAGGAACACAAAGGAAGAAGTCTGTCTGATCAGTGCTAAAACAGGAGAGGGAATCCGTAATTTGAAGGAACTGCTTGCCCGAAGTATTCCGGAAGGATATGGAAACAGGATGATTACCGGTGATCTGGTTGATACCGGTGACCTGGTTCTGCTTGTGATGCCACAGGACATTCAGGCACCAAAGGGGAGACTGATATTACCACAGGTGCAAACTTTAAGAGAACTATTGGACAAAAAATGTCTGGTAATGAGTGTGACAACAGATCAGTATCTGTCAGCCTTGGAGAATCTCGCAGTACCTCCGAAATTAATCATTACAGACTCGCAGGTATTTTCCTATGTATATGAAAATAAACCAAAGGAGAGTATGCTGACTTCTTTTTCAGTTCTTTTTGCAGCATACAAGGGAGATTTACCATATTATATAGAAGGCGCAAAGGCAATTGATACTCTTAATGAAAATTCACATGTTCTCATTGCAGAATGCTGTACCCATGCACCTCTGAAGGAAGATATCGGAAGAGTGAAGATTCCGCAAATGCTCAAAAAACGTTTTGGAGAGAAACTGGATGTAAGTCTGGTAAGCGGAACAGATTTTCCTGATGACCTTACTAAATATGATCTGATCATCCAATGCGGTGCCTGTATGTTTAATCGCAAATATGTAATGTACCGTATTGATAAAGCCAGAAATCAATATGTCCCAATGACGAATTATGGAATAACGATTGCTCATCTTACAGGAATTTTAGAGCACGTTGCACTTCCATAATTTGCAGAATAATTTGCAGAAAGCCTTTTTCAAACACGCTCTAAGATGAGCACCTAAAGAGACCATTATACAAGAAAGTATGGTGGTCTTTTTGTTTATGTGCGCCTGGCGGCGCACGTTTCTAATGGGTGCAAGTCCCGAATCCGCCCTGCAGTGGGAAGGATATAGCCGAAGGCAAGGGTGTCCTCATGAGGGGAATCTGAAGGAAGCCGGATGTGGGAACAGACTAACCACGGGCAAATCTCTGGTCTGACGAAAAGAAATCATATATAAGGTCTTTCGTGAGGGTAAGACTGCATAACAAGCCGAAGCCCAATAACTGCACGGAATTACGAGGGATAAACACATTGGGGTCAGACATCTGGTACTAGATTTAAAAGATCTGTAAAAGAAACACAAAATATCTTACAAAAACTTATCATGAATGATAAAATTGCGTAAAAGAAAATTCCATTGCCGCAGGCAATCTGGAATGAATTTTGGCGTTACTGTGAACGGAGTGAACAGTAACACCAAATTATATCACTGAGGAGGGAAGAAATACAAGTTATTGCCAATTGATGTACAAAAGTATAAAATAGTTTCAAAAGCAGGCAGTATCAGACTGCCGGGAATGTAAAGGAGAAAAAGCTTTTATGGACTTAAAGAAATTTGTACTGGAAGGTAATCCTGTATGCAGAAAGGAAGCTGTGATCGTGGGCG
>CAKRYE010000050.1 GCA_934426285.1 uncultured Blautia sp.
AACATCTTCTTTGCCTGTGCACGTTTGATCTCGTGCTGTGGGAAGAAAAACTGTGCGATGCCGTATTCTCTCTCATCACCAATCTCAAATCCCTCTTTCTTACAGGCTTTCTTAAAAAATTTATGGGAAATCTGGAGAAGAATACCTACACCGTCACCGGTTTTGCCTTCTGCATCCTTACCTGCGCGGTGCTCCAGATGTTCTACGATCTTTAATGCATTTGCAACAGTATCGTGGGTTTTCTTACCTTTGATATTGACAACTGCTCCGATACCGCAGTTGTCATGCTCAAATTCGGGCCTGTACATACCTTGCTGTTGTTGCTGCTGTTCTCTCACTTCTTTCATAATCTCCTCATCCTTTCTGTTATTCTTCATTCGTATCGCTCTGCCTGAAGTTCACAGCCGCCTGAATAAATCCTCTGAATAAAGGATGTGCATGATTCGGGCGGGATTTGAATTCCGGATGGGCCTGGGTTCCTACATAGAACGGATGCCCTGCGATCTCGATCATCTCTACGATATGGTTATCAGGGGAAGTTCCTACGATATTCATTCCCTTCTCCTGGAGTTCTTTACGGAATGCATTGTTTACTTCATAACGATGTCTGTGGCGCTCATGGATTTCTTTTTTGCCAAAGAGTTCATAGGATCTGGAACCTTCTGCAAGAATACATGGATAACTTCCAAGTCTTAAGGTTCCACCGATATCTTCGATGTCTTCCTGATCCGGCATTAATGCAATTACCGGATGCTTTGTCTCCGGATTCAGTTCAATACTGTTTGCATCTTCGTATCCAAGTACATGGCGGGCGAATTCTACGATTGCCATCTGCATTCCCAGGCAGATTCCAAGATATGGAATCTTATGTACCCTTGCATACTGTGCTGCCAGGATCATTCCTTCTGTACCTCTGTTTCCGAAACCACCCGGAACCAGGATACCATCTACATTGTGAAGCTGCTGATCCAGATTCTTCTCTGTCAGTTCTTCGGAATCGATCCAGTCAAGCTCTACTTTGGCTCTGCAGGAAATTCCACCATGTTTCAGTGCCTCTACTACACTGAGATATGCATCATGAAGCTGTGTATATTTTCCTACGATTGCGATCTTTACTGTTTTGTTCGGATTTCTCAGACTTTCTACCATTTCCTCCCAGTCACTTAAATCCGGTTTTCTGTTTTCCAGACGGAGACTTGAAAGAACTACATCTGCAAGCTTCTCTCTTTCCATTGCAAGAGGAGCTTCATATAAATATTCTACATCCAGGTTCTGAAGTACATGTGATACAGGTACGTTGCAGAATAAAGCGATTTTTTCTCTGATGTCCTCTGTCAGTTCATGTTCACTTCTGCACACCAGTACATCCGGCTGGATTCCCATTCCCTGAAGTTCCTTTACGCTTGCCTGTGTAGGTTTGGTTTTCATTTCTTCGGATGCCTTCAGATAAGGAATCAAAGTCACATGGATCAGGATCGCATTGTCATGTCCCACATCATGCTGGAACTGACGAATGGCTTCCAGAAACGGCTGACTTTCAATATCACCAACGGTTCCTCCCACCTCGATAATGGCAATCTTATCTTCATCTGATGATTTTGCGCGATAGAAGCGTCCCTTGATTTCGTTTGTAATATGAGGGATTACCTGTACAGTACCTCCGCCGAAATCTCCGTGACGTTCTTTCTGAAGAACAGACCAGTAAACCTTACCGGTTGTCACGTTGGAATTTTTATCAAGACTCTCATCAATAAATCTCTCATAATGTCCCAGATCCAGATCAGTTTCTGTACCATCATCTGTTACAAAAACTTCTCCGTGCTGAATGGGGTTCATAGTTCCCGGATCAATATTAATGTAGGGATCAAACTTCTGCATAGTTACCTGATAGCCTCTTGCTTTAAGAAGACGTCCCAGAGATGCAGCTGTAATTCCCTTTCCAAGACCAGAAACAACGCCTCCTGTGACAAATACATACTTTACTGCCATTTGATTTCCTCCTCCATCATCCTTGGTTCTCTAAAACTGATAACATAAATTCTTTCCGGAAAATCTGGATTCCAATAATAAAAAGCGCCAGGTACAGAAGCTCTGTAGGGACACTTTGCCCACAAGTTCTGTACCTGACGCCTTTGTCAGATTTATCTTTCTTATTATGAAACCATATTTCCGATTTTTATCTTAAAAATATGCTATACTATAAAACAATTTTTTATCTTTGTCAATATTGAAATATCTGATTCGGTAAAAAAAGTCAGGAACAGATATACTGTTCCTGACTGATTATAGCTTCAGGCTACTGCAAACTTTTGAAGAGTACGTTCAAACTCCTTACTTTCTCCATGACAGTCTACAGTCAGAACCTTTGTCAGATCCATACTGAGAATGCCAAGAATGGATTTTGCATCAATCAGAAATCTGTTATAATAAATATCAATATCAAAATCACATTTGGAAGCTGCATTGACAAATTCCTGCACATCCTCCGTTGCATTTAACTTAATCTTACTCTGTGTCATAATGATCACCCTTTCTGGATACTCTGTTCATACTTTTGTCAGTGAACCGGTCACCTTTCAATTGCACACATTATGTCCTACACATTTCGATTTGTCAAGATTTTTTACGATTTCCTGTTGACGTTTTTTATATTTCATTTTGTATGTTTTGCATAATTACACAGTGCTGTTTTTGGTTATTTTGTCTTTTCATATTCTATGCATTCCCATATTGGCTTGACCATTTTACAGGAATCTCTCTATAATTATATGCATTTTTCCCAATTTTCATGATTTTTTATTTCCTGTGTCCAATTAATGGATATACTGGTACATCTTTTCTTTCTCAGAAATCAGCATTTTACAATATCCATAAAATCAGCATCTTTATAGTCCGGAATATCCATTGGATACTTACCGTCAAAGCAAGCCTTGCAGAGAGGAAGACCTCCTGCCATGCCTTTCAGATAATCTGTCTGCATATATCCAAGAGAATCGGCACCGATCATCTGACAGATTTCCGCTTCACTGTGGCTGGCAGCAATAAGCTGATCATTAGAAGGTACATCTGTACCGAAATAACACGGGTGCAGAAATGGCGGGGAGCTGATACGTACATGTACCTCTTTTGCACCAGCCTCTTTTAACATATGGATCAGATTGGCAATCGTGGTACCTCTTACAATTGAATCATCTACCAGAACAATTCTTTTCCCCTTCACTACAGACTCCAGCACACTTAATTTCAGATGTACGCTGGATTCTCTTTCTTCCTGCGTAGGCTTGATAAAGGTTCGTCCAATGTAGCTGTTTTTATAAAATGCAAAAGCAAACGGAATTCCCGATTCCTCTGAGTATCCCTTTGCTGCCGGAAGACCGGATTCCGGAACACCTGTAACAATATCTGCTTCTACAGGATAAGACTTGGCAAGTGATTTACCTCCCCGGATTCTGGCATCATAGACCTTTACTCCATCGATCGTACTGTCAAGGCGGGCAAAATAAATATATTCAAATACGCAATGTGCCTTTTTTGTACCGGCAAGCTCCATATTTGATTTCAATCCATCTTTTGTGATAGTAAGAATTTCACCTGGTTCAATATCACGGACAAACTCCGCACTCACTGAGGTCAGCGCACAGCTTTCAGAAGCAATTACATAAGCATTTCCTCTTTTTCCCAGACATAAAGGCTTCAGACCATATGGATCTCGGACAGCGATAAGTTTTCTCGGGCTCATAACAACCAGTCCATAAGCGCCTTTGATCTTCCTGGCTGTTTTTAAAACAGCTTCCTCTACTGTTTTGGAATGCACACGTTCTCTTGCAATATGGAAAGCAATCACTTCTGAATCTGTAGTTGTGTGGAAAATTGCACCATTCTGGATCAGTTCCCATTTCAGTTCCGGTGTATTGACCAGGTTTCCATTATGAGCCAGCGCCAGAGTTCCCTTTACATAAGATAAAACCAGGGGCTGCGCATTTTCGGCAACAGAAGCTCCTGTTGTAGAATATCTTACATGACCGATTCCAATATCTCCTGAATATTTACGCACTACATCCTGGCGAAGCACCTCACTTACCAGTCCAAGATCCTTGTGGAATTGTACATTTCCTCTCTCTCCTCTGGTATCTGAAACTGCCAGTCCACATGATTCCTGTCCTCTGTGCTGCAGGGAAGTTAATCCATAATATATGGAGGGAACCACATTTCCTCCATCCAGATCATAAATGCCAAACACGCCACATTCTTCTTTTATTCCAGCCATCTGATCTCTCCTCCGATTTCTATGATATTTGTTTATTGTGTTACTTTCCATTCAGCATTGCTTTCCAAAATATGGTCCGCACTTTTCGTTAGAAACTTGCATAGTAAATTATAATAACAGAATTAAATTTGTCAACTGTTCCTTTTTATTTTTATTGTCTGTAATTTTTTCTGTTTTTTCTATTTTTTAAAAAAAGTACTTGACATCTCTTTTTATATCGTTTATAGTACAGCACATAAAGCAAAGGCGCTTTGAACTGATTGATATAAATCAGATTCGAAGTGCCTTTTTCGTTTTATACAGAACTTTTCGTTTTATAGAAAATGTTATGCGAATGAGGGATTTTCTATGAGACGAAAAAAAATGGATGAACCATAATTCGAAAGGAGAATACCTATATGGCACAGAATATCCCTGAACTGTATGGCAGCCTGGTCTTCAATGACAAAGTAATGAGAAGCAAACTGCCAAAGGACATGTACAAAGCATTAAAGAAAACAATCGAGAACGGTACACATCTTGAACTTGATGTTGCCAACTCCGTTGCAGTTGCAATGAAAGAATGGGCTACAGAAAACGGAGCTACCCATTATACTCACTGGTTCCAGCCAATGACAAATGTAACAGCAGAAAAGCATGACAGCTTTATTTCTCCTACAGGAGACGGTCAGGTTATCATGGATTTCTCCGGCAAGGAACTTGTAAAAGGTGAACCGGATGCTTCCAGCTTCCCATCAGGCGGTCTTCGTGCCACATTCGAGGCAAGAGGATATACAGCATGGGATCCAACATCACCGGCATTCATTAAAGACGGAACTCTTTATATTCCTACAGCATTCTGCTCCTACAGTGGCGAAGCACTGGATAAAAAGACTCCTCTTCTCCGCTCCATGCAGACTCTTGATAAGGAAGCTACAAATCTTCTCCATATAATAGGAAATACAGAGGTAAAACACGTAAATACAACTGTAGGTCCTGAACAGGAATACTTCCTGGTAGACAAGGAATTATACAAGCAGAGAAAAGACCTTGTATTCTGCGGACGTACACTGATCGGTGCTCCTGCTCCTAAGGGTCAGGAAATGGAAGATCATTACTTCGGTGCTCTGAAACCTCGTGTTGCAGCTTATATGCATGACCTGGATGTAGAGCTCTGGAAACTTGGTATTCCTGCCAAAACAAAACATAACGAAGTTGCTCCTGCACAGCATGAGCTGGCTCCTGTATTCGATACAACAAACGTTGCAGTTGACCACAACCAGTTAACAATGGAAGTAATGAAGAAAGTTGCCGACAAGCACGGACTTGTATGCCTCCTTCATGAGAAACCATTTGAGGGAATCAACGGAAGCGGTAAACACAACAACTGGTCTATGATCACAGATACAGGTGTAAATATCCTTGATCCGGGAAAAACACCTGCTGAAAATACACAGTTCCTGATTTTCCTGACAGCTGTTATCAAAGCAGTTGATGAATATGCAGATGTACTTCGTATTTCTGTAGCAAGTGCAGGAAATGATCACCGTCTCGGTGCAAACGAGGCTCCGCCTGCTGTTGTATCCGTATTCCTCGGTGATGAACTGACAGAAGTATTAAAATCTATCGAAAATGACGAATATTTTGCAGGAAGCCGCGCAGTCCAGATGGATATCGGTGCAAAAGTACTTCCTCATTTCGTAAAAGACAATACAGACAGAAACCGTACTTCACCATTCGCATTTACAGGAAACAAATTCGAATTCCGTATGCTTGGTTCCGAAGCTTCTGTTGCAAACCCGAACATCATCTTAAACACTGCTGTTGCTGAGTGTGTTCACCAGTTTGCAGAACAGTTAAAGGATGTACCGGAAGACAAGATGGAGGATGCAATCCACGAACTGATCAAGAAGACAATTATTGATCATAAACGTGTTATCTTTAATGGAAACGGTTATACAGACGAATGGATCGAAGAAGCTGAAAAACGTGGTCTCTTTAACCTGAAATCCACACCGGATGCTCTTCCTCAGTGGATCGCAGATAAGAATATTGAACTCTTTACCAAATATCATATCTTCACAAAAGAAGAAATTGAATCCCGTTATGAGATCTGGCTGGAAGCCTATTCCAAGATCCTTAACATTGAGTCCAATACTATGGTTGAAATGGTACAGAAGGATTTCCTTCCATCTGTATTTGAATATATTGACAAGCTGGCAACTACTGCTATTTCCAAAAAATCTGTTATTGCAGATATCAGTACTGATGCAGAAGGTAAACTGATCAAAGAACTCTCTGATCTTGCCGGTGATATCACCAAAGGTCTGGAAACCTTAAAAGCAGATACTGCAACAGCTCTTGCTACAGAGGATCCTCTTGCAAATGCAAAGGCATATCAGTCCATAGTACTTTCCGACATGGAAAGCTTAAGAAAATCTGTAGATGCAGCTGAAACACTGATTCCGGATGCATTGTTTCCATATCCTACATATGACAAACTTCTGTTTTCTGTATAAGTGATATGATTTCGAATGTTTATAGGATTGTTGGAACTGCAAAGCAATGGCACAGTCTGTAAATATTTAATACATTGGTAACAACAGGGGAATATCCCTTTATGAACTCTACTTCATAATTCATTATCGATTTCCTCATCCATTAATCACACGATATTTTGATATTCCCCTGTTTTACATATAATTGATTTTAAGGTGCATTGCATACAGTCACACAAAACGTCTTTCTATCACATCAGTTATGCAATATACTATAAAATAAATATGGATTTTATATTCGCAAAAGCGCGATGAACTGGCTACATTTCCAGGCATTGCGCTTTTTGCATTTTATAAAATATGAGGAAATTTTTATGAGGGAGGAATATTATTATGGAATTTTCCGCAGTAAACACAATATGGGTGCTGGTCGGCGCCGCACTGGTCTTCTTTATGCAGGCCGGATTCGCAATGGTAGAAACAGGCTTCACACGAGCCAAAAACGCAGGTAACATTATTATGAAAAACCTGATGGACTTCTGTATCGGAACCCCGGTCTTCTGGCTGGTCGGCTTCGGTCTGATGTTTGGTGCAGGTAATGGATTTATCGGAAAGATCGGTGGTATTGCCACAGAAGCACACTATGGTTCAGGAATGCTTCCTGACGGAGTTCCTTTCTGGGCATTCTTAATCTTCCAGACAGTATTCTGTGCAACATCCGCAACAATTGTTTCCGGTGCAATGGCAGAACGTACAAAGTTCCTTTCTTATTGCGTCTACAGCCTTATGATCAGTCTTGTTGTATATCCGGTATCCGGACACTGGATCTGGGGCGGTGGATTTATCAGCCAGATGGGATTCCACGATTTCGCAGGTTCCTGCGCAGTACATATGGTAGGTGGTGTGGCAGCTCTGATCGGTGCCATCATCCTTGGACCTCGTATCGGCAAGTATACAAAAGACGGCAAATCAAAAGCTATCCCGGGACACAACCTTACAGTTGGTGCTTTAGGTGTATTTATCCTCTGGTTCTGCTGGTTCGGATTTAACGGTGCTTCCACAGTCAGTATGGAAGGCGATGCAATCGTAAGTGCAGGTAAAATCTTCGTTACTACTAACCTTGCAGCAGCTGTTGCAACTGTAACTGTTATGATCATCACATGGGTACGTTACAAAAAACCGGATGTTTCCATGTCTCTGAATGGTTCTCTTGCAGGACTTGTAGCAATTACAGCAGGATGCGACACAGTTTCTCCTACATCCGCAGCAATCATCGGTATTGTTTCCGGTTTCATCGTAGTATTTGGTATTGAATTTATTGATAAGGTTCTGAAAATCGATGACCCTGTTGGTGCTGTCGGTGTTCATGGTTTAAACGGTGCATTTGGTACTCTTGCAGTTGGTCTTTTCTCCGACGGTTCAGGTACAGGTTGGAAGGGACTCCTTACAGGTGGCGGCTTCCACGGATTTGGCGTTCAGTTCACAGGTATGATCATTACAATCGCATGGGTTGTTGTTACTATGACAATTATCTTCCAGGTAATCAAACATACAATCGGACTTCGTGTTTCAGCTGAAGAAGAGATCGCAGGTCTTGACTCCAAAGAACATGGTCTTGCAAGTGCTTATGACGGTTTCGCAATGGCAGGTGTTCCGACTCCTATGGGAACTTCCGTAAAAGCTCCTGTTGTTACAGCCAGACCTTCCGCTCCTGCAGAATCAGTTCCTGAACTTCCGAAAGAAGGCGTTCATAAGCTTACAAAAGTTGTTATCATCACACGTCAGAATAAGCTTGATGAATTTATGCAGGCAATGAACGAGATTGGTGTTACAGGTATCACTATTACAAACGTACTCGGATGCGGTGTACAGAAAGGTGCTCCATCCTACTATCGTGGTGTTGAAGTGGAAATGAATCTTCTTCCTAAGATCAAGATTGAAATTGTTGTCAGCCTGGTACCTGTACAGAAAGTTATTGAAACTGCCAAAGCAGTTCTTCATACAGGTCAGATCGGTGACGGTAAAGTATTTGTATACGACATTGAAAATGTTGTTAAGATCCGTACAGGCGAAGAAGGTTATCTCGCTCTCCAGGATACAAAATAAATAAGCAATCAATAAAATATCCTGCTATAAATTCAAAAAGGAGTTCGGAATAAATCCGGACTCCTTTTTATTATTCACTCTCATTATGAGACAATCTGGGCAGATTCCAGCGATAATGTGCTGCCAGGTACCGAATCAGTATGACTACGAAGCAGGCTACCATCATTGCTTCCACATTTCCCACAAAGCGATTCATATACACACATACAACCGCTCCTACAATAGACGCGCATGCATAAATATGCTTTACAAAAATATAGGGCGGTACTCCTGCCATCATATCACGCATCAGGCCTCCCCCTACTCCGGTAATCGTTCCCAGAAACACCAGGAGAAACACATTATCCATATATCCACTGCGAATTCCTGTATTCACTCCCACTACCGTAAAAATTCCCAGACCGACAGAGTCCATCACCAGCATGACTCTGTCATAGGTAAGCCGCATATGCCCTTCCAAAAGCTGCCGTTTCCAGTAAAAAACCAGAAAAACCAGACAGGAAGTAATGGTAGCCACCAGGGCATATACCGGATTTATAAACACATTAGGCGGAATAATTCCCAGCACAATATCCCGGATCATACCTCCGCCTACAGCTGTAACTACCCCCAGTACACTCACACCGAATATGTCCATATTCCGTTCTACACCTACCATTGCCCCGGAAGCAGCAAAAGCAACTGTACCTGCCATTTCCATAAAAAAAGTTATAATACTCTGATAATCCATATTGACCTCTGACTTTTATATTTTAGTTCATAAATTATATCATTTTTTATAACTTATGTGAAGCAGGATCCTGCTTTTTCAGACCTCTTATTTTTTTATTTTCTTTACAGACGCTCCCTTAAACAAAGTTCCGTCTACTGAAAAGCGGTCAATCAATGTAGTCTTAGGATTCTCAATCAAATCGATCAGCTTCTCCGCAGCTATCCTGCCAATTGCCGCTGTGTCCTGACACAGGGTGGTAAGCTTTGGCTCCAGAATTTTCGCAATATCAATTCCATCATAACCTGCAATAGAAATGTCGTCAGGAATCCGCAGTCCTCTCTCTCGAATCTCGTTAATTCCTCCAATAGCGGCATAATCATCCGGATAAATAATGCAGGTAGGAGGATCCGGAAGTTCCAGCAGTTCACCGGTTGTCCGTGCTGCACTGTCTGCATCTCTGTATGGGCTTTCTTTTACATATTCATCTGGAATCTGAACACCCAGTCTCTGCACAGTTCTGTAAAAACTGGTAAGACGCATCCTGGTAACAGAGGTATTGTCACCGTGGATATAAGCAATCTTTCTGTGTCCCTGCTCGTAGATATAGCTTACAAGCTCCTCCATACCCTGACTGTTGTTGGAAACCACTGCAATATTCCCGTCAAAAACATGGTCGATCGTCACCACCGGAATCTCTGAGCGGATCAGTTCCTGCACTTCATCTGCATAAAAATCAACACAGGCGATCACCACTCCGTCTACCCCTCTATAGCGACAGTGTTCATAATAGCTTAACTTCTGTCCTGAGATTTTGCCGCTGGTAAAGGTAATATCATAGCCTCTCTCCTCTGCTGTCCGTTTAAAGCTCTCAAGCACATGATTAAAATAATTATGAGTAAGTCCGCTGCGTGCTTCATCTACAAACATAACTCCAATATTGTAGCTTCTCTTTGTCTTTAATGTTCTGGCAGAGGAATTGGGCAGATATCCCATTTCCGAGGCAGTTTTCAAAATCAGTTTTCGCGTCTCTTCACTGATATCTGAATAACCGTTCAGCGCTTTGCTCACGCTTGCCACAGAAACATTACATTTTTTTGCAATTTCTTTCATTGAAACCATATTTACGCCTCAATCTGTCACTATACACTCCGTGAACAGTAACTCCTTTCCTCCTAAATTTTCGTAATCGTTTTCGTGCTTTTATTTATATTTATTGTATAACTACTCACACAATTTTTCAAGATAATATTTTCTATTTTTGTGCAATATTTACTATTTTTGTATGATTGCACAATTTCCCCATCCTATTTTTTCCTTTTATCACAAATCAATTTCATCATTTTAACGAAAATCCGCCTATTATTTTGGACAGTTATTTTTCCTGAAAACAGTTGATTTTCTCATTTTATTCCGCTATACTAAGGAAAAACAGCAGAATGTCTCACGATTCCATGTCGTTCCTTTCTGAACTTATTCGTTTTCGTGATTTAATTTTCTGTATTTTCAGCAAACATATTATATCTCACTACAACAAACAGGAGGATCTTTTATGAAATTCGGTTATTTCGATGATCAGGCGAAAGAATATGTCATCACAACCCCTGATACACCCCTTCCATGGATCAACTATCTGGGAACTCAGGATTTCTTCTCTCTGATTTCCAATACCTGCGGTGGCTACAGCTTTTATAAGGATGCCAAGCTTCTGCGTATCACGCGCTACCGTTACAACAATATTCCGGTAGATTCCAACGGCAAATATTATTACATCCATGATGGCGAAGATATCTGGAATCCAGGTACAATGCCTTCCAAAACGCCTGTGGATTCCTATGAATGTCACCACGGAATCGGCTACAGCCGTTTTCTCTCTTCCAAAAACGGATTAAAGGCAGATCTTCTGGCTTTTGTACCGGTAAATACTTCCTGCGAGATCAATAAACTGACTCTTACCAATACCACTGACAAACCTAAGACTTTTTCTCTTTTTTCTTATGTAGAATTCTGTCTCTGGAATGCAGTTGATGACAGCACAAACTTCCAGCGAAACTTAAGTATTGGTGAAGTTGAAATCGAAGGCAGCACGATCTATCACAAAACAGAGTACCGTGAACGCCGTAAACATTACAGCTTCTTCAGCGTAAACTGTCCGGTAGACGGATATGACACAAGCAGAGATGTTTTCCTGGGACATAATAACGGAAACGCCTTCCCTGATGCTGTAAAGAAAAACAAAGCAGGAAATTCTGTAGCCAGCGGCTGGTATCCTATCGCAAGCCATCAGATTAACCTTACACTTTCCGCCGGAGAATCCCGTGATCTGGTTTTCGTTCTTGGATACAGCGAAAATCCTCAGGATCAGAAGTTCATTGCTCCTAATGTAATCCGCAAGGATGGGGCTCACAAAATCCTGGAACAGTTCCAGACAACACAGCAGGTTGATGCAGCATTTGCAGAGCTGAACGCTTACTGGTCCAAGCTGCTCTCCCGTTACCATGTAGAAAGTAAGGACGAAAATGTAAATCGTATGGCCAATATCTGGAATCAGTACCAGTGTATGGTAACCTTCAATATGTCTCGTTCTGCTTCCTATTACGAATCCGGCACAGGCCGTGGTATGGGATTCCGTGATTCCTGCCAGGATCTCCTGGGATTTGTACATCTGATCCCGGAACGTGCAAGAGAGCGTATTCTTGATATCGCAGCCACACAGTTTGAAGACGGAAGCGCTTACCATCAGTATCAGCCTCTTACAAAAAAAGGAAATCTTGATATCGGAAGTGGTTTCAACGATGACCCCCTTTGGCTGATTGCTGCAGTTTCCGCATATCTGAAGGAAACCGGTGATTTCTCTATTTTAAACGAAATCGTTGACTTTGACAACCAGAAAGAAAAAGCAGCTCCACTGTATGAGCACCTTCGCCGTTCTTTCGAATATACCAGCACTCACCTGGGACCACATAAGCTTCCTCTCATTGGACGCGCAGACTGGAACGATTGCCTGAACTTAAACTGCTTCTCCACAGAACCCGGTGAACCGTTCCAGACAACCGGACCTTCCGAAGGACCAGTTGCTGAATCAGTCTTTATTGCAGGAATGTTTGTGAAATACGGTAAAGAATTTGCTCAGATCAGCCGTCATATGGGAGACAATGAAACAGCTACAAAGGCAGAACAGGAAGTAGATGCCATGTATCAGGCTGTACTGGATGCAGGCTGGGATGGTGAATGGTTCCTCCGCGCATATGACGCACAGTCCCAGAAGATTGGATCAAAGGAATGCAAAGAAGGACAGATTTTCATTGAGCCCCAGGGCTTCTGCGTAATGGCCGGAATCGGTGTCAAAGAAGGACTTGCTGAGAAAGCTCTGGATTCTGTCAAAGAGCGCCTGGATACCAAATACGGTATCATGATCCTGCAGCCGGCTTATACTCAGTATTATCTGAATCTGGGAGAAATTTCCTCCTACCCGCCGGGATATAAAGAAAACGCTGGTATCTTCTGCCACAATAACCCATGGGTTTCCATTGCAGAAACAGTGATCGGCCGTGGCAACAGAGCCTTTGAAATTTATAAAAAGACCTGTCCTTCCTATATTGAAGACATCAGCGAAATCCACTGCACAGAACCTTATGTTTATTCTCAGATGGTAGCAGGCGCTGACGCAGTTTACCATGGTCAGGCTAAAAACAGCTGGCTCACAGGTACTGCAGCATGGACTTTCTGGAATCTTTCCCAGGCTATTCTGGGTGTGCAGCCATCTTATGACGGATTATGCATCAATCCATGTATTCCGGAAGGCTTTGGAGATTTCACACTCACCAGAACATTCCGTGATGCCATTTATCATATCGAAGTTAAGAACCCTGATAACGTTCAGAAGGGTGTTAAGAAAGTGGTTGTCGACGGCAAAGAATATGAAGGATGCCTGATTCCATTTGAAGAAGGCAAAAAAGAATATCATGTAACCGTATACATGGGATAGAATTTAAAAACAGTCATATCATTTTCTGTGATATGGCTGTTTTTTTGTTACTTTATATATTATATCATCTCCGGCAGGATTTTCTGAATGCATTCAATAAATTTCTGCGCTGCAGGAGTAATGCTTTCTGCATTACGTAATGCAATTCCCAACTCTCTGGTCACAGAAGGCTCAAGAGGAAGGGTCTTAATCGCTTCCTGAGTATGCCCGATCACAAGTTTCGGCAAAATACTCACACCAAGATGGCTGGATACCATCGAGAGGATTACATGGTCATCTTTTGATGAAAACTTGGTATCCGGAGTAATATCAGCGATTTCCAGTGCTTCATGCACATCATAATCTACACCTTCAGCAGAAATAATAAAGGACTTCCCGGCCATCTCTGAGATAGGAAAAAGCTCTCTTCCCCTTGTGTCATAATCCTCAGGAAGTACTGCCAGCAAAGGATCTTCATACAACGGAATCCAATCCAGACAGCCAATGTTTCTTTTACTCAGCAGCCCAAAATCTGCCTGGTTATTTTCCACCCACTGTACAATATCATCTGTACCGCCCTCCATCAAGGCAATATCGATACCCGGATATTCCTGCTGAAAAGCATGAATGATCTCCGGCAGCCAGTTTCGTGCTATGCTTGCAAAAGAAGCAATGGTAAGCCGTCCTGTTGTCAATCCGTTCAGAGAACTGATAGTCTGCTCCAATTGCTCATTAATAGACAGAAGCTGACGTACCAGAGGCAGGATGGTCTCTGCATTGGTGGTAGGAATTACTCCCTGCCTGGTTCTGATAAAAAGCGGAAAACCAAATTCAGCTTCCATCCCTTTCAAAATATGGCTCACACCAGGCTGAGTATACCCCATCCGCTCTCCTGTTTTTGTAAAATTTTTAGTATCTGCCACATCGGCAAATAAAGCATATTTATTAATCTCCACTCCGAATCCCTCATTTTCCGGTCACACACTGTACATTTTAGCGTAAAAAGGGGAGCTACTCAATTAAGAATAACTCCCTTTCTATTATTTTTATTACTCCGTTTGGACACGATAAATGCTTATTTTAAGCTATTTATTAGAATTTACCAGCTTTAGCAGCTTCCTCGATGGAAACAGCTACTGCAACTGTCATACCAACCATTGGGTT
>CAKRYE010000051.1 GCA_934426285.1 uncultured Blautia sp.
TTGTAATAGTCTTTCTGCACTCTTGCGTGAACAATTAACTCTTCCAGTGGATATTTATTATAAATCGTCAGCAGATCCTCAAATTCTTCCGGATCATCCATACCCAGGCGGGTCTTGATAGAAATTTTCATATCACATTTACGGAAAATCTCATCCAGAAATTTATCCAGCTCATCCGGTCTGTCCAGGAATCCTGCACCTCTGCCCTTCGTCACAACAGTCTTTGACGGACAGCCAAGGTTCAGGTTTACTTCTTTATATCCATACTCCTGCAGCGTTTCCGCTGTCTGGATAAAATCCTCTGCATTCTTTGTCAAAATCTGTGGAACAGCATACATCCCCTCATTATTCTCAGGCATAATGTCTTTCTTTTCCCTGGTACTGAGATGTCCTTTCTGGTTTGGAAGGATAAAGGGAATAAAGTACTTGTCAAAACCTCCAAAGCACTGGTAAAGTGCCCTTCTGTATGTATATCCTGTGATTCCCTCAAGGGGGGCTAAATATATTTTCATTTGTCTCTCCTGTTATATTCGGTTAAATTCTTCATCCATTATACTGTAGTCATTCTGATTTCTCAATGCAGATTTGAAATATCCTCTGCAAATTGTAAAAAAGCTCAAAATTTCTTGGAAAAGCACCAACACCTTGTCCCGGACATAAACTATATAGAAATCCCCTTCGAGGTAGCGATTTGAAGGCCTTTCAAAAACCTTTGTCCATATCCCAGGAAAAATATTATCTTCAAAAATATCAGGAGGGTGATTCCCAGGCAAAGAATATCCTGATTGAGCATAATCTCCGACTGGTGGCCCATGTGGTCAAAAAGTATCAGGGAACCGGTGAGGATACTGATGATCTGATTTCTATTGGTACCATCGGGCTGATCAAGGCTGTCACAACCTTTAATCCCCAGAAAGCCTCACGGCTTTCTACCTATGCAGCCAGATGTATAGAAAATGAACTGCTGATGTATTTTCGGGCTAAGAAGAAGCATTCGAAAGAAGTATCTCTGTACGACCCCATCGGAACGGATAAAGAAGGAAATGAGATTAATCTTTTAGATGTAATAGAAAGCGTGCCTGTAGATATTGTAGAAGAATGTTACATCCGGGAAAATACCACATATCTGCTGCAGTCTCTGAAAAAAATCCTGTCAGAAAAGGAATATCAGGTGATCTGCTACAGGTATGGGCTCTTTGGCATGGAGGAAGAAACTCAGCGGGAAATCGCACAAAAGCTGTGTATCAGCCGCTCTTATGTTTCCAGAATCGAGAAAACTGCTTTGCAGAAGCTCCGGGGGCTTTTCCCCCAGACAGAATAAACGCAGCCAACGTTTCATTTGTTGGCTGCGTTTATATTACTCTGCTCTTCTCAATAAATCATAAACCTGGATTTCGGTTCCCAAATCAATAAACAGCTTCTGCTGTGCATGAGGTGCACTTTCCATGGAATTGCCATCTTCATCATAAATTCCCCTGACAGTAACAGATAAATTCTGTCCATCCGGTTTCATGATCTCGATGGTCTCTCCTACAGAAAATTTGTTTCTCTGCGTGATCTGTGCAAAACCACGTTCATCCACTGCTTCTGCAAATCCCAGATAAGTATATTCTTTCTGATAAGTGTTATTATCATAAATCTGTGTATTCTCATCCGGTTTTCCATAGAAAAATCCGGTTGTAAACTGTCTGTAAGTACAGTTGGAAATCTGTTCCTGATACCATGGCATATTTGCCTGATATTTCTCTGGACTCTCCATATAATCATCAATTGCCTTGCGGTAGGTTCTGGCAACAGTTGCAACATAAAGAGCCGTTTTCATACGTCCCTCAATTTTCAGACTGTCAATTCCACTGTTTACAATATCGTCCATATGCTCGATCATGCACAGATCTTTGGAATTAAAGATATAGGTTCCTCTCTCATTCTCAAATACAGGCATATATTCTCCAGGACGTTTCTCCTCCACAATGGAATATTTCCAGCGGCAGGGATGAGTACAGGCTCCCTGATTTGCATCACGTCCTGCCAGATAATTGCTGAGCAGGCACCTTCCTGAATAGGAAATACACATTGCACCGTGGATAAATGTCTCAATCTCCATATCCTCCGGAATATGCTCCCGGATCTCTCTGATCTCAGCAAGAGAAAGCTCTCTGGCTGTTACCACACGCTTTGCTCCCAGCTGATACCAGAAACGGTATGTTTCATAGTTCGTATTATTTGCCTGTGTACTGATATGGCGTTCGATCTCCGGACAGATTTCCTTTGCATACATATAGATTCCAGGATCCGCAATGATCAGGGCATCGGGCTTCAGTTCCTTAAGCTCTGTCAGATATTCTCTTACACCTGGCAGATCATAGTTATGAGCCAGGATATTTACAGTCACATATACTTTTACCCCATGCTCATGGGCAAATGCAATTCCCTCTTTCATATCTTCATGGGAAAAGTTCTTGGCTTTTGCTCTCAGTCCAAAAGCTTCCCCTCCGATATATACAGCATCTGCTCCAAAAATAACAGCAATTTTTAATACTTCAAGGCTGCTTGCAGGAACAAGCAATTCGATTTTTCTCATAATGATTACTCCTGTTTCACACTGACTGTAACTCCATCTCCCAGAGGAAGAATAGATGTTACAAAGGATGGATCATGCTTCAGTTCATACAGATACTCCCGCATCCGTTTATATATGGTTCTCTTTCTGCGCTCTACCAGATAATGAGATTCAATAATATCTCCCTCCTGAAGTACATTGTCAGAAATCAGAACACTGCCCTTAGTCATCAGCCTCCTGATATCCGGAAGCCAGTGAATGTATTGTCCCTTGGCAGCATCCATAAAAATCATGTCAAATGGCCCCTCCAGAGTTTTCAGCAGTTCTCCTGCATCTCCTTCCAGCAAAGTGATCTGATCTTCCCGTCCTGCCCTGCGGAAATTTTCCCTGGCAATAGGAATCCTTTTGGCATAATTCTCTATTGTTACAATCTGCAGATCCTCTCTCCCATATTCGCACATAAGAAGTGTGGAGAAGCCAATGGCTGTCCCCACCTCCAGAATGCGTCCCGGCTGGTTCATAGCCAGAAACGTCTTTATAAAGCTCTGCATTTCTCTTCGGATCACAGGCACCCTGTCTCTCAGGGCTGTCTGTTCCAGTTCCTCCAGAAATGGGGTGTTTCCCCTGTCCAGAGAATTGATATAGGTACGCATCCGCTCCTCTACTATCACGAAGTACTTACCCCTTCCTGCTCCTCATCTCCCGCAAGGATTCCCATGATCCGATTGGGAGTATAAGCTGTACTCAGTAAATAGGTACCTGCCTTCAGCTTTCCATGATAAGTGGAAAGTCTCTCCTGCACATAAAATACCGGCGCACTTTTCACCAGTCCCTTTTTCTGGAGTGTCTTTGCTATCCCATAAAGAGAAGCATCCTCTTTAATAACAACTGTTACCTCCTGGCCTTCTCCAGGGCTCATAGCCTGCTGATTAAATACGTCATGCCCAAACTGAAAAGCAGATTTACCGATCCAGAAAAGCAGGACAATAACACAGATATAAAGCGCGATTTTGAAAAAGACACTTGCAATTGCAACTCCTGCCGCGCCTACCCGGTCTCTTGTCTCACCAGTATCACCCATAGTTCTCTTCCTTTCTGATCCTTAGCTTATATTCGGAGTATCAAAATCTATTCCATCTGTCAGTTCCATATAAATCCTCTGGATCATCCTGCAGAGAGCAAGCTCTACATCCAGATATGCATTTACCAGCGGAAGCCGGCGAAGCTCTGCAGATTCCTTGCCCATTTGTTCTACCACTTCAAAAAGCTGGTCTGAACTGCACTGGCTCTGTATCCGGTAGTTTTTGGCCCGGAATGCATCCACACGCTTCTTCAGATCCGGATCCTGACTTAGGATTTCTTTCTGTTTCTCAAATTCTATATATTCAGCACTTTCTTTTATAGAAGCCAGAAGTCTGCTGATACTTTCTTCTAATGTGTTCTCTTCCATTTTTATTATGCCTCCATAATGATCGGAAGGATCATAGGGCTTCTCTTTGTACGTTTCCAAAGGAATTCGCTGAGAGCATCCTTGATCACAGTCTTGATCTTGCCCCAGTCTGTAATATTGCGTTCCAGACAGGAATCCAGTGCATTTTCCACTACTTCCCTGGCATTATCCATCAGATCCTCGGATTCTCTCACATAGACAAATCCTCTGGACACAATATCCGGTCCTGCAAGAACTACATTGCTGTGACGCTCTAGGGTCACAACTACGATCATAATTCCGTCCTCTGCCAGATGCTGGCGGTCACGAAGCACGATATTTCCTACATCTCCTACTCCAAGCCCGTCTACCAGAATCGCTCCTGTGTGTACAGTTCCGGTTACCTGTGCATTCTGGCTGTCAAGCTCCAGCACATTTCCGGAAGCAAGAACAAATACGTTCTCCTTTGGAATCCCCAGCTCCATAACAATATTTTTCTGAGCTGTCAGATGGCGGTACTCTCCATGGACAGGAATTGCATATTTAGGTTTCACCAGAGAATAGATCAGTTTGATCTCTTCCTGGCAGGCATGTCCGGATACATGTACATCCTGGAAGATTACCTTGGCCCCCTTCATGGATAATTCATTGATTACCTTAGATACTGCCTTCTCATTACCCGGGATCGGGTTGGAACTGAAAATGATCGTATCATTAGGCTTGATCACAATCTTTTTATGAATATTAGCTGCCATACGTGACAGGGCTGCCATAGATTCTCCCTGGCTGCCGGTGGTGATCAGCACAACCTGCTCATCCGGATAGTTCTTCACCTGATCGATCTCTATAAGAGTCTGATCCGGAATACGCAGATATCCAAGTTCCGCAGCAGTTGTGATAACGTTCACCATACTGCGTCCCTCTACTGCTACCTTCCTGCCAAAACGATATGCAGTATTGATGATCTGCTGCACACGGTCAACATTTGAAGCAAAGGTTGCTATAATAATTCGATTCGTTTTGTATTCATTGAAAAGATTGTCAAACACATGTCCCACAGAACGTTCTGACATGGTGAAGCCACTGCGCTCTGCATTGGTACTGTCACACATCAGTGCCAGAACACCTTTTTTGCCGATTTCTGCCAGACGCTGAAGGTCGATGGCATCTCCGAATACAGGTGTATAGTCTACCTTAAAGTCACCGGTATGGACTACAATTCCTGCCGGAGAATAAATAGCCAGTGCAGAGGCATCCTGGATACTGTGGTTGGTCTTAATAAATTCAATTGAGAAGTCTCCCAGATTGATCACCTGTCCATGCTTTACTTCTTTCAGCTTGGTGGTGCGGGTCATGTTATGCTCTTTTAACTTATTGGCGATCAGGGCAATGGTCAGCTTTGTGGAATAAACAGGCACATTCACATCCTTAAGCACATAAGGAAGCGCTCCTATATGGTCCTCATGTCCGTGAGTGATCACAAAACCCTTTACCTTGGAAATATTTTCTTTTAAATAAGTCACATCCGGAATGACCAGGTCAATTCCCAGCATATCATCTTCTGGAAAAGCCAGACCACAGTCCACAACTACAATACTGTCTTCATATTCAAAAGCAGTGATATTCATTCCGATCTGCTCCAGACCTCCCAGCGGAATGATTTTCAATTTGGATGCCGGTTTTCTGGATTTACGCAGATTATTCTTTACAGAAGCCTTGATTGGAGTTTTAAACGGAACCGGTTTTCCTGTTTTTTCCTTCTCCGGCTGCTGTTTTCTCTCTCCGTTCAAGCCTGGCTTTCTGTTATAATTATTTCTATGCTGAGATTTATATTTATAATTTTTCTGTCTGTTATACGGTCTCTTCGCTCCATGTCCAGACTGTCCTTCATGGGCGCCACGTTCTTCATTATTAAATTCGTAATTATTTTCGTTACTCAAGCATTTACACCTCCATGCTTATTTCCTGCTGCCTACCATACCTCTTTTCTGATCTGTCCCGGGTATTTTGTTTTATGCAGCTTTTCATTCTTACATTTCAAGATCCACGTCATCATCAAGCATCTGCTCAAATACTTTAAATACAGCCTCAAGCTCGTCCTCATCCTCTACCATCTCATAACAGGCTTCCTGGCTCTCCTCTGCAGATACATCTTTAAAAATATACGCTGTTGCCTCATCATCTAAGGAATCGGACACAAGAAGATAAGCAGTTCCTCCAATTCTGGTCTGCTCTTCTACATAAAACTCTACTTCTGTTCCGTCTTCCAGCTGAAATTTGATTTTTTCCATAATATTCTCCTAACAATGCAGAGAATCCAGATATCCCTGCAAAATAAAAACAGCAGCCAGCTGGTCCAGATATTGCTTACGATTCTCTCTGCGCACACTGGCCTCCATTAAAGTACGCTCTGCCTCCACTGTGGTAAGGCGTTCATCCCACATCACAACCTGCAGGCCTGTCCGTCTCTCCAGCATCTCCCTGAACTCCAGAGTTTTCTCAGCCCGCTCTCCAATGGTATTATTCATATTTTTGGGAAGTCCAAGTACGATCTTCTCTGCCTGGTACTCCGCTGCCAGTTCTTCAATACGAGCAAGAGTCTGGCGCAGCTTATTCTCCTGTTTACGCCATATGGTCTCCACGCTCTGTGCAGTCAGCCCCAGCGGATCACTCACTGCTACCCCTACTGTTTTGGAGCCATAATCTAATCCAAGGATTCTCATATCAGCGTTCCCAGGATTTGTTTTTAATATACTCTGTCAGAAGTTCCTCTACCAGCTCATCACGCTCTACTTTCATGATCATGCTTCTGGCACCTTTATGACTGGTAATATAAGTAGGATCTCCGGACATAATATATCCTACGATCTGATTCACCGGATTATATCCTTTTTCATCCATTGCATTGTACACAAGGTCCAGGACCTCTTTTACCTGAATCTCCTGATCCGGTCTTGTTCTGAAATATTGGGTATTTCCCAGATTATTCTCTGCCATTTCTCTCACGTCCTTACTTTTTTAATAATTATTAAAAATTGCAAAACTATCCGTTCTACTTTTTATATCTATACTATTTTAATATAATTCACAGTATTTATCAACTCTAAATTTATTCCCTGCAGGATTGCTCAGAATGTATGGACTGTAACAATATGATTTTCCAGGAAGCCATCTGCTGTTACCCGGACAATATCATTGATTCCATACTGCGGCTGCTTCTTCAATACAGCTTTTATATACTCTTTGCTGTGCCCCAGATACCACTGCTCACCGTTCATCTCTATTTCCTCTTCCAGCAGGATTTCCAGTTCTCTGCCCAGCATGGATTCCTCATACTCTCTGGAATGTTTTTCATTCAGTGCAAGCATCTCATCACTTCTGATCGCCTTTTGAGACTCTGTCAGCTGACCATCCATTGCAGCTGCCTTTGTTCCATGCCGTCTGGAATATTTAAAAATATGGGTCTCATAAAAATGGATACTGTCCACAAAATCACGGGACATCCTGAATTCTTCTTCTGTTTCCATGGGGAAACCTACGATCACATCTGTAGTCAATGCAGGATTATCAAAATACTTCCTGAGCAATGTACATTTTTCCGCATATTCTGTGCTTGTATATCTCCGGTTCATTCTCTCCAGTGTAGCATCACATCCACTCTGAAGGGACAGGTGAAAATGCGGACACATTTTCGGCAAAGCAGAAATTGTTCTGGCGAACTCCTCTGTAATGATTCTTGGTTCCAGTGATCCCAGCCTGATCCTCTGTATTCCCTGAACCTCATGAACAGCCTGAATCAGTGAAAGCAGTGTTTCGCGTTCTTCTTCTGGAAAATCCAAACCATAAGAAGACAGATGGATCCCTGTAAGAACTACCTCTTTATACCCTCTTGCAGCCAGTGTCTGAACTTCCTCTATGACCTGGAAAATCTTACGGCTGCGCACCCTGCCTCTGGCATAGGGAATGATACAGTAAGTACAGAACTGATTGCATCCATCCTGTACCTTGATATAGGCACGCACATGCTCTGCTGTATGACTGATCTCCAGCTCTTCATATTCCTTTGTCTGGTTAATTTTGATCACATGCTTCTGTTTTTTGTGCTGGCGCTCATATTCCTCCAGCACCTCTACAATCTGTTTCTTCTGATTATTACCAAGAATTAGATCCACAGCTTCGTCTTTATCCAGTTTTCCCTCATCTGTCTGCACATAGCACCCTGTTGCCACCACAATGGCATCCGGATTCATTTTTTTTGCTTTGTGCAGCATCTGCCTGGATTTTCTGTCTGCAATATTTGTCACCGTACATGTATTGATCAGATATACATCTGCTCCCGGTTCAAAAGGCACAATCTCGTAACCGGCCTTCTCCAGAAGCTGCTGCATGGCTTCTACTTCATAGGCATTAACTTTACAGCCTAAATTGTGAAGTGCGGCTTTTTTCTTCATTATCTCCTCCTGAATTTTTTTTAAATTTATACATATTAACTAAATCTTTCTGGAAATTTTATCCCTTTTCACCTTGACTTTTCTTCGGTTGAACGTTAAGATGAGAACTGTAAGCTGATAGAAAATCAATCAGCACTAATATTCTAAAGGGAGGTTCTCATAATGAAAACAGTAAAAATCTCACTGAACTCTATTGATAAAGTGAAAGCATTCGTTAATGAAATCAGCAAATTCGACTGCGATTTCGATTTAGTATCCGGAAGATATGTAATCGACGCAAAATCTATTATGGGTATTTTCAGTCTTGATTTATCCAAACCAATCGACTTAAACATCCATGCTGATGGAGCTGCTCTTGATACCGTTATGGCAATTGTCAGCAAATACGTTACTGAATAATTCCGTTATATTTATTTTAGCAGCTGCTGAGGAACTGATTATCAGTTCCTCTTTTTGTTTGGGTTGAACAGGATCCTATCCTATTCAACCTCTATGATCTCCACAGTATCCAGCGCTGTTTTCATCAATTCATCAATCTTCTCTGCCAGTTTTGTTTCTGAACGGTGGATCACATTCAGATTCGGTTTAGTCACCGGATGCTTGGCAACAAAAATCGTACAGCAGTCTTCAAATGGCTGAATAGATGTCTCATAAGTACCGATCTCCCAAGATCGTTCCACGATCTCCTGCTTATCAAATCCAATCACCGGACGGTAAACCGGAAGTGTACATACCTCATTGGTAGCTGCAAGACTCTGCAGGGTCTGGCTTGCCACCTGTCCGATACTCTCACCAGTGATCAGTCCCAGACATTTTCTCTCTTTTGCAAAATGCTCTGCAATACGCATCATATAACGGCGCATAATGATGGTCAGCTCATCATGAGGACACTGATCATAAATATACAGCTGAATATCTGTGAAATTTACCACATGGAGACGGATAGGTCCACTGAACTTTGCCACCTGCTTTGCCAGGTCAACTACCTTCTGTTTTGCTCTCTCGCTGGTGTAAGGCGGTGCATGAAAATATACCGCATCAATCTTTACTCCACGTTTCGCGATCATATGGCCGGCTACCGGACTGTCAATACCTCCGGAAAGAAGCAGCATTGCTCTTCCATTGGTTCCGATAGGCATACCGCCTGCACCTTTGATGGTCTGGGAATATACATAGATCTTATCACGGATTTCCACAGAAATGGTCAGCTCCGGATTATGTACATCCACACTGGCATCCGGAAATTCATCCAGAATACGTCCACCTATTTCCGCGCTTACTTCCATAGAAGTAACAGGGTAAGATTTTCTGGCTCTGCGGGTATATACCTTAAAGGTTCCGCTATAGTCCGGATGGCAGTCCTTCATATAGGAAACAACGTCTTTTGCCATCTGTTCAAAGCCCTGATCTTCATAGATCACAACCGGACAGATTCCTACAATACCGAATACTCTCTGAAGAGTTTCCACAGTCTCTTCATAATCATATTGTTCCGGGCAAAATACATAGATTCTTCCCTGTTCCTTTTTTACCTCAAATTCTCCTTCTATCTTTGAAAGAGCAATATTCATCTGATGAACAAGGGCATCTTCAAACATATATCTGTTCTTGCCTTTGATAGCAATTTCTGCATATTTTATCAAAAATGCGTGAAATATCATATTTTTCTCCTTTTCCTTTTATCTGCGTGCATAGCGCTTCAGCATGGGAAGTACTTCCTTTAAAACTTCCAGACAATAATCAATCTCTTCAAAAGTATTTTCCTCTGAAAAGCTGAACCGCACAGTATTTTCAATCTGTCCATTACTCATTCCCATAGCAGAAAGTGTGGCACTGGGTTTCCTCTTATGACTGGAGCAGGCACTTCCTGCAGATACATAAATCCCTCTGTCCTCCAATGTATGAAGAAGTACCTCACTGCGGATCCCCAAAAAGCTGATACTCATAATATGGGGGGCACCCTCACGCAACGGCATTCCATTGATCACCACATCCTCTATCCCGGAAAGCCCCTCTGCAAGCCGTTCTTTCAACTGATACAAATGCTCCGTCTTCTGTTCCAGATCCCTGTAGCTTAACTCTGCCGCCACTCCCAGACCTGCAATGCCAGGTACATTATCTGTTCCGGAACGCATCCCATTCTGCTGTCCACCACCCAGGATCAAAGGCTGTACCTTTGCCCTGCTGTTGATATACAAAAATCCCACGCCCTTAGGTCCGTGGATCTTGTGTCCACTGACAGACAACAGGTGAATTCCCCATTTTTTAGGATAAATCCTGTATTTTCCAAAAGCCTGTATT
Source organism: uncultured Blautia sp. (assembly GCA_934426285.1). GTDB lineage: Bacteria > Bacillota > Clostridia > Lachnospirales > Lachnospiraceae > Blautia_A. The sequence continues at coordinate 10,742 of CAKRYE010000051.1, forward strand.
CCATCTACATGATAAAGAGCCTTCGGACTTTTCTCCTGGATCAATGCCCCTATCTTTTCTACAGGCATCACGGCTCCCACTTCATTATTTACCATCATAATGGAAACCAGGATGGTATCCGGCCTTAATGCCTTCTCCAGAGCCTCCAGCTTTACCACACCATCCTTATCCACGGGAAGTACTGTTACCTCGAAGCCCTGCTCTTTCAGAAAAGCTACCGGCTGGCTTACTGCTGCATGCTCCACCGCCGTTGTAATAATATGGTTTCCACTGCGTTTATTTGCCATGGCACCTCCGATCAGTGCCAGGTTATTGGACTCTGTTCCCCCTGAGGTAAAAAGTATTTCCTTTTCCTCCACCTTTAAAAGCTGTGCCAGTGTCCGGGCTGATTTCTTTACATACTGCTCTGCATCTACACCTTTCTGATGCATGGCCGACGGATTCCCAAAGTCCTCCATCATTGTTTTCACCACAATATCCTTCACTGCCTCATAGCAGCGGGTAGTGGCTGAATTGTCAAAATATACTTCCATTTCTTATTATCTCTCCACTATTTGGCTGTCATTGGTCATTTTCCAGCTGAAACATTAATACAGACAGAATTGCCAGTCCTGCAGTTTCTGTACGAAGGATTCTCCTTCCCAGAGTAATTGCCTGTGCACCTTTTTCCAGAGCCTGGCTTACCTCATTTTCCTCAAATCCACCTTCCGGCCCAATAAAAATTCCCACAGATTGTCCGGGACGGATCTGATTCAGGATTTCCTTTGTTTCCTTCATTCCTTTGGCCAGCTCATAAGGGATCAGACGTATATCCAGTTCTTCTGCCAGCTTTAATGCATCCTGAAAACTCATCACCTCATGAATTTTCGGAATCAGCATTCGTTTGGACTGTTTTGCCGCACTCTCTGCAATCTGCTGCCAGCGGGCAGTCTTTTTGGCAGCCTTTTTTTCATCCAGCTTTACAACACAGCGTTTTGTTTCCACCGGCACAATTGCATAAGCTCCCAGCTCCACCGCTTTCTGAATGATCAGTTCCATTTTGTCTGCTTTGGGCAATCCCTGAAAAAGATAAATCCGGTTAGGCAGCTCATAGTCCGGCTCCTGGGCATAGATAATATGAAGTAATACCTCCTCATCTCCCAGACTCTCGATCTCACAGCGATATTCCTTTGTTCCGCCGTCACTGATCCAGAGTTCCTCTCCCAGCTTCATACGGAGAACGTTTTTAATATGATTTACATCTGCACCAGTAACATGGATACAGTGCTTCTCTTCCTCAATCTGATAAGTTTCTACAAAAAAGCGCTGCATAGGTTCAGTCCTTTCTGGCTGTCACAGAAACCCATTCACCTTGATGAGTAACCTCTACTACTGTCAGTCCTGCTGCTTTTACAGCTTCCACAACTACCTCTTCCTTTACATCCAGAATACCGGAAGTAATATAATATGCCCCCTTCTTCATCTGGTGCACGATGACAGGTGTCAGCGGAAGCAGTACATCTGCCAGGATGTTGGCGGTCACAATATCATATTTCTCATATCCTGCCTGATCCTGTACTTCTTTGTCATCAATGATGTTTCCGATCATCATATCAAAGGCTTCCTCCGGAATGCCGTTGGCTTCTTTATTCTCAGCCACAGCAGGAACTGCACAGGGATCCAGATCTGTTCCCAGTACATGCTTTGCCCCCAGCTTAATAGCTACAATTCCAAGGATTCCACTTCCGGTTCCCACATCCAGCATCTCTGTATCCGGTGTTACATATTTCTTCAACTGACGGATCACCAGCTGTGTAGTCTCATGCATACCTGTACCAAAAGCTGTACCCGGGTCAATATGCAGGATCATTTTATCCTGATCCTCTGCCTTTACCTCTTCCCAGGATGGTACAATGAGAATATCATCTACATAGAACTGATGGAAATATTGTTTCCAGTTATTGATCCAATCCTTATCTTCTGTCTGGGATTCCTCAATGGTACCTTCTCCGATATCCATGTAGCTTTTCAGCTCATCCAGGGCAGCTCGCACATCCTTCAGAATTGCCTCCTTGTCAGCATCCTCCTCCAGATAGAAATTCAGATAGGCAATCCCGTCATCTGCAGGTCCCTCAGGCATAATATCCACAAACATCTGTGCCTTATCCTCTTCCGTAAGTGGCTTCTTATCCTGGATCTCCACTCCTTCAATCCCTACTTCTGCCAGGGTACAGATCACCATATCCTCTGCATCTGTTTTTGTTTTTAATGTAAAACGGTTCCACTTCATAATTTGTCTCCATTTCTTTATCCTATATTTATCCTATATTTTTTCCCTGAAAATTTTCTTAACGATCTGATGCCGGTTTCCCTTTTTATAAAAGCTCCATGCAAGCTCCACCAACGCCACTCCCGCCACTGCATCCACCAGATAATGCTGTTTTAGCACCTGTGTGGAAATGATGATCAGTATCGCAAAGATCAGAGAAAAATGCTGATACCATTTCGGTATTTTTTCAGATTTGTGAACACTGCGCCAGCTCAGCCAGCTCACATAGCAATGAATAGATGGAAACAGATTCGAAGGGCTGTTACCTCCATCCATGGCATAAACAAACTGCAGCATCTGTTCTGACCAGGAGTTTCCTGTAATTTCCGGTCTCACATTAGTAGTCGGAAGAATCAGAAAGATCACAAAGCAAGTCAGATGAATGGTCAGATCTGTGGCCACAAACCGGTAAAACTGATCCTTACCTCTCTGAGCGGCTAATATATAATTCACTGCCCAGAATGGAAATGCCAGAATATAAATCCAGATAAATGCCGGAACCAGTGGTACCATGCGGTCCAGTGTGCCGGTAAAGTCATAATGATATCTTCCTGAGGTGAGCTGATCACTGCCCCAGTAAATCAGACAGTTCAATACTACAATGGTGATCAGCGGAAGGAGTGCCCATCCCGGAAGATATTTTCTTATAAAATCTTCAAACTTTTTTTTCATATTCAGCCTATATGCATACCAGGTCTCAGGTTACAGGGCATTTTTGCCCATTACTATTCACTATACACGAACACTCAAAAAAAGAAAAGAGGTTTCCCCTCTTTTCTTGATTTTTATTTTTTAATTATCAGATATATTTTTTAAATATTAGTCTTCAAAAGTTTCTTTTAATTTATCCATGAAGCTTTTTTTCTTTTTTTCACTGCCATCCGCATTTTCCTTCGGACGGTTACCGCAGGCTTCGTCAAACTTGCGCAGTGCTTCCTTTGCTTCTTCATTCAGATTTGTAGGAACCTGTACTACCAGAGTCACATAGTGATCTCCACGGACATTCTTATTTCTCAGGGACGGCACACCTTTACCCTTCAGACGGATTCTGGTATCAGTCTGTGTTCCAGGTTTTACCTCATATTCAACTTCCCCGTCTACTGTATTGATCCGCACTGTACCACCCAAAGCAGCCTGTGCATAAGTAAGAGGTGCAGTGGAGAAAATATTCATATCCTGTCTCTGGAAGATCGGATGACGGGCAACATTTACTTCTACAAGCAGATCGCCTCTTGGACCTCCATTTGTACCCGGTTCCCCCTTCTCTCTGATACGGATACTCTGTCCATTGTCAATACCTGCAGGTACAGATACCTGGATCTTCTTTCTGGAGGATGTATAACCTGTTCCACGGCATGCTGTACATTTATCTTTAATGATCTTACCTGTTCCATGACAGTCCGGACAGGTCTGTACATTACGCACCATTCCAAACATGGACTGTTGTGTAAATACAACCTGACCTTCTCCATGACATTTCGGACAGGTTACCGGTGAAGTACCCGGTTTCGCACCTGTTCCATGACAGGT
>CAKRYE010000052.1 GCA_934426285.1 uncultured Blautia sp.
CGTTTGATGTTCGCTTTCTCTGCGATCAGAACTTTTTTATTGCTTTTCTGACCGATCACGTAGGCTGCAAAGCATCCTGCTGTACCGCCGCCGATGATCAGCACATCTGTTTTGATTCTCTCTGTCCTCATACTCATTTACTCTTTCCTCTAATTTCTCAGATGATTACAAAGTCATCCCTTACAGCCTCATTCTCGATCAGCTGTACCGTACCCCCACGTAGTGCAAAAATCCTGTAGAGGAACACATTGACAATCTCACCTTCCCGGACATCTGCTTTCTCAAGGCTTCTTCTGGCAGTTACCACAGAATTGTTCACTCTCACCTGAAGCTCCAGGTTATCCCCTCTGAAGGAGACCCATTCTACCACTCCCTGGGATACGGAGGTTCTGAACTTCTCTACCTCATCCAGTTTGGAAATCTTTACGAATTCCGGGCGGACAATGATCTTGTCCGCTCTCTCTGCCTGAGTAAAGGTGTGGAAATCATCTGCATTCTTTAATACAGATGGCTGTCCAAAGAAGGATGCAGTAAAAGCTGTTTCCGGATTTCTGTAAACCTCTGCCGGAGTCCCCTTCTGCTCGATCTGTCCTGCATTTGTGATGATGATCTCATCAGCCACTTCAATAGCCTCATCCTGATCATGGGTAACAAAAATACTGGTAATTCCCAGCTTTTCGATCATCTCTTTTAACCAGCTTCGCAGTTCCTGTCGGATCTTTGCATCGATTGCTGCGAATGGCTCATCCAGAAGTAATACCTGGGGGTTCGGGGCAAGGGCTCTGGCAAATGCCACCCTCTGTCTCTGGCCGCCGGACAGCTGACTGGGATATCTTTTTTCCAGTCCTTCCAGTCCTACCAGTTTGACCAGCTCCATGACTCTGGTGTGAATTTTCTTTTTGTCTACTTTCTGAACCTTCAGGCCGAATGCTACATTGTCATAAACTGTCATATAACGGAACAGTGCATAATTCTGAAATACAAATCCGATTCCACGCTCACTGGCCGGAACATCATTGACTACCTTTCCATCAATAATGATCTCTCCGCTGTCCGGAGTTTCCAGACCTGCGATCATCCGGAGAATGGTTGTCTTTCCGCTTCCGCTTGGTCCCAGCAGTCCGATCAGTTTTCCTTTTTCGATTCCGAAATTCACATTCTTTGATGCCTGGTAGGAACCATAGGTCTTATTTATATTTTTTAACTCTACATACATATCAGGCTTCCTTCTTTCCTTTGTATTCGATCACGCTTCGGATCACCAGAATAATAACTGCCATGATCACCAGCAGTGAAGATACGGCAAATGCCGGAACATACTGAAACTCATTAAATAAAATCTCTACATGAAGAGGAAGAGTATTTGTTTTTCCTCTCAAATGTCCGGAAAGGACAGACACTGCACCAAACTCTCCCATTGCTCTCGCTGTACAGAGTACGATGCCGTAAAGCAATGCCCATTTAATATGAGGAAATGTAATCTTCCAGAAGATGGTCCATCCGCCGGCTCCCATGAGAGCTGCAGCTTCTTCCTCGTCCGTTCCTTCTGCTTCCAGAACCGGAATCAGCTCTCTGGAAATAAAAGGAAAGGTTACAAATACAGTTGCAATAATGATTCCCGGTACAGAGAATACAACTTTAATTCCGAATTTCAAAAGGAAAAAGTAGACAGGACTCTGTCGTCCGAAAATCAGAAGAAAGATCAGACCTGCGATTACCGGAGAAATGGTAACCGGAAGATCGATCAGAGTTGTCAGAAGCTTCTTACCCCTGAACTGAAACTTGGTCAGTGCCCAGGCTGCAAAGATTCCAAAGACTGTATTAAAGATAACTGCAAAAAGAGTTGCCTTCACAGTGAGAAGAAGTGCTTTGACCGTATATTCATCTGTCACTGCTGCCGCATAAACCTTCCAGCCGCTCCGCAGTGCTTCTGTAATCACAGTGACCAGCGGCAGGAGGAGCATTACCGCCAGAAACAAAATGCTGGTCCCTATCAGGATCCATTTTGTAATTTTCTCTGAAGTCTTTCCATTGTTGTCCATCAGGCATTTCCTCCTCTTAAAATTCTTGCATTCCTCTGCTGGATCACATTATTGAGAAACAGAATAAAAAATGAAACTGCCAGCATTACCAGTGCGATTGCCGTTGCACTGGAATAATCAAATTCCTGAAGCTCTGACATAATGATCAGCGGCGTGATCTCTGTATAATATGGTTTGTTTCCCGCAATAAATACGATGCTTCCATATTCACCCAGGCATCTGCCAAATGCCAGTCCGGTTCCCGCAAAGATAGCAGGCTTCAGTTCCGGAAAAATCACTTTCCAGAAAATAGTGGATTTCTTTGCTCCCAGAACCCCGGCTGCTTCACTATAAGAATTATCCATCTTTTCCAGAACCGGCTGTACGCTTCTTACAACAAAAGGAATTCCTACAAAGATCATGGCTACTGTGATTCCGATTCTTGTGTATGCGATTTTGATACCAAATCTGGCAAAAAAGCTGCCCACCAGACCGGAATCAGAGGTCAGGGAAGTAAGTGCAATACCTGCAACTGCTGTGGGAAGCGCAAAAGGAAGTTCGATCATTCCGTCCATAATCCTCTTGCCCGGAAATTCATATTTCACAAGCACCCATGCAAGGATGGTTCCCATGATACCATTTATCACTGCTGCTACAAAAGCAGATATAAAGCTGGTGTAAAAGGATGCCAGTACTCTGGCTCTTGTGATAGTTTCGATGAAATCTTTAAAGCTTAATTTCGCGGTGTAGATCACCAGACTGGCAAGTGGGATCAGAACCACCAGACTTAATATGGAAATGGTAATTCCCATGGAGAGTCCGAATCCTGGAATCACTGGTTTATTTCTTTTTTTCATAATCAATTACCACCTCTCTCGTCTCGTATGTTCCGGTCCTGTTGTTGTGTCAGTCGGCATTTTCCCTGTCTGACTCTTTATCTCTCATAGATCTCATCAAAAATTCCGCCATCTGCGAAGTGCTTTTTCTGCACTTCATCCCATCCCCCGTATTCACTGATATTTACCAGATCTACGCTCAGATCAAACACATCACTGTGTTTTTTCAGGATTTCTTCATTGGTTGGGCGGAAATAGTTCTCTGCTTCAATTTCCTGTGCTTCATCGGAATACAGATAGTTTAAATACTCAGTTGCCACTTTTCTTGTGTCTCTGTAGTCTACTACCTCATCCACCACTGCTACAGTGGGCTGTGCCAGAATGCTGACGCTTGGAGTAACGATCTCGTACTCATCCGGGTAGTCACGCATAGAAAGATAGGCTTCGTTTTCCCACGCTACCAGCACATCGCCCTGTCCGTTTTCTACGAAGGAAGTAGTTGCACCTCTCGCACCGGAATCCAGGACTACTACATTCTGATAGAGCTTCCTGATGAAATCTTTCATCTGTGTCTCGTCTCCGTTGTACTTCTTATCTGCATAAGCCCATGCTGCCATGTAGTTCCATCTGGCACCTCCGGAAGTCTTCGGATTTGGAGTTACCACTCCTACCCCATCCTTTGTCAGGTCATCCCAGTCCTGAATCTTCTTGGGATTTCCTTTCTTAACCAGGAATACAATGGTGGATGTATAGGGAGAACTGTCATTGTCGAAGTTGTCTATCCATCCTGCCTTGATCAGCCCTGCGTTCTCTATGGATTCAATATCATATTCCAGTGCCAGTGTCACTACATCTGCATCCAGTCCGTTGGCTACCTCCAGTGCCTGCTTCCCTGAACCACCGTGAGACTGTGTGATCTCCACATCTTCTCCGGTTTTCTCCTTCCAGTGCTCCTCGAATATTTTATTGTACTGTTCAAACATTTCTCTGGTAGGATCGTAGGAAACATTTGTGATAGATACTGTTTTTCCAAAAGCCTGTACCGGTGTCAGTGCCAGCACAGCCGCCAGACTCAATGCAAATATTTTTCTGATCATGTTTCATCTCCTGAGCATTTCCATGACTTTTTCAGTCTCTTCTTTGGGATTTTACAGCAATACAAGTTCTTCCTTCTCAGATTCTGTTCCTTCTATATGGAAGGAATTCAGAACCGGATTCTCATTGTCCATAAGGGAAAGGATCATGTAGCTTGCTGTGCTGTCATAAGCCAGTCTCTTGTCTTCCTCTGATGGTCTGGATGGACTTTCCGGATGGGAATGCCAGTTACCGAGAGGTACCAGACCATTTGCACGCATATCCTTAACTGCTGCCAACTGCTCTTTTGGATCCAGTGAAAAATGTTCATTGGAATGATCAATGTTTGTCAGGCAGTAAACCTTTTCAATGGATTTATCCTTGCCGTCCTTTTTACCGGCGATCAGCCCGCAGGCTTCTTCCGGAAGATTTTCTCTGGCATGCTTTAAAATTATTTCGTAGTCACTTTTTGACATTGTAATCATAATTTACTCTCTCCTGATTCAGTTCTTCAGAAAATATCTACAGACTGTTCCATATCCACTCAGGTCTCACGCTGTACCAGACATTCCTTACAGAATTCCGTCACATTCTGCCTGCTCGTAATCGATCAGTTCGGTAATTGTAGGATGTTCTCCACATACCGGGCAGTTCTTTACATGCTGCGGAAGCTTGATCTTACGGAATTCCATAGTAAGCGCATCATAGGTAAGAAGGTATCCTGTAAGAAGATCACCAACTCCAAGAATATACTTGATGGCTTCCATTGCCTGAAGGCTTCCGATCACACCTCCCATTGCTCCGATGACACCAGCCTGTTTACAGGTAGGTACGGCGTCCTTTGGCGGCGGATCTTTGAATACACATCTGTAACATGGTCCTTCTCCCGGAACATAGGTCATAAGCTGTCCCTGGAAACGAAGGATTCCTGCGTGAGAGAATGGTTTCTTTGCCATAACACAGGCATCGTTGATCAGGAATTTCGCCGGAAAATTGTCGGTTCCGTCAATAATGAAATCGTAATCCTTGATCAGATCCATGATCGTTTCAGAATCTACGAAAGTCTGATAAGTCTTTACTGTCACATCCGGGTTGATGGCTTCCATAGATTCTTTTGCAGAAAGAACCTTTGGTTTTCCCACATCCTTTGTTGCATGGATGATCTGTCTCTGCAGATTGGAAAGATCTACTTCATCTGCGTCTGCAATTCCGATAGTTCCCACACCTGCTGCTGCAAGATAAAGGGCTGCCGGTGAACCCAGTCCACCTGCCCCGATGATCAGGACACTGGAATTGAGCAGTTTTTTCTGTCCTTTTGCTCCAACCTCTTTCAGAATAATGTGTCTGGAATAACGCTCCAGCTGCTCATTTGTAAATGCCACTATCTTCCACCTCCCATGAAGTACAGGAATTCAACGCTGTCCCCTTCTTTTAATGCATAAGTATCAAATTCTGCTTTATCAATGAAGTCATCGTTTACTGATACAGTTACATACTGAGGAGTTTCTACATCCTCCTGTACGATCAGTTCTGAAACTGTGATTGCGTCTTTTACTTCTTTTTTATCTCCTGCTACTGTGATAACCATAACATCTGTTCTCCTTTATTCTTATAAATTCTGATCAATAATCTCTTCCAGTTCTGTAGCTTTCTTTGCCCCTGTCAGTCGTTGGATCTGTTCTCCGTCTTTCAGGAAGATCAGTGTAGGTGCTGACATAACCTTATATTCCTCTACAAGCTCCTGCTCATAAGCTACATTTACCTTTCCAACAAAAATCTGATCACCGTATTTCTCTTCCAGCTTTGCAAGCACCGGAACCATTCTTTTACATGGTACGCAGCTGTCAGAATAGAAATCGATCAGTGTCAGTTTTCCAGACTGGAAAGCTTTTTCCTTAAAAGTCTCACCACTTAATCTATCTGCCATGATCCGCTCCTGTCAGTCTTCAACTTTCTTCACATAAAGTGTGTAAGTTCCGTCTTCGTTGTCATCCAGCTTCAGGATCTGATGTCCTTCTTCCTTGATACTTCGGGGTACATTCTGTACCGGCTCACCGTCATTCATACGGATGGATAAGATCTGTCCCTCATCCAGCTCTTCCAGCGCTACCTTTGCCTTTACAAAGGTTACCGGACATACAACATCTGTAATATCTACAGTATCATCAATTTTAATTTCACTCATTTTCATATGCCTCCAGGATTTCTTTATTGAATTTGTCCTCGCCTACCCGGTCGATGGTAAATTTCAGTCGTTCACCGGCATTCGCATTCTTCTCGAAGAAATTGATGGCTGCATCGCAGACCTTCAGTAATTTCTCATGGTCTTCAATAAACGGGATCACTGTTTTTCCTTTATTGATGTGGTTTCCGAAGATTCCTCCGAAAGAAACGATATATCCGTGAGTATTATCATAGGCATCTGTAGGACAGGCTTTGGTGCATCGTCCGCAGAAATTACATTTGGAAGAATCAACGGAAATCTTTCCATCTTCTAATGTGATGGCACCTTCTCGACAGGCTTTTACGCAGACACCGCACTGGATACATTTCTCTTCCTGCCATGCCACTTTGATTCCGCCCTTGATTCCTACATCGTTCTCTTCTGCTTTTAAGCAGTTGTTCTGACATCCGGTAACACCGAATTTGAATTTATGTGGAAGCTCACGTCCAAAGTATCTCTCGTCCAGCTCCTCTGCCAGTGCGTAGGTATCAATACATCCGCTGGGACAGATGGCTGCACCCTGACAGGCTGTGATGGTACGAACTCTTGGTCCGCATACACCCGGAACCACATCTCCCTCTGCCAGTGCTGCTTTCACTTCATCAATCTGATCTAACTTGATAAAAGGAATCTCCACACCCTGACGGGAAGTAAGATGTACATAGCCCTCGCCGTATTTCTCTGAAACTTCAGCTACCTTTGCAAGCTGTTTCGCATCCAGATGTCCGCCAACTACGCGGATTCTTAATGAAAAATTATTTTTCTGCTTCTGGCGCATGAATCCGCCTTTTTTTAATGCTGCATAATCTGCCATTTCTCTTTCCCTCCTGTAGAACGCCTTTTATTTTAAAGATAAATCTATAAGGTCTTTTTTATTTTCATAGTTTATTGCTAGGTTTTGTATGATATTACACCACCTGACATATTTTGTCAATAACTATCTGAAAATAAATACATTTTTTCACAGACCTTTTACTGCCTCTGTGAAATCCCGGATCAGATCTTCTGCATCCTCAATTCCTACGCTGACACGGATACTGTCATCAAATACTCCTGCCGCTTCCCTGGCTTCCCGGTTACTGTGAAGATAGATCGTAGATGCAGGATGGATCACCAGAGTCCGCACATCACCGATATTGGTGGCAATCTTTACATATTTCAGCCTGTTGATCACTGCATAGGCTCTCTCCCTGGAACCAGCACGTATCGTCAGGATCCCGCCGCCTTTGTTTCCAAACTGATCTCCGGCAATCTTATGATAAGGATTTGATTCCAACAACGGATAATTCACTGTCACCCCGTCCAGCTGCTCCAGCGCCTGGGCCAGAGCCAGCGCATTGCTGCAGATCCGCTCCATACGCAGTCCCAGGGTCTCCATTCCGATAATATTCAGATAAGCATTCACAGGAGCCAGACAGCCTCCCATGTTCCGCCAGATTCCATTACGCAGCTTTACCAGATAAGCAAATTTACCAAATTTGGCATATTCTTTCATACCCGGATATCTTTCCGGATCCCAATGAAAGGTTCCTCCGTCCACAATAATTCCGCTGATGGCATCACCACTTCCATTGATATATTTAGAGGTAGAATGTACTACCACATCTGCACCATATTCCAGTGGCCGGATCAGATATGGGGTTGCCGTGGTACTGTCCACGATCAGAGGAATTCCTTTTTCATGCAGAAAATCCCCGGTTTCTCTTATATCCATTACATTCAGTCCCGGATTACCGATAATCTCTCCGAATACCACTTTGGTTTTTTCTGAAATCAACGGTTCTATCAATGCTTTTTCTACCCTTGGGATAAACTTCACTATAATACCGAAAGCCTCCAGATCATGAAGCAGATCCAAAGTACCTCCAAACAGGCTGCTTCCGGCGATCACCTCATCTCCTGACTGAAGAATATTCAGCAGAGACAGGGTAACTGCAGACATTCCGGAGGAACAGGCGATCGCTCCGATTCCGCCCTCCAGTTCATTTACCCTTCGCTCAAAAGCATCCACTGTAGGGTTTCCTATCCTTGTGTAGGCAAAACCCGGTGCGCGGTTCTGAAAAACCTTCTCCAGCTGCTCCGATGATTCATAAGAATAAGCATTACACTGACTGATAGCCGGCACTGTAGCTCCGGCTTCATAACTTTGCACGGATTTTCCATGCAGTAATCTGGTCTGAAATTTCATGGCACTCTCCTTTATACACTTATACAACATATCAGACAACCTCTTTTATGGGGGCATCTTTTCCGTTCTCTTTTCATAGTTATTTGATATGAATAATAGTATATTTGTAGTTTCCGGAAATGTCAACGTAATAGCTTATACCTACTTTTTATAATTTTATATAGTTTAAAACTATATAAATACAAATTTACAAATATCAGCACACTAACAAGAATGATTTTTCAAAAAAAGCGCCACTGCATTGCCTGGTTGGCAAATGCAGCAGCGCCTTTGTTTCTTATTTTTACAGTTTCTTATTTTTTATACAGAAGCCTTCTCCATTTCTTTCTCAGGAAAAAGCTTTCTGAAAATGAAACGAACCAGCGGACCGGCATAAAAAATCTGCCAGAAGAACGCCATCGGGAAATTCATTGCCGTTGTCTGAAGCCATGTGGGAATGATCTGATCTATTGCAGCATGCTTGATCAGCAAAGTAGCCGCAAGGCTCATACACGGACACATAAAAGCTACAGATACTGCCGAAATCGCAAGTACCAGATGAAAAGGATTATCTCTCCTCAGATCCACCATACCAAATGCAATCTTCTTGGCAATACCACCGACAAGAAAGAAATCAAGAACAAATGCAATTGGCCCCATAAATGTCAGTTCATGGAAAGCTAAAAGAAACGTCTGATTTGTCATTGCTCCTGTGTTCAGCACAATGTTGTAGCAGATCATGGCATAAACCATCACAAATACCATGATGATCGTAAAAATTACTTCTTGAAACTTGTTTTTTGGCATAAAAAATCCTCCTTAGATAGTATGTGAATAACATAAATTAGAGATTTGTGTTGTTCATAACCATCCAGGAGGATGTACCGTTTCCAATAATACCAAATATCTGTATTTTAAATTTACCGTTGGTTATTATACGGACTGTTATAATAAAAGTCAAGAATTATTTATAAGTACGGCACCCCGGGGATCTCCGGGTAGCTGCCCATTGCGATCAGAAGCTCCAGACCAATCTGTCTGGCATTCAGTACTGCTGTTTTTGCAGCACTGGCATCTCCGGAAACAGCCAGTATCACCTCATTGGAATGACTGGTTCCTCTGTCAGGTGTCATATATCTTGCAATAGAAAGGGATGCAGACTTCATTGCAGTATCTGCCATTACCAGTCCGATCGCAGCCGGAGAACCTGCCATAAAACCAAATGCTTCTCCCATAGGTACTCCGAAAGCCTTATTCAGAGCCTGTCCTGCACTGGCGGAATAGGCAAACTCCAGATGACCGCTCTCACTGATATATACCTCTCCTGCATATTTATTGGTAAGCTCCAGTGCCATGGCTATGGCATGGCGCACATCGGAAACATCAGAGCCTCCAAGAACAATGTAATTACCATGGCCGCCCCAGCCCTTTGTATCCCTTGGTAATTCTATGGAAAGAACCTCCGTGTTGGTTGCTTTTACTGCATCATCTATGGCAGTCAGCTGCCCTGCTGCCCCTGTACGGGAACTGAACAATCCCAGACAATGATACTTCGTTCCTACGTTCATCTCTTTAAGCAAAGTATCATCAATTCCGGAAATCACCAGTCCAATAGTATCCAGAACTGCTGTGCCTACAAATTCACTGCGCGTACAATGTGTACTGATCTCATGTACATCTATCATATAAAATTACCTCTCTGACTATCATATTTTCCAGATAATAAAAGCCTTTTTCATTTATATTCAGCTTACCATGTTCAGACCTGATGTGCAATGAATTTTCTTAGCAGATTATTTTTATTACTATTTATTTTATTGGTAATATCCCGCGAGGTATTTTTTGTGAGCGAAGGTCACAGAAAATCCGAGACATACTGCGCGAATTTATGCGATTAGCATAAATTCTGTGCATCGCGAAGCGTATTGCTGTGAACGAAGTGAACAGCATATTATTTTTCAATATGCACTGCACCAACTGCGCGGATATTCATCGGATATACATTTTCTTTTCCTGCAAATCCAGAAATATAAGAAACATAATTCTCTGTCTCTTCTTCCGGTACTACACACATGATAACACCGGCAAATCCGCCTCCATGGATACGGCAGATACCTTTGCCCAGTTTCTCAAGGAAGAGATCTGTAAGAGCAAGCGCAACAGAAATCTTCTGCTCTGTATATGCCTTGATCGGATAGCAGTTCTGAAGTAATTCCCAGGAAGATTTTCCGGATTCACTGAGAAGCTTCAGTACAGTCTCACCGTCTTTCTCTTCAACTGCTTTTGCAGCTCTCTCTACACGTTCGTTCTCTTTGAAGAAATGAATCGCTCTGAGGATTGCTCTGTCATTATCAATCTTGTCCATATTTGCAAGTACTTTGTCAAGAGTTGTCTCACAGAGAAGCTCTGCTCCTGCTGCCTTGGCTGCTTCTTTCATTTCCATAGGGATCTCAGAGTATTCTTCACTTAAATCAGCATGACCTTTTCCTGTATTAACGATTACAAGATGATGATCATAATCATGGAAAGAGAAGTTTACTTTCTCATATTTAGGATTCTCTCTGTCTGAGAAGTCCAGAAGAATCGGTCCGCCAACTGCACATGCAAGCTGATCCATTAATCCGGAAGCCTTCAGCCAGTAAACATTCTCAGCATACTGTCCTGCTTTTGCATAGTTGATATATGTCATTGCACCATCATTAAAGAAATAATTGATGATGGAACATACCAGCATTTCGAAAGATGCAGAAGAGCTTACGCCTGCTGCGCGGATTACATTTGTGGTCACATAAGCATCAAAACCGGCTACTTTAAAACCGAATTTCTGAATAGCTTCCACCATACCTGCTACCAGAGATACGGTTCCCTGAGCCTTCGGTACGCTGGCAAGATCATTGATGTCTACAACAACTTCCTTGTCATATCCTTCACTTGTGATACGGATAACACTGCTGTTGTTGGGGTAAGCTGCACCGATGGTATCCATATCAATGCTACCTGCGATCACGCGGCCGCCATTATGGTCTGTATGGTTTCCGATGATCTCTGTTCTTCCTGGTGCTGTAAAAAATTCTGCTGTATCATGATGGTAAATTTCTGCGAAGTGATCAGCTACAGCCTGAAAACGTGCTGCTGATTTCTCTGCTTCGCCGTAAATACGTGTCAATTCATTTTTATTTGGAATATTCATTGTAAAAATCCTCCGTTCATTTTTCCGGTCTGACCGCTGATACATAGTTTTATGAGTACTATGTACTGACAATTTTCACGGTTTACAGTGGCAGTGCAGGTGTGAAAACCAGCGGCAGACGGGAATATGTGTATGAAAGTTTGGGAGCAGCCTTATCAGCTACACTCTTGGATTAAAGTATACCCTGCTGTGTCATAAAATTCCTTGATAATCTAAGGGGAAAATAGTAAAATCTTGCGTTTATATCTATATAAGTGTACAATGTATTATATAAGTCATCAACAGCAATTTCGCATAACGGTCTTTCTCTGATGCAGCAGGTTGTCTGCAATATTTTCCGGAATTGCTATAAGATAGGATGATTAAAGATCATCATACATTCTCAATGGAGGACCATATATAATGGCAGAGATCATAACCGACGGCTCACAGAAAGAACTGAAGAAACATGGCAGTGATGAATTTCCGCTGCTGGTAAGCTACGAGAAACTTTCCGGCTACAAATCCGGCTCCTTTCTCTGGCACTGGCATCCTGAGATAGAAATCACCCTTGTCCTGGATGGACAGATTCTCTATAAGGTAAACCAGTGTACCTATCATATGAAAGCAGGAGATATCCTTCTGGGAAATGCCAATGTACTCCACGCAGGCTTCATGGAAGATATGAAAGACGGCAAATATGTTTCTATCACTTTTCTGCCAAAGATCATCTATGGTTCCTACGGAAGTATCCTGCGCAGGAAATATGTGGAGCCATTTTTACACAACTTCTCCCTTCCTGCAGTCTACATTGACTATTCGCAGCCCTGGCATGAAGTTTTTTCCGAATATGTAAGAGAAATCATAACTCTGTATGAAGAGAAAAAAGAATTTTATGAACTGGATATCACCGGAACTCTGCAGAAGCTGTGGCGCTGTATGCTGCAGAATCTTCCGGAGAACCTCCCCTATACGGAACACAGCAAACTGGAGCGCAACCGTATGCGTGAGATTATGGATTATCTGGAACACAATTACATGAATAAAATCCAGATGAAAGATATCGCAGAGGAAATCCACCTCTGCGAGAGCGAATGCAGCCGGTTATTCAAGAGATACATGAACGTATCCCTGTTTACATTTCTGCAGGAATACCGGGTGGAACGGAGCCTTGAATTTCTCCTCAGCTCCGATGACAGCATCATGGAAGTCGCCCAGAAATCCGGCTTCACAGACTCCAACTACTATGCCAAGGTATTCTCCAGAGTAAAAGGCTGCAGCCCGCAGAAATATAGGAAGCAGAATATACGGAAAGATATGTGAGATTATATACAGGTTATATTACTCCGCAGAAACAGTATTCTGCTCCAGATATTTCTTCAATGAAGAGACATACAGATTCCCCACCTTGCTGAGGATGGAATTCTTTCTGGTAATATAACCGATCTCCATATCACTGTTCTGGTTCTGCTCATCCCCTTCGAAGGGAATTGCCAGATAGTCACTGCCATTCAGCTCCTCACAGATGATTCCGGAACACAGGGTATAACCATTAAGTCCTACCATCAGATTCAGCATAGTTGCACGGTCTGAAGCCTTAACTGTTCTGGAATATTCATTGGTAGACAGAATTTCCTCTGACAGATAAAAACTGCTCTTATCTCCCTGTTCGAAGGACAAGCAGGGATATTTAGCCAGCTGGCTGTAGCTGATAGATTTCTCATTTGCCAGTGGATGATTTTTCCACAAATATACATATGCCTGACAGTCAATAAGATGATGAAACTCCAGATTCGCGGAGTGGAGAAGCTTTAACAGTGCCTTTCTGTTGAAATCACTGAGATAAAGTACTCCCACCTCGCTTTTCATGGTGCTGACGTCACTGATCACATCTGCAGTCTTTGTCTCCCTGATGGCAAATTCATATTCCGACACATCAAACTTCTGCACCATATCCACGAATGCTTTTACTGCAAAAGAATAATGCTGGGTGGAAACGCCGAATTTCTTCTTATAGGAACCACCCTCACTGTATTTTTCAACCACACTCTCATACTGTCCATATATCTGACGGGCATACATCAGAAATTCTGTCCCGTCATTGGTCAGTGTCACACCACGGCCGCTGCGGTTGAATATAATGATTCCAAGCTCCTTCTCCAGTTCCTTCACTGCATTGGTCAGAGAAGGCTGGGAAATATACAACGCCTCCGCAGCTTTATTCAATGAACCGGTTTCGGAAATTGTGATGATGTAATTCATCTGTGTTAATGTCATATGGTTTCTCCCTTATATGATTATTTTTTCTATAGCAGTCTGAACACCTGCTCTGCGGCTGCAGCCATATTTGCTTTTGCAGTGTCCGGATCCATTGCTTCTTCCAGCGTGGAAATTCCGCGTACAATTGGAAAGAAAGCATCTATTCCTGCTTCATTGCAGGCAACCGCTTCTTTCGTAACGCTTCCTGCAAATGCAATGGTTTTTGCGTCATATTTCTTACCAAGCTTTGCAACACCGACCGGGGCTTTCCCCATAGCAGTCTGATGATCCAGACAACCTTCGCCTGTTACAACCACATCTGCATCCTTCATCTCATCTTCTATATGGACAGCATCCAGAATAAGCTGTATTCCGGGCGTCAGCTCTCCATCCAGATAATTCAGGAATGCAAATCCAAGTCCGCCTGCCGCACCTGCACCTGCTGCATTCTG
>CAKRYE010000053.1 GCA_934426285.1 uncultured Blautia sp.
AATTAAACGAAGATATCGGAATCCCGGAAGACCTGACCACAGCCATCCGCCAGGCAAAGAAGGGAGAAGAGATTTCTAATGAGGAGATTGAAAGCAAGATCGATGCCATGGCAGATGACGCCATGAAGAGCGGAAATATTGCAGTAAATCCAAGATCCTCCAGAAAGCAGGATATTGTGGAATTGTATTATAAGGCTTTATAAAATAATAAAGGAAAAATTATATATTTAATCGTATTTTCTCAGTCTTCCGATCATCTTAATTCCTATTATCATCAATACAGGGAAGACCAGTGCTGCAAAGATGCCAAGTTTCAGGTTGTCGTTCAAAACTCCTGAGATCATCCCCACGTAAGTTGGTCCGGAAGAACATCCCACATCTCCTGCAAGGGCAAGAAGCGCAAATAGGGCTGTTCCGCCTCGCTTTACAGAGGCGGCTGCCATACTGAAGGTTCCCGGCCACATGATACCAACAGACAGACCGCAGACTGCACAGCCAAGAATCCCCAGCGCAGGTACAGGGATAAATGCAATCATCAGATAGGAAATCATGCACAGAATAGCACTGTACTGCATAAAGCGTTCCAGATTGATCTTATCTCCGAATTTTCCGTAAAATGCCCTGGAGCTTCCCATGAGAATTGCAAATGCCATAGGACCTGCCAGATCACCAATGGTCTTATTGATTCCAAAACTCTTCTCAGCCAGAGTAGAGGCCCACTGGCTTACAGCCTGTTCGCTGGCTCCTGCACAGAGCATCATCAGCATCAGGACCCAGAAGATTTTTTTCTTAAAAAGTTCTGCCATAGTCATCCCTTTTTCTCCCTCATCCAGCAACGGAGCAAATGGGACCCTGGTAAAAAGAATTCCATTTATAACAGGAATCAAGGCCCATACAAGTGCCATATATTTCCAGTTTGAAATACCGAAAATACGGAAAAATAACGTAGAAAGAAGTACCACCCCCACATGTCCCCAGCAGTAAAAAGAATGGAGAAGGCTCATTGCTTTCTCCTTATTATCTGTAGGGCAGGCTTCCACAACAGGGCTTACCAGTACCTCCAATAAACCACCACCAATAGCATAGACCATAACTGCTATGAGAAGTCCGGCAAATGGATCACTCAGACATTCTGGCAATACAGTGAGGAGAATCAGCCCTGCTGCAGCCATCCCATGTGCCAGGATCATTGATGCACGATATCCGATTCTGTCTACAAAGCCGATGGATGCCAGATCTACCAGAAGCTGGATCCCGAAATTAAAAGTAACCAGAAGTGTGATCTTCTGCAGAGAAATTCCGTAGCTGCTCTGGAATGTAAGAAACAGCAGCGGAACAAAGTTGTTGACAATAGCCTGCACTACATATCCAATAAAACAGGCCTGAAGTGTTCTGTTATAATTTGTTTTCATCCGATATGATATCCCCCTATCTGAACTGTATGATACCGATAGAATTCATATATAAATTTGTTTTATCGGTTAGTAAAAACAGTTTATCATATATCTTTTCATTTTTCTTTCGTTATCTTTTGAATTTTTTGTAAATTCCTATACTATTATGATTTTTTTGAGGAATTTTTATTATATAACTTGCCTGATAGAAAGAAAGACTATATAGTATTAATCAAAATGGTAAAGTAATTCGAGTTAACAATATGGATTATTCAGGAGGATTTATGGCAAAGAAGAAAATATATGCAGTGCGCAAGGGACATAAAACAGGACTTTTTGCTACATGGGCGGAGTGCCAGAAGGCAGTGAGCGGATATTCCGGAGCTGAGTTTCGTGGATTTACAGAGAAAGAGGAAGCACTGGCTTTTCTGAACATGGAGACTGCAGGAAATGTATCCGGTGATAAAGTAAAAGAAGCGGCGGGAATCGTGGAGGTACCTGAAAATATGGTCATTGCCTATGTGGACGGAAGCTTTGAGAAAAGTATTGGCAGATATGCATTTGGCTGTGTGATCCTTACACCGGACGGACAGGAAATCCGTAAATCCGGAAGTGGCAGTGACCCTGCAGGAGTCGCAATCCGAAATGTGGCAGGAGAGATGCTTGGTTCTATGACTGCAGTAAACTGGGCCATAGAAAATAAATATCCGGCTGTGGAAATCCGCTATGATTATGAAGGGGTAGAGAAGTGGGTGACAGGTGTGTGGAGAGCTAAAACACCTCTGACCAGCAAATACGCTGCTCATATGCAGGAAGCAGGAAAGAGAGTAAAGATTTCTTTTTGTAAAATAGCAGCTCATACGGGCAATCACTACAATGAAGAAGCAGACCAGCTGGCTAAGGATGCATTACTGAAAACAGATGAAGAAAATTGGTTTTATTGAAGAAATGAGTCATATGCATATTGATTTCAAAATCTGCATATGTTATAATGCCGATAGGCGAAATGATGAAACTAATTCATTAGTAACACAGCAAAAAGCCCCGGAGGTGCGAACTCTGGGGCTTTTCTATTCCGTTTTGGCAGGGTGGCTTATTCCCTAGGCTGACTACCAGCTGCTATTTTCTATCCAGCCATTTGCAAATGTAATAGGCAATTACACTTGCCAGAATAGAAAGCAAAAATGATGAAACAGATTATCTGCATATATGACATGCTTCACATGCAGAGGGTGTGACTGCGCATCCGCCCATAGCGGTTTCGCGCAGTTCAGCAGGAAGCTTTCTGCCTACTGTAAACATAGTCTGTATCATTTCATCCAATGGGATCAGCTGTGGGATCCCTGCCAGGGCCATTTCAGCAGCGATCACTGCATTGGCTACACCAGCAGCATTTCTGTTCTGGCAAGGATATTCTACCAGACCGCCTACCGGGTCACAGACCAGGCCCAGCATATTCATAAGAACAGTAGATGCGGCATAAGTACATTCTTTTGGGGTACCGCCCATCAGTTCCACAGCAGCAGAAGCTGCCATGGCAGAAGCAACACCAACCTCAGCCTGGCATCCGCCTACAGCACCTGCCACTGTAGCATTTCGCATTGCCAGGTATCCGATAGCACTTGCATTAAATAATGCCTGGATGATCTTGTCATCAGAGAAATGATAATGCTCCTGCATTGCAAGCATCAGTCCGGGAACAATCCCTGCAGAACCGGCAGTGGGAGAAGCCACGATCAGTCCCATGGAGGCATTGGTTTCCAGAGTAGCCATGGCATAAGTAATTGCCTTTTGAAGGAGATCACCACAGAGCTCCTTTTTTTGTTGTGCATGCAGACTTAGTTTTCTGGATTCACCACCGATCAGACCACCCATGGATTTTACCGGCTTGTGGATGGGAGAACGTGCGGCCTCTTTCATAATTTCCAGTACCCGGGTCATTTTTTCTTTCACAGATTCAGCGGTTGTTTCTCCAAGTTCAATTTCGCGGATTCGCATGATCTCTGAAATAGGAAGATTTTTTTCTTCACAGAGTATGAGCAGTTCCTGTGCATTTTTAAAGTCCATAATGAAAATCCTCCTTCCTTACATCTGTACGATCATAACTTCGTGAATATTAGGGTTTTCGCGGATCACAGGGACAATATCCTCCGGAAGTCTGCCGTCAGATTCCACGATGGTGTAAGCAATATCACCTTTTCCCTCTCGGAAAAGGCGCATAAATGCAATGTTGATCCTGCGGTCACTGAGGCATTTTGTGATATAAGCCGCAACTCCCGGGGTATCCTGATGGATCACGATCACAGCACTGTATTCGCCTGTAAAATCTACCTGTACATGGTTGATCTCTACAATACGGACCTTGCCGCCACCCAGAGATTCACCACGTACAGTCATTTTCTGTCCTTTTTCATTTTCCATACAGATATCTACAGTATTTGGATGGATATCTGTTTCTGTTTCATTTGGAGTAAAAGAAAATTCCAGACCGTTCTCGCGGGCAATCTCATAAGAATTCCGGATGCGCATATCATCTGTGGAAAAGCCCATGATCCCCCCAAGCAGGGCACGGTCTGTACCGTGTCCGCGGTAAGTTCTGGCAAAGGAACCGTACAAAATAAAATCAGCTCTTTTTAACGGACCTTCAAGCATCTTTTGGGCAAGATAGGAAATACGTGCCGCACCTGCGGTATGTGAGCTGGAAGGGCCGATCATGTTCGGCCCCATTACATCAAAAGCACTGATAAATGACATAAAAAATATTCTCCTGTGAATATGTGAAATATAGTGTTGATAAAGTGATTTTATTGTAACATCTGTCTGCAAAAGAAGCAAACCTGTCATTACGTTAATATTAACAAAATTTAATGTAAAAAATAAGAAAACAGGGTTGCTTTTTCAGTGTGAGGCGGTTACAATAACATTGCATTTCAAAATATAACTGAAATGCAATGTTTCTTTTTATAAAAATCTGTAATATAACAGTTATAAAAAGAAGAAAAATAATAATAGTTTGAACAAATTTATAATTAAGAAAAGGCAGGTGGAACAGAATGGATAATTGCGATTCTCATGGGCGAAGTAGTAGCACAGGATCTGAAATAAAAAGAGTATATGAGTATAGCAGCCCTTCTGTTCTGCTGTAGTCATATATTACCACGTCTTTTTATATCTTATCCTGTATTATGAAATCCCCCGAATCATGCAATTACATATTTGACAGAGGACAAGAGTAAGTGATGACAGAACTTACTCATTTGTTGTGCTGGAAAATGTATAGAGAAGATAGCAGTAAACATAACAAGTGTAACAGACTGCTTTCTTTTTGTGTACTTTTATGTAAAAAAACGGAGGAAAAAGTGATGGAAAAAAGAGTACAGGATTATTCAAAAGAAATTTTGAAGATTATCCGCAGCAACACATCTCCGGCTGTTATGGCAGCCAGACTGCAGGATTATCATGAGAATGACCTGGCTGATGTATTGCCGGTTCTGACTGTACAGGAACGATACAAGCTGTACCGTATTCTGGACACAGATATGCTTTCTGATATTTTTGAATATACAGATGAGGAGAATGCAGCAGAGTATCTGAATGAAATGGATGTAAAAAAAGCAGCAGCCATTTTATCCAGAATGGAGACAGATGCTCTTGCAGATGTATTAAATAAAGTTGAAAAAACAAAGAAAAAAATACTGATCGATCTGCTTGAACCTGAGGTTCGACGTGATGTGGAGATGATCGCATCCTTTGATGAGGATGAGATCGGAAGCCGCATGACAACAAATTATATTGTGATCACAGATAAACTGACAGTTAAGCAGGCAATGAGCAGTCTGATCGAACAGGCTGCAAAAAATGACAATATCTCCACTATTTTCGTAGTAACAGAGCAGCAGAAATTTTACGGAGCAATTAATCTGAAAGAGTTGATCATTGCCAGACGGGATGATCTGCTTGAGAATCTGGTGGTGACTTCCTATCCATATGTATATGCGGAAGAGAATATTGATGACTGTATCGAAGAACTGAAAGATTATTCTGAGGATTCCATTCCGGTTCTTGACAACGATAATCAGCTTCTGGGTGTTATCACATCTGCCAGTATCATTGACCTGGTTGATGATGAGATGGGTGATGACTATGCGAAGCTGGCCGGTCTGACAGCAGAAGAGGATTTAAAGGAGCCACTGAAAGAAAGTATGAAAAAACGTCTACCCTGGCTGATTATTCTTCTGGGACTTGGAATGGTAGTTTCCTCGGTAGTAGGAATTTTTGAGAAGGTGGTGACTGCACTTCCGATCATTATGTGTTTCCAGTCCCTGATCCTTGATATGGCAGGTAATGTGGGTACCCAGTCTCTGGCTGTGACGATTCGTGTGCTGATGGATGAATCTCTGACAGGTAAGCAGAAACTGGAACTTGTATGGAAAGAAATGAGAATTGGTCTGTGTAATGGTGGACTTCTTGGAATTCTGTCTTTTGCGTTGATCGGATTGTATATTTATCTGTTTAAGGGAAAAACACTTTTGTTTTCCTATGCAGTATCCGGATGTATCGGTGTGGCACTGTTGTTGGCAATGCTGATCTCCAGTGCAGTAGGCACCTGTATTCCATTGTTCTTTAAGAAGATCAATATTGACCCGGCAGTAGCATCAGGTCCGCTGATCACAACAGTGAATGACCTTGTTGCAGTAATTACCTATTATGGCCTGAGCTGGCTGTTCTTATTAAAAATGCTGAATCTTGCAGGCTGAATTTCAGATGATAAAAACAGGTCCTGTATCTTTGATTATAAGATATTGGACCTGTTTTTTGGCTGAATTTGGGCAAAATATCCCACAAATTGTGACGCACATCTTGCAGAAAGCCTTTTTCAGACACGCTCTAGAGGATTACTATAAATTATGAAAAATACAATGTCTGATATTTGCAATCTGGAATAAATTTTGTGAAATAAGGAAAATAGCAGTTGACATTATTCAGGGGATATGCAAATAATATATTGCAATTAGTGTTTACAAAGCGTATAAACGTTACTGAGAACGGAGGAAACAGTAACAAATAAACAGCGGTGCAGGAAATATTAGCGGTAAACAGTAATAAGAAATTGAAAATATAATATATATATAATGTATCTGTGAATAAAACCAGTGTGCCGACAACTGTATAATTTAACAGATACTATCGGCAAAACAGTCGAAAGGCTGCGGCGCAAAACTAAAGGGCCTGTAAAATGGCAGCCAGTTGCATTTATACAGAGAGTAATGTCTTGTTGTATTGTAGCGGGCATTATTCTCTTTTTTTAACCGAATCAAGTAAGTCCCCTTCTTCAATTGAGAAAAGCAATAAGCAGTTATTCGGTTATGAGCAAGTAGCGAAGCGGATTGCGAATATCCGCTTGAAAGAAAGGTTGAGAATATCATGTCAGAGCATAGGTGTATGCTTAACAAAATGAATAAGATTGAAATATATGTCGCAAATGAAGATACGGATATTAATCCTTCAGTTCAGGAAGCTATTGAATATGTACTGAAACAGAATGATCCGGTGGGAACAGTCGCCGGTTATTATGATGAGAAGCTGACAATCTGGAGTGTAAGTAACTATTTTCTGCAGCTTTTGGGGTGGGATGACCTTGATGAATTTATGAAAGCATCAGATGGTTCTATGCTCAGTGTGGTCTGTAATGAGCAAAAGCATATATTTTCACCGGAAAGACTTCGCGATTTACAGGGTTCTCGCATCTTGTATCTGACAGACAGTAAAGGTTTATCAATACCGGTAAGGATTATGAAGGCAGATGCCAGGGATAATAAAGGACGGTCAATATGGGTATTATCTGCCAGATCTGATCACTTTGCCCGGAATCAGGAAGCAAGGGAGGCTGCTTTTCACCGGGCTTTTACAGATATGAATCTGTGTGAATATTATGTGGATCTTCAGGAAAATACATTTGAATCTATGAAAGTAAAGGGTTCGCTTCAGGAAATTTTCAACAAAAGCCGGACATGGGATGAACTGATACAGATGTTTCTTGATAATTATGTCTGTCCTGAGAGTAAAGAAGCAGTTGCGCAGATTTACAGCCGGGAATATATTATGAAAGAACTCAGAAAAATCACAGGGGAACTCAGTCAGGAATGTAAAGCAGTGCTTGATGGAGAGCAGCGTATTATCCGGAATGTAGTGATGGAGGGAGATACAGATGAGAACGGAGAAGTCAGACACGCCATGATTTTTCTTCGTGATGTAACGGACTCGAAAAATGCGGAAAAAGAACGCAGAGCGATGTTAAAGCAGAACATTGCCATGGATCAGTTTATTCAGGGAGTAACCAGGATTGTAGAGCGTTTTGCAGTTTGTGATCTGGACAGCGGGATATACGAATATTATGAGATGAACAATGAGTCTTATTATAATCCTACAGGTGATTACAGGGAACTTCTTCAGCGTATGTCCGGAGAGTATGTGGTACTTACGGAAAAAATAAATACACAGATGGATAATATTCTCTCACCGGAATATCTGAGAAAGGTTATTATGTCTGAGGATGATCTGTATACCTTTGAATATTGTACTCTTGACAGATCTTCTTATAAAGTAATGTCAGTGATACCTGTGGAATGGAAAGGCAGTATACTGTCCAAAGTAATGTTGATCGCTCAGGATATCGGGCAGAAGCATGAACTTGAGAAGCTGGCAAATACGGATGCACTGACCGGACTTTATAATGAGCGTTATCTTTCCGAAAGATTAAAAAGAAATGGAAAGCTGCATAAAAAATTTGCCATGTTTTATCTGGATTTGGACAGGTTTAAACCGGTTAATGATACGTATGGACATGATATGGGAGACAAATTATTGAAGGAGGTTTCCCAGAGACTGCGTAAATGTATACGAAATACAGATTATGCTTTCCGGATCGGGGGAGATGAGTTTTCACTGATCATTGAGGAGGGCAATATAAATGATGAATTCTGTGAAATGATGGTCAGAAGAATAAAAAATGCAATTGACGCGCCCTTTGTGATAGAAGGACATATGCTGCATGTAGACACAAGCTGCGGCTATGCTATTTATCCGGAGCATAGCCCTGAGATTGGAGATATCCGCATTATGGCAGATCACAGAATGTACAGAGATAAAATTCAAAACAGAAAAAAGGGTTAATGACAGATAAAAACAGAAAGAGAGACAAAATCTATATGGATTTAAAACAATTACAGTATTTCGTAGTATGTGCGCAGACGGGTTCATTCAGTGATGCTGCGAAAAATCTGTATTCTACACAGCCCAGTGTCAGCAAGGTGATTAAGGGACTGGAAGATACGCTGGGAATGCAGCTTTTTGAACGGCTGCCAAGAGGAATCAGACTGACAGTACAGGGGCACAAGATTTATGAATATGCGTCGAAAATTATAAATGAAGTAGATGTTCTGGAAAACATGGCATCCAGCGGAATGACAAAATGGATCCGGATATCTTTAAATCCCAGCTCCTGGTTTGCCAATCAGTTTGTAGACTTTTATAATGAAACCTATGAAAAAAAATATCATTTTCAGGTGACAACAGCAGGTGTACAAAGCGTAATGGAAAGAGTCCGGGATTATATGGATGATATTGGTTTTGTATATATCCTCAGTCAGCAGAAGGAAAATTTCCTGTATGAACTGTCAAAAAACAAAATGCATTTCGAACCCATCTATGAAACAGATGTAATGCTGTATCCGGGAGGACTGACAGAGCTTTACAATTCCGGCAAAGAGAGAGCAAAACTGGAAGACCTGGAAGGAATCCGTTTTATACAGAATTATCAGGATGAATTTTTTGACATCGGTGCTGTAAAAGAAGATGCATTCCAATGGAAGGACATTGACATTTCCGTGCTGACCAACAGTGATTATATTATGGAAAAAATGCTGAAGAACAGCAAGGTGGCAAATATAAGCGGAAGTTACCTGTCAGAAAACAAAGAAGGCACTACACCGGGAATTCCTCTGGATCTTGGAGACAGTAAAGTGATTTTTGGATTTATACTCCACAAAGGAGAAGAGATGGATGAGAGTGTGGCAGAGCTTGTAGAATTTTTAAAGAGCAGATTGCCGAAGCATTAGTAAAAATTGCAGTTGACTTTTTAGCTCATTTTGCATATACTAAAAGTAGCTAAGAAATGAAGTGAAATTTCCATGAAGCGAAATGAAAGCCCTCAGAGTTGCCGCTCTGAGGGCTTTCTTGCTCGTTACGGTGAGCTGTTCCGTTTAGACTGTTGCTGTCTAATGTCTGCTGTCCAGCCATTTGCATATGTAGTAGCTAACTACGCCTGCTATGACAGAGACAAGAAATGAAGTAAAAATTTCTTCCATGAAACTCACCTCCTTCCTGCTGGAGGTTCGACAGCTCTTATAGTATAACATAGTTTAGGATAAAGGGGATAGCTGTTTTAAATTATTGCTGATATTTCAAAAACACCTATTCCAAAAATAAAGATACATATTCAAATTAAGAATAGCTCATAACCCCCAGGGTGGGTTGTGGGCTATTTTTGCTTTTGTTAAACTGAATGGTGGCTAATTAGGAGTATAATTCCGGAAAATTATAAAATGGAGATAATCAAATGAGAAAATATGCATTCGGACGACTGCTTCAGCTGATTCCCATTTTGTTTGCGATTACTTTTCTATCTTATGGCATGATGCGGATTGCCGGGAGCGATGTGGTAACACAAAAAATGGAAAATACAGGACAGATTGTATCAGAAGATAGGTTAAATGCAGCCAGAGAACAGCTGGGGCTGGATAAACCATTTCTGACCCAGTATTTTGTGTGGCTTGGGAAACTGCTTCATGGAGATATGGGAAACAGCTATGTATCCAGTCTCCCGGTTTTTGATACGTTCATATCAAAGCTTCCGGCAACCCTGCTTCTTACAGTGACATCTATTTTGCTGACCATCATCATATCAATCCCTCTGGGAATTCTGGCAGCAGTGAAACAGAATACGATTATGGATTATCTGATTCGTTTATGCAGCTTTATAGGAAACAGTCTTCCTAATTTTTTTGTATCATTGCTGTTGATGTATTTTCTTGCTATCAGGCTGAGGATTTTTCCAGTTATATCCAAAGATGTAAGCTTAAAGAGTGTGGCAATGCCGGCGATCACTCTGGCAATTGCCATGTCAGCCAAGTATCTGCGACAGGTCCGTGCAACTGTGTTGGATGAATTAAGCAAAGACTATGTGGCAGGAGCGAAAGCAAGAGGAGTAAAGTTTTCTGTCACTCTTTGGAAAAGTATTATGAAGGCTTCGCTGGTAACTATCATTACCTTGCTGATGCTGTCAGTGGGAAATCTGCTGGGAGGAACTGCGATCGTAGAATCCATCTTTATGTGGGATGGAGTCGGAAAGATGGCAGTAGATGCCATCTCCATGCGTGATTATCCTATTATTCAGGCATATGTTATGTGGATGGCAATCATCTATGTTGTGGTAAATCTGCTTACAGACCTGTCATACCGGTTCCTGGATCCGAGAATCCGTCTGGGAGGTGTGAAACAATGAGCGAAAAGCAGAATAAAAATGTGACAGTGCGTGTGCAGAAGATTAAGAAAAACCATATAAAACAAAAGCTGGTCTTTTTTCTTATTCTGGCAATAGGGCTTGTAATACTTGCAGTTTTTTCAGAGCATCTCTGTCCATATGACCCTTATGCACAGGATCTGGCAAGTGCGCTTCAGCCGCCCAGTATTCAGCATCCTATGGGAACAGATACATATGGAAGAGATATGCTGTCCAGAGTGATAAGTGGTGCAAGAGCCAGTATTTTTTCTACCTTTATCCTGGTTGCAGTGATCGCTGTGCTGGGAACAGCTGTGGGTGTATGCTGCGGATATTTTGGCGGAGCTGCAGATGCTGTTGTGATGAGGATTTCAGATGTATGTCTTGCTTTCCCAGGGCTTGTATTTGCCATGGCGATTGCAGCTATTCTTGGGGGAGGCATTCAGAATGCTGTTATAGCACTGGCAGTAGTAAGCTGGCCGAAATATTCACGTATTGCCAGAGGGCAGACTCTGGCGTTAAAAGAGGAACCCTATATTCATGCTGCCATACTGGCAGGTGACAATTCAGGTCAGGTTATGATCAGACATATTCTTCCAAATATGCTGGGACCTGTTCTGGTAACAGCCATGCTTGACATCGGAACCATGATGATGGAGCTTGCGGGCCTGTCATTTCTTGGACTGGGAGCACAGATTCCCATGGCTGAGTGGGGAAGTATGATGAGTAGCGGACGAAGTATGATCCAGACATATCCATGGGTAGTATTATCACCTGGAATTGCAATTTTTATATCTGTGGCAATTTTCAATCTGTTAGGTGATACAGTCCGTGACTATCTGGATCCGAAGAACAGTCGTTTATGATAAGTAATATTGAAAACATAAGGAGGAAAGAAAATGAGAGCAAAGAAACTTCTGGCAATGGCAATTGCCCTGGGGCTGGCTGTAGGAGCGACAGCTATGCCAACATTGGCAGCAGACAAAAAGACATTTGTATTTGGCGATACCACCTTTAATGCGGAAAATGAAGAGGCAGATATTAATCCTCAGAATGCCTATGCAGGATGGGCGTGTATCCGTTATGGAGTAGGGGAAACTCTTTTCCGTTATTCCGATACCATGGAAATAGAGCCATGGATCGCAAAAGAGTATGAAAATATTGATGAGCTGACCTGGAAGATCACACTGAATGACGGAGTTGTGTTCTCCAATGGACGTGCCTGTGACGGGGAGGCGGTAAAGGAAAGTCTGGAGGCTCTGGTTGCCAATCATGAGCGCGCAGCAGGAGATCTTTGTATTGATACCATCGAGGCAGATGGAAATACTGTTACCATAAAGACTACAGAACCGAAGCCTGCACTGATCAATTATCTCAGTGACCCTTATGGATGTATTATTGATATGCAGGCAGGTGTCAGTGATGATGGGATAGTGGTCGGTACAGGTCCTTATGTGGCCACTGAACTGGTGACAGATGATCATATTAATCTTGTAAAAAATGAAAACTACTGGAACGGAGATGTAAATGTGGATGAGATCACTGTCCGTACAATTTCTGACGGTGATACACTGGCAATGGCTCTTCAGGCAGGGGAGATCAATGCTGCCTATGGTATGGCATATGCAAGCTATCCTTTATTTGAAAATGAGGACTTTACATTTACCAGTACAGCTACAAGTCGTGCATTCTATGCGTGGATGAACTTTGAAAGTCCTGTAACATCTGACCCTGCAGTGCGTAAAGCGATTGCCATGGGTATTGATAAGGAAAGCTTTGTATCTGTGCTCCTGAAAGGATACGGATATCCTGCAGTCGGTGTTTT
>CAKRYE010000054.1 GCA_934426285.1 uncultured Blautia sp.
GCCGACCAAGTGGGTCTCTGGGAAGGCAACATGTGGGTTTATCGCTATGGTGAGATTTCACACATTCCTACGGTGTCATAGACCTCATCATGTTATACACTGGTGAAGTTGTCAACTGCGAATCGCAAAGGTCAGACCCTATGAGGTACGAATAAAATGAATAAACACGTCCTTAAAGTTCTCTAAAGAAATCATAAAAGTTGTTCTAATCAACATATCGAAGTTAAGATTGCTATTTACCGTCTCCTCAACCTGATGAAGCATTCTAGACTGAAGTATAGTTCTGCAACATCTGCCTTCTGCTGGACAGTGACAAACTATGAGCCTTTTACAAGACCACAATGTCAGGCCCTATGATGTGCATAAAAATAAAATATGAAGCGGTCCCCATGATGCAAATCCAATATACCGCTTTACGCAAAAAAGGTTTCATGTTATCATTATCTCATCAAGAGTTCTGATAATTTGAAACCTTTTTTGCAATTATTTAAAGAAATGGATGTGTGTCAATATGGGAATGTTCGTTAATCCTGATAATCTGGCATTTCAGGCAGCTTTGAATGCAAGGATCTATGTTGATAAAAGTGGACTCCTCAATTATACAAACAGTGTTCTGGGGTCAACAGATGCTTTTATATGCAATAGTCGTCCAAGAAGATTTGGAAAATCTGTTACTGCAAATATGCTTACAGCGTATTACAGCAAAGGATGCAATTCAGAAGAAATGTTTTCCAGGCTGGAAATCAGTCAGGCAGAAGATTTCAGAAAGCATCTGAATCAGTATGATGTGATTCATTGGGATATTCAATGGTGCATGGGGCCTGCCAATGGTCCTGAGAAAGTTGTTTCTTATATTTCAGAAAAGACAATTTCAGAATTGAGAGAATATTATCCTGATGTACTTCCGGCAGAGAATCATTCCCTGGCAGAGACACTGGCACGGATCAATACTGTAACTGGCAGAAAGTTTATTGTGATTATTGATGAATGGGATGTTCTGATTCGTGATGAAGCTGCAAAAGAGGATATCCAGAATGAGTATATCCGTTTCTTACGTGGTATTTTCAAAGGGACAGAGCCTACAAAGTATATTCAGCTTGCATATCTTACAGGTATTTTGCCAATTAAAAAGGAAAAAACTCAGTCTGCCTTAAACAATTTTGATGAATTTACCATGGTAAGTCCAAGTATTCTGGCGCAGTATATCGGATTTACGGAAGCTGAAGTACAAAAGCTGTCAGATAAGTACCATCAGGATTTTGATAAGGTAAAGAAATGGTATGATGGATATCTGCTGAAAGATTACCAGGTTTATAATCCCAGAGCTGTTGTCAGCGTAATGCTGAAAGGAGAATATAAGAGTTACTGGTCGGAAACAGCCTCTTATGAAGCGATTGTGCCTTTTATCAACATGAATTATGATGGCTTGAAAGCAGCGATCATAGAAATGCTTTCCGGCTCATCTGTCAAAGTTAATACAGCAACATTCAAAAATGATACTGTTAATATTCAAAGTAAAGATGATGTACTGACTTATATGATCCATCTGGGATATCTTGGATATGATCAGACAGAAAAAATTGCTTTTGTTCCCAATGAAGAAATCCGTCAGGAACTGACTAATGCTGTAAAAAGTAAGTCATGGAATGAAATGCTTATGTTCCAACAGGAATCAGAGACTTTACTTGATGCAACGCTGGATATGGATAACGAAACAGTTGCTGCACAGATTGAGAAAATTCATAATGAATACGCTTCTGTCATCAGGTATCATGATGAAAATTCATTAAGCAGCGTATTAGCCATTGCCTATCTGGGAACCATGCAGTATTATTTTAAACCGGTTCGTGAATTTCCTACAGGACGCGGATTTGCAGATTTTATTTTTATCCCTAAGCCTGAATATAAAAGTACTTATCCTGCATTGGTTGTTGAACTGAAATGGAACCAGAAAGCACAAACGGCAATACAGCAGATTAAAGACAGAAAATACCCATCCTCGATTTCAGATTATACCGGTGATATTTTGCTTGTGGGAATTAATTATGACAAGAAAAGTAAAAAGCATCAGTGCATAATTGAAAAAGTGTAATAGCATCTAAAAAATATGTATAAGAAACCGCAAGAATCAGACTCTACAAGAGACATAGATTGGAATCATGTGAAATATCGTGCGGAACATATCAGCAAAATCTTGAAGGGAGTACAGTGATGGCAAGAAACATGAACAGTGAAACACTTGAATAGAAAATAACAAAACAGAGAAGGCAATCAGCCGGAACCGTGAACAGTATGACCGCTGACAGCGAAACTGGAAGACCTGCATAAAAAGAAACAAGCGATTCTGAATGAAGAAATTTTAAAAGCTATTGCAGGAAGCGAAAAAAGTTATGAGGAGATTCTCAGTTTTATACAGGGAAAACGGATAACGATAGCAGAGAGGAAGAATGACATACAATAACTATTCTGAGGAAGGTGGAACAGCATGTATCTATCAAAGATTTCAATTAAAGATTTTAGGATGTTTTCTGATGCAGTAGAAGTCTCTTTTTCAAAGGGATTAAATTTGTTAGTCGGTGAGAATGGCTCTGGAAAGAGCTCTGTGGTAGATGCTATCCGCGCTTTATTGGGAGAAACTGAATTTTCAAGAAGAGGAATCACAGAAGACGATTTTTATTCTGTGTTTTGCGAATCCCAGAAGAAGTCTTCAGAAAGTCTTTTTATCTCAGGCGTATTTTCAAATTTGACGGAAGCACAGAAAGTCGAGTACTTGTCCTGGTTGGACGAAGACTTTAATGCTAAGCTTAGTTTTGAAGTTCAGCGAACACTTAACAGAAGAAACAATTATAAACAAAAAAGATGGGGTGGGAATTCTTCTAATTCTTTCTTTGATATTGAACCGTTGAATGATATTCAATGTGTGTATTTGCCAGCCTTAAGGGATGCGGAGCGCAGTTTAAGAACTGGTCGAGGCTCGCGCTTGGCACGATTTATTGCTAATTTATCTGCAGATGATCTCAAGTCAAAGAGAGAAAATGATGAATTGATGCCTCTGGAGCAAGATCTTAAAGAGTTTAATGAAAAAGCAGCAAATGAGTCGGAAATCAAAAATGCGACAGAATTGATTAATTCTAGTATTATGAGTGCTGTAGGAAATGTATATGGGCAGAAAACTCAAATACGATTCAACATATTGTCGTATGAGAGAATCATAGAGTCTTTACAATTATTGTTTTCTGATGATTTCAGCAGTAATTTAAACATATTTCGGAGTTTATCAGAGAATAGTTTGGGCTACAACAATCTCATTTATATAGCTACGATTCTGGCTGAGTTTGAGGGACTGAAGGATAGATACACAACACCGAGAATTCTGCTCATTGAGGAATTGGAGGCGCACCTTCATCCACAACTTCAGATTAAGTTATTACAGTATTTACAAAAACAGGCTACAGAATTTGATATTCAGGTGATTATCACAACTCACTCTTCATTGTTGGCTGCAAGTGTGCCTTTTGAAAGCATTATTGCTTTATATAAAACAGAAGAAGGCATTTCTATTACACCGCTTATTGAATGTGGCGTAGATAAATCGGCTTCAGGCTTTCTTAATCGGTGGCTGGATGCAACGAAGACGGCTTTATTTTTCTCTAAGGGCAATATCTTTGTTGAGGGGATAGCAGAAGCTATTCTGATTCCTGAATTGGCAAAAGTATATCTAAGAAAGCAAAATGAAGATGGTCTGACAAAAGTAACATCGCTTGAGGAAGCTGGTATTTCTGTTATAAATATGAATGGGATATATTTTCCATACTTCATGCAGCTCTATAACGGATATAGCGTTATTATACCTAATCAAAAAGATGGAGAGACAAAGAAAGATTATAAGGAACGGGTTCACGCCTTAATACATAAAGATGTTTTAAGCAGTGATGAATTTGTTGCTACAAAGAAAATTGAAGCAAGATGTGTGGCTATTACAGATAATGATCCAGAAACAAATGTTTATCCGTCGAAAGATGATCATACAGAAGGCAATAATCCCCAGTTATACTATGCAAAACAGATTGAGAATATGACTGAGAACTGCCGCGTGTTCATTAATAGAAAAACATTTGAGTATGATTTAGCGTTGGAAAGTCGCCATAATGCAAAAATGATGTTGGAGATTCTCATAGAAGAGATTCCTACAGACGGAAGCAATAAAAGGGATATGGAAGATTATATTGCGAAGATAAATGCGGGTGAAACAATTGATGATACAAAAATGGCTGGATTTATTCTAAAACAAGTTGATTCAAACTATATGGGTAAAGGACGTTTTGCGCAGTTACTCGCAGAGCGAATCAATTCCGGTTTTGTTGTACCTGAATATATAAACAATGCAATAAGTTTTATCCTAATGTTAGGTGAACGAGCATGAGTGTAGAAGTTCTGAGAAAACTTTTATGTCAAAAGTCGGACAATGTAACAAATTTTCTGGAATGTGATGGGAAACTGTGTGGCAAATGTCAACATGATGGGTATTGTAATATTTTACATTTGAGTGAAAAACAGCATGCATATATAGATGTTGATATACGTTCTAGTATTTATTTGAAAGCGTGTCCAGGGAGTGGCAAAACAGAAGTACTTGGTGTAAAATGTGCAGTTGAATTTGAACGTTGGTCTGCGACCACTTCAGGCATTGCGGTATTAACATTTACTAATTCAGCAGAAGATGAAATGAAAAGCAGAATTTCGTCGTACTCTTCTAAAAGTGTTAGTTACCCACATTATATAGGAACATTTACTAGCTGGTTACATGGGTACATTGCGAATCCATTTTTATATAAGATTGCACATAATGGATGTGATGGGAAAGCAGATACAAGCCTTCGGATAGTAGATTCTGACTGTGGTAGTGAGTTTTTAAACGCGTTTAAAACAAAATATAGCTATGGGCAGCAATTACACAATATTCCGGGAAATGCTTATCATTGGAATATTAAAGCGCAAAAATTCATATTTAGTGGAAATGCTAGAGGGGCTGTTTCTGAATTTGACAGCGCATACACATCAAGAAGCTATATGAAAAACGATTTGTGTAAAACAAAGGAAAAATTATGGAAGTCTGGCTTCTTTACATACGAAGATGTTGATCATTTAGCGTATAGACTTCTCCTAATCAATTCTGATATAGCTGATTTGGTTTCCAAACGTTTTCCTGTGGTTATAGTCGATGAATGTCAGGATTTGTCGTATGCTCAGTTGCAAATCCTACAAGTTCTTCATCAACATGGGACTGCTATTCATCTGATCGGGGACTTGAATCAGGCAATTTACGAATTCAGGCAGATAGACATAAATGATACGTTAGAATTTATCAGTAATAATGGTCTTTCAGAAATGATTCTTAATGAGAATTATAGAAGCAATCAGAAGATTGTAGATGCTTCCATAAAAATTATTCAAAGTCAATCTTCGATAGTAGGAAAACGAGAGTTAATTGTTTCAAGACCACTTATTGCTATTCTTTATAAGAAAAACCAAGTACAGAAATTGATTAATTGCTATTCAAATATTTTAAATGAAGAAGGTTTGTTGATGAATGAAAGCAGGATTATCGTTAGAAATAATTCTGTAAAAAATACGATACTTGGAAAAAAGGCAACAACTGGAACAATAAACACGATTGAAGATTTTGCACATTTTGTTTATCTAAGAAAATATGACAGTTTAGAATGTTTTCGAGAGAGTACAAGATTGTTAGCAAGAGCAATTCAAAGAGCGTTCTTTGCAAACGAAGTTCACGGTAATTCCAATAATCTCTATAAGCCTGAAAAATTGGAGTCCGCAGAATGGAATGCAATCATTGTTTCTGTGCAGAAAAAATTAATAGCGGATAGTACTGTAACTGATTTAAATAAGACATGGTCAGCTTGGAAAAAGACATTGGCTAGTTGTTTGGGAAATATTGACATAATACCATCGCATACAATAGAACTAAAATCGATTCGCCGTGGAATGACAGATGAAAAAGTTATAAATACTTTTTCAAGCTCAATTAATCATGATTTACCGATAACTATTGAAACTATTCATGGATGCAAAGGAATGAGCTTAGATTCTGTATTATTTGTATCGAGTTATACGAAATCTGCAAGTAGTTCAGGTGCTCACTGGCGTGATTGGTTTCAACATAATGAAACTGGTATAAGTGAAGCTCACCGGTTAGCATATGTGGCTTTTTCGCGAGCAAAACATTTACTGGCATTGGGAATCCCAAATCCACCTAGTGCACCTTTAAGTGAAGCTGATAAACAAATGTTGACTGATTGTGGATTTGAAATAGTAGAGATAGCAGAAGACTGAAGTTAGCAAGGATTATTCCCGGAATGACAAAGGAGGACCAGCTTAAAAAAGCCCTTCAGGCAAAAAATAGGAAGTGTAGCAGATACTTCTAAGATGGAGAAGGAATTAACTGTGAATCTTGCAAATCTTAATCAGGCAGAGACTATAAAAACAAGGCTTGAAAAACAGGTAGACTTCTTGGACGTTACAAACGCCCATTCTGAAAGAAAAACATTCAATGCCAAATCCGAGAACTTGCTATTTGCTCTGTCAGATGATAAAATCAAACTATAGTAAGAGAGTTGTAGCCTCGGGCTTGAGGAACAGCTCCGGAAAGGAGTCTGAAAAGCATGGGAAGATTTGTAAACCCAGACAGCAGTGCGTTTCAGGTTGCTCTTAACTCCCGAATATATGTGGATAAGACTGGTTTGATTGAGTACACAAACAGCGTTCTCAATACAACGAATGCCTATATCTGCAATAGCCGACCGCGTCGGTTCGGAAAATCTTATGCGGCGAACATGCTGGCAGCATATTACAGTAAGGGAGCAGATTCTGAGCAGATGTTTTCTGGATTGAGGATAAGCAAGGATACCTATTTCAAAAAGCACCTCAATAAATATGATGTGATCCATATTGATATTCAGTGGTTTTTGGCAAACTGCGATGATGCCGATAATGTAGTGAAGTATGTCACGGAAGCGGTTCTGGATGAACTACGGGAAGTTTATCCGGGTGTTCTGCCCCTTGAAGTATTTAGCTTGCCAGATGCACTTTCAAGAATCAAAGATAAAATGGGGCAGAAGTTTATTGTCATCATTGATGAATGGGATGTACTTATCCGTGATGAAGCATCCAATAAAAAGGCACAGGAAGATTATATAAATTTCCTGCGGGGAATGTTCAAAGGTACAGAACCCACAAAGTATATTCAACTGGCATATCTTACTGGTATTCTTCCTATAAAAAGAGAAAAAACACAATCAGCACTGAACAACTTTGATGAGTTTTCTATGCTGAGTGCGGGCAGTCTTGCACCCTATGTCGGTTTTACTGAAGAGGAAGTGCAGAAACTGGCAGAAGAATATCATCAGAATTTCAACGAGGTAAAACGTTGGTATGATGGATATCTGTTGAGGGATTATCAAGTCTATAATCCGCGAGCAGTTGTCAGTGTAATGCTTCAGGGGGAATTCAAGAGCTATTGGTCAGAAACTGCCTCTTATGATGCAATTGTTCCGCTGATCAATATGAATTATGATGGATTAAAAACAGCCATCATTGAAATGATTTCCGGTACAGAAGTTAAAGTAAACACAATGACCTTTAAGAATGATACGGTAAGTATTAAAAGCAAGGATGATGTGTTAACCTACATGATTCACCTGGGCTATCTTGGATATAACCAAAAGCTAAAGACTGCCTTTGTGCCGAACGAAGAAATTCGACAGGAACTTACAGCTGCTGTTGAAAGCAGGCATTGGAACGAGATGCTGGAATTCCAGAAAAATTCAGAGCAATTACTTGATGCTACATTGGATATGAATGGAGCAGCAGTTGCTGCGCAGATTGAAAAAATCCACAATGAGTATGCGTCCTCCATTCAGTATAACAATGAAAACTCGCTGAGTAGTGTTTTGACCATTGCATATTTGAGTGCAATGCAGTACTATTTTAAACCTGTCCGGGAACTGCCCACAGGACGCGGATTTGCAGATTTTGTTTTTATCCCTAAGCCTGAATACAGTTCATCCTATCCGGCGTTGATTGTGGAGTTAAAATGGAATCAAAATGCGCAGACTGCCGTGATGCAAATCAAAGATAAAAAATATCCTTCTTCAATTCTGGACTACACGGGTGAGATTCTGCTTGTAGGAATCAATTATGACAAAGGCACCAAGGAGCATCAATGTCTGATTGAAAAATATTTTTTATAAGACACTCAAACTTTCTGTCACATCAGGAGAAAGAAGCTCAATTTAGTTGTAAAATTTTGGTAAGTTAACAAACTATTGACTTTGCAATCAATCTGATTTATTATACTCGCAAGAAAGTGACTCACGAGTTACTAACTTACGAGTATAATTATCGGAGGTGGACGGATGAGTAAATTCTATTGCCGTGAGGATGAGCTTCGTAAACTGAATAAGCGGTATGCTGGTGATAAGTTTGAATGTATTGTCATCTACGGCAGACGGCGTGTTGGGAAAACAGCACTGATTAATGAATTCTGTAAGGATAAGCCTACTATTTTTTTCTCTGCTTTGAATACGACAGGAAAGGAAAATCTGGAGGCCCTCTCAAAGTCAATCATGAGTTTTGAGCGGCCAGATATGGAATCTGTACCGGAGTTCAGGTCCTACGATGCTGCTTTGGATGAGCTAACAGCACTTTCAATGGAAAAACGAATCGTCTTTGTTATTGACGAATATCCGTATCTCGCAAAGGCAAAACCGGCCATTTCAGCAATGCTGCAGCACATCATTGACCACAAATGGACTGAATCTAAGATGTATCTGATTCTTTGCGGTTCTTCTATGAGTTTCATGGAAAATCAGGTACTTGGAAAGGAAAGTCCTCTGTATGGCAGACGTACCGGCCAGTTTAAGATTGAACCGCTGGACTATAGGGAAACGGCTGTGTTCCACCCGGATCTATCCCCAGAAGATAATTCCCTGATTTATGGAATTACGGGAGGAGTTCCACACTATATCAACAAGTTGGATGTGAGAGATAGTGTGGATGAAGCCTTGTTAGATAACTTCTTTGACCGTTCCAGCTATCTGTATGAGGAGCCTGGAAATCTGTTGAAACAGGAGCTTCGGGAACCAGCCATTTATAATGCAATCATCAAAGCGATTGCTGAGGGCGCTTCCCGAATGAACGATATTAAGATGAAAGTCGGTGAGGAGAATTCTGTTGTATCAAAATATCTGAAGACACTGATTGACCTTGGAATTGCGAAGAAAGAAACTCCAATTACAGAAAAACCAGGCAAGAAAACCATCTATCTTCTGGCTGATAACTTTTTCCGGTTCTGGTATCGGTTTGTGCCAGTTAATATGAGTGCCATTGACTCTGGCAGAATCGCAAAAATCTATCCGTATGCTGTAAAACAGTATTTGCCAGATTATATGGGGCTGATTTTTGAGAAAATGTGTCAGGATTATCTACTCTATTATTCGGACAACCTTCCCATTGAGCTAAGTGAAATCGGTCAATGGTGGGGGACAGACTCAAAGAAAAAAAAGCAGGTACAAATTGATATTGTTGGAACACCTGTTGAGGGCAAGGACTATATCATTGGTTCATGTAAGTACAGAAATGAGAAAATTGGCATGGATGAACTTGATTTAATCAAAGATTATGCATCCGTTTTCGGAAAAGGCAACAACTATCATTATTATATTTTCTCTAAGGGCGGATTTACGGATGGACTTCTTCAGGCACAGAAACGCGGTGAAGTTCATCTGATAACACTGGAAGATTTTTACAAATAAAAATTCAACCCTTACGTAAAAAATCTCTTTTCGAATATTGTCCAATATAGTATAATAATTTCCACAAACTTTTGAGAGGGGAAATTGTATGAAGAAAAAACTATTGGCGTATTTTCTTGTTTTTGCGTTTGCATCCACCAGTGTTTTATCTGGTTCTGTCATAAGCTATGGACAGAATGATGCTGAGGTTTCAGATCCAGTGAATGAAATGGAGGAATTCAGTGATGGCAGTACATCTGAATTAAGTCTGTCAGATGATATGGTAATTCCGAATGCGGGAGAGTCTGCATATGCTTACAGTAACACAGCCAGTTCTAATGGAGTCACATTAAAAGTCGAATGGAATGCTCCCGTATTAGGGCAGCCCACTGTATTTCATGTTTCCGCAGAAGGCGGCAGTGGCAATTATTTATTCCGCATGGACGCGCCATCCTATTCTGATCCAGGAGTATTTCAGTACGAATCCGTTGCTGATCCCAGTCGAGGTGAGTGGATGGGCTATACCGCTGCCTGCAGTTCTCACGACTTTACTTTTACAATGACTGCTTCCGGTACTTATAATTTCAGATTTTATCTTATGGATAAAAATGCCGGCGTTTATTATTTACGTTCCAATACATTTATTTCTGTTTCTGATATTAATTATCCCAGTGTGAATTCAATTATATCATCAGCCGTTGCACAATGCAGCAGCCAGACAGATGGGTCAGATTACCAAAAAGCACTGTGGCTCCACGATTGGCTTCTGAAGCAGCTGGATTATGATAATTCACTGAAATATTCTTCAGCAGAAAGTGCTTTGACACGGGGACTGGGTACCTGTCAGGCTTATGAAAGTGCTTATTCACGATTGTTGACAGCAGCAGGCATTGAAAATGCAGAAACAAGAGATACCTATGATGGTCATACATGGAATGCCATGAAGCTTGACGGAGAGTGGTATCAGGTGGATTGTACCTGGGATGATTCTAAGGATCAGTGGTATAATTTTGACCAGAGCCGGTTATATTTTGGTCTTTCCGATGAGCTTATGGCTATTGCACATCCCGGACATAGTAAAATCTATACCCAAAGTGGTTATGGGACTCGTTCCACAAGTCTGGCAGACAATTATTTTGTCAGATCAGGGGATGCCAAACTCTGGGCGAAAGCCTATATTACCCGAATCCAGGAAAATCTGAATGCCGGAAAAACGACATTTACCATTGCTGCTGATAATGCCGCTTATCCGCCAAGTATATCCGGCATCCAGAACGGAATTATTGCTTATGCACTAAATCATATGGATTGGACTGTGAATGGTAAGAAGGTTACTGTACAGGCATCCGGTGAAGCCAAGCAGTTTACATTTACCGTCGAAGGACTTGCCGCTCCGGTTCCGACTGCGACACCGGTTCCAACTGCAACCCCGATTCCGACGGCAACTCCGGTTCCTACGGCTACCCCGGTTCCTACGGCTACTCCAGTTCCTACGGCTACTCCAGTTCCTACGGCAACTCCGGTTCCTACGGCTACCCCGGTTCCTACGGCTACTCCAGTTCCTACGGCTACCCCGGTTCCTACGGCTACTCCAGTTCCTACGGCTACCCCAGTTCCAACAGCAGCTCCAAAACCAACTACAATTCCAAAACCAACTGCAACACCAAAGCCAACTGCGACTCCAAAACCAACTGTAGCTCCAAAGCCAACTGTAGCACCAAAACCAACTGCAGCTCCAAAGCCATCTACAGCTCCAAAACCAACTGTAGCACCAAAGCCAACTACAGCTCCAGTTCCTACTACAGCTGCCCCAACACCAACTGCAACCCCGATGCCAACTGTAATCCCAAAACCAACCGCAACTCCGGCAGTATCTCCGCTTCCTTCAGGTACTCCGAAACCTGCAGTTACACCGGTTCCTTCTGTCAGTAAGCCTTCCAAACCTGTAATAACCGGTATTTCCAACAAATCCAAAAACAAACTGGTCATTACATGGAAAAAGCAAAAAGATGCCAAAGGTTATGAAATTTACAGAAAAACCGGTAAAAAGGGTTCTTACAAAAAAATCAAAGTGATAAAGAAGGGTTCTACTGTAACATATACAAATTCCAAATTAAAGAAAGGTAAAACCTATTATTACAAGATACGTTCATATAAGTATAATACAAATGGTAAAAAAATATACAGCAGCTGGTCTTCAGTAAAAGGTAAAACCAGTAAATAACTATTGATACATTTTTTGCTATATTGATGAACAAAGCTGATTGAACAGCTTCTTGATAATTGGGAACTCTATGGAAGAAAAAAGAGCACCGATGACGAAAGTCAGCGTAGAAGCGGAGCGGCAGCGCAGATACTGTGCCGTAAAGAAGTTGAGGACAGAACCGACAGAGGAGCATCTGTGGGAGGTGGTTCTGTTCTATCAGAAAGTGAAATTTAAAACCTACTCCGGATTACCATTTTCCTATGAAGTACGAAAAGGAAGAAATGGACAATACACGAAAGAACTATGGATTGACCGCCGGGAGAAGAGTAAGAGTCTGGCATGGAGTTCTGTGCGCCTTGCCTTTCATAATATAAAAGAGATGGGAGCGGTCGTTGACCGCCCCAAATCTCTGGGTGATATCCGAGGTGTGACTTACATCTATGGAATGTTTTACCGGTTTGGTCTGATTGATGTACCGGATGATGTAAAAGAGAAAATGAAAGGCTAATTTAGATTTACGGCG
The DNA here is from genome assembly GCA_934426285.1 of uncultured Blautia sp. Lineage (GTDB taxonomy): Bacteria > Bacillota > Clostridia > Lachnospirales > Lachnospiraceae > Blautia_A. The sequence continues at coordinate 12,542 of CAKRYE010000054.1, forward strand.
GGTCATAATATCAGATGGGGATTAACTCCCATCTGATATATTTTTTAGGCAAATTGTAAACTACACAAATTAAAAAGTTGACAATCAATTCTCTATGCTTTAAAATGGTAAACTATAAAACATATGGAGGTTTACAAATGACAAAAACAAAAAGCATGATCTATTGCGGACTTTTTACGGCATTGATTGCAGCAGGTGCGTTTATTAAAATCCCTATACC
>CAKRYE010000055.1 GCA_934426285.1 uncultured Blautia sp.
TGACAGTATCTTTATCACAGCCGGTTCCGGCGAGTATGAGCTGGAAGGTGATATGGAGGCACTGCTTACCACTGTATGATCAGGTGATAAAAATGTGTTTCCTGTATCATTTTGCACAAATGTTATAAGATGATAAAAAGCTTCTGCAAAGGCAACAGGATTTGCGGAAGCTTTTTTGTACTTTTTGGAAAACATGCTACTTAAAGAGGCGAAAATTCCGGGTTTTCCACAGAAACAGCCTTGCAATTTATTTTGAATACGTTATAATAAAAAAACGTAACGAACTGAGATTGGTTAGACCAATAACGGGTAAATGTTTCTGAATCCTAAGGAAACGACAATTAGAGGAGACTGGAAATGAAATACGTAAGACAATTCTGGGTTATTTTACTGCTATCTGCAATGGGAGAGGCATTACATGTACTGATTCCGCTTCCTGTACCTGCAAGTGTGTACGGACTGGTGATCATGCTGATCGCGCTGGGAACACACATTCTCAAACTGGAGCAGGTCAAAGACGCAGCTGAATTTCTCATAGAGATTATGCCGGTTATGTTTATTCCGGCAGGTGTTGGATTACTGACAGCCTGGGGCATACTGAAACCGGTATGTGTGCCGATCATTCTGATCACAGTGATCACTACAGTTGTGGTAATGGTCGTGACAGGTCGTGTCACACAGGCAGTTATTCGTATGGACAGAAAGAAAGGACAGAAAAGATCATGACACAATTTATGAGTAATTCCCTGTTTTTTGGCGCAGCGATCAGCCTGATCGCATATGAGGCAGGACTTCTTTTGAAAAGAAAATTTAAGATGGCAATTTTTAATCCGCTTCTGATCGCGATTATTGCAGTAATAGCGGTGCTTTGTTTACTGCATATTGATTATGACACCTATAATCAGAGCGGTCAGTATATCAGCTACCTGCTCACACCTGCAACGGTCTGCCTGGCAGTTCCGCTGTATCAGCAGATGGAACTTCTGAAAAAGAATCTGAAAGCCGTAATCATTGGAATTGTTTCCGGCGTACTTGCCAGTCTGGTCAGTGTGCTGATTCTTGCAAAGCTGTTCAGTCTGAGCCATGAGCAGTATGTAACACTTCTTCCGAAGTCCATTACCACTGCCATCGGAATGGGCGTTTCCGAGGAACTGGGTGGTATAGTAACGATTACTGTTGCGGTTATTATCATTACCGGTGTTCTGGGAAATATGATCGCAGAGACTGTGATCAAGCTGGCACATATAGAAGAACCTATCGCAAAAGGTCTGGCGCTTGGAACTTCTGCTCATGCCATCGGTACTGCAAAGGCAATGGAGCTTGGTGAAATAGAAGGTGCCATGAGCAGTCTTGCAATTGCAGTGGCAGGTCTGCTGACCGTTGTAGGAGCATCTGTGTTTGCCCAGTTTATGTAAGTGATATAGAGGACTGTTATGTTAAGGAACTTAAGTAAGACTTAAGGAGTTAACATGACAGTTATTTTTTTGCAAACAAATGTTCGAAAAGTACTTCCATTTTAGGATAAGGTGTGGTATTATACTTGAAAGCGAATATATGTTCGGAAAATATGTTCGATATAAGACTGAGGAGGGCAATGAGATGACAAATACAGCAAGCACCACACATAGAACAGGAAGAAAAGAAAGCCGCAAGCTTTCCAGAACAATGGCAGTAATTCTGGGACTGATCGTAACACTGGAGGTAATGATCGCCGGTGGGATGATTTTTAATATTGATTTTCATTCTGCTGATACGATTGCGGTGATTCTGGGATTTTTAGTTTTGTATTCGGGAGTTGTTGCAGTACTGACTGATAATTGAGGTTGCTGTCCGGCATATTATGATGTAACATGTCATATATAATATTCACTCATGAAATAATGTACTCTCGGAATAAAGAAGCCAAGAATACATGATATAGGTAAAGGGGAAAATATGACGGTAAAATCAAGATTGCTGGAAATGTTGGAGAAGTATAAGGGAGAAGTGATTTCCGGGGAGAGGATTGCAGGTGAGCTGGGCTGTACCAGGGCGGCAGTATGGAAAGCAGTGAAATCTCTCAGGGAGGACGGATATACCATAGAAGCAGGACCTAATAAGGGGTATATGCTGGCAAAGGACACAAATCGGCTGTCACAGGAGGGAATCCGCCTGTTTCTGGATGATCCGGAGGTTAAGATTGATATTTACGATGAACTGGAATCTACAAACCAGACTGCCAAGAAAGAAGCAATGATAGGGGAGGCGGGACATGGAGCCTTTGTAATTGCCAGAAGTCAGACTGCAGGCAGAGGACGCAGAGGGCGGGAATTTTATTCCCCTGCAGATGCCGGGCTTTATATAAGTGTAATCCTGAAACCACAGGGAACCCTACAGGACAGCTTACTGATCACAACAGCTGCAGCAGTGTCTGTCTATAGGGCAGTTAAGCAGATATGCGGGATTCAGCTAGATATTAAATGGGTCAATGATCTGTTTTATAAAGGAAAGAAAGTCTGTGGAATCCTCACAGAGGCTGTTACAGATTTCGAAAGTGGAAATATTGAGTTTGTGGTAGTTGGCATAGGATTGAATCTCTACCTGGATCAGGAGAAACTGCCGCAGAAATTAAGAAGTATAGCAGGAGCTCTTTATGAGACAAAAGAAGATGCAGAACGGACAGACCGTAATCAATTGACAGCAATGATCGTGAACGAGCTGCGAAAAGAGACAGCAGATCTGAAACTATCTCCGGATTATGTGACACATAACATGATCCCGGGCCATCAGATTACGATTACAGATGGAACCTCTTCCAGGCAGGCATTTGCATTAGAGATATGCAGGGACGGAAGGCTGAAAGTAAGGGAAGAGGATGGGCAGGAGACAATACTGTCCTTTGGAGAAGTTTCGGTAACTATATAGCTGTATGGAAATTTGTAATATTTTCCGAATTGCTATAAAAATGAGATTCAGATATGCGAGTGATGTACAATCGCAAATCTGAATCTCATTTTAGGTTCAGGGCTAATTGGTACTGCTATCAGTATCCTTGAGTTCTTCGGAAATTTCTTTTTTTAATGATACAGGATGGCTGTTGGTATCTGCTGTATCAGTAGTATTTGCAGAAGTTTCAACATTCTCTGCATTTCTCATATCCTGCTGGTACGGACGATATGGTGTCCAGTAGTGTTCTTCCTCATCGGAACTGTCATGGTGTTCTTCGCCCAATGCATCCTTTTTGCGGGTGAGAATATAAATCCCTGCAAAAATGATAGTAGCTGCAATTACCAGCTGTGGCAGATGATATGTGAATCGACCGATAACATCAGCCAGATAGCCAGGTAAGATCATATAGAGGAAATCCATAAGGTTGTTCCACAGAATAGAAGCACCAAGGAAAATCAGCAGAATCGCGGTTAAATTTCTGTGATGTTTAAGCAGGGAACTGATATCTCCTGTCAGTTCATCCATATGAAGAACATAGGAATCTTCTATGGAATAAAACTCTTCCTCAGAAAGAGATTTCAGATTGTGCACATTGAAGAAACTGTAGAACCAGATGATCGGGATCAGAAACACAAGCCAGTCCATTCCGGTACATGCTCCGATGGCAAAGACACCCCAGAATAAGAACATAATACTGATTCCCTGTTTTTTGAACCCCATGTACATTTCTCCTGCGCCTGGAATCAGGGAGAAGATAAAAAGCCAGAATCCATGTTTTTGTTTTTGCATACTTTTATTTGCCTCCATTCATTAATTTGCTGGAAAAATCACTGACATATTTTATAAAAGAACTGGTGCCATCACCAATGTTCTGCCCAAGTTCTCTGGTGAACTGGTAGAGCCTGCCGTTTTCATGCTCGGGCAATATTCTGTCTATCTGAGAGGAAGTATCCGGATGTAAGGAAGTGAAATCCAGGTTGGGGATACTGAATAAAAGCAGTAGGGCAACTATTACACCGGCAGCAGTCTGAAGGCTGTAATGGAGCAGCTGCATTTTGCGAGATGCTTTATTTGCTGCCCGGGCAAGCTGTACTTCACCGGAGTCTGCTTTGTCCAGAATTTGTTCCATCAGATAGGAAGGAGCGGTATCCGTACTGCTGTCTTCCTGTTCCATCATCTGATTCAGACAGAAATCGCAGTGATCAAGATGTGACAGAAATTCAATGACTTCTTGTGTGTTCATATTTCCGTTGTCAAATTCTATTAGATCCTTTTTATCAATATGCATCTAATCACCCCTTTCAAGCATCTTTTTCAGCATTGCCCTTGCGCGATAGAGCTGTGTCTGAACTGTTTTCGGATTTTTTCCTGTCTGCTGTGCAATCTCAGGTACTGACAGTTCCTTGCAGAAATGTGCGTAAGCGACTTCTTTGTAAGGACTTTTTAACTGCATACACAATGCTTCTACGTGAGTATTGGCTGCAGTTTTCAGGTATTCATCTTCGGGAGAGGATTGCCTGTCCGGAATCTGGGAAAAGTAAGTATCTTCTGTTGGAATACTTCGCCGCCCGGCTGCTTTCAGATAGTCCAGGCATTTTCGGACTGCAATCTTGCTTAGCCAGGCTTTTTCATAAGTGCCGTCAAAACGGGACAGGTTTTTATAGGCAGACAGAAATACTTCCTGAGTAAGATCCTCGGCATCAAACGGATTACCGACGGATTTCAGGCAGATCGAATATATTAAGTTCTGGTATTGTTTAATCAGATATTCCAGATATTGCTTTTCTGTGATCATTACTGTCTCCTTTTCCCTGTTCATTTAATTATAACGCAGGAGGTGGGGGAATGGATTCAGATATTGGAGGAATTTTGAGAAAAAGGGGACGCGCAGAAAAATAGTTTGTTTTGTGTGCGGTTTCGGACACTAAGATATTCTAAGCTGGCAAAAATCTGCTAAAGGCATGAGAAAAATGCCACAAACTCGCCGCATGGCGGCTCAGACAGTGTGTCATTTTTCTCATAACGCAGATTTTTGACAGCTAAGAATATCTAAGTATCCTGCAAATGCACACAAAACAAACTATTTTTCTGCGCTGGTTGTTGGCTGTTTTGATTAATGGATTTTTTATAAAAAATATCTCTGAGTGATGGTCTTGCGAACCTTTTTGATTTGGTCTATACTTGATTGCAATGAAATGAAATACAGCATTTATGTTTATATGGAAGATAATGTGGGGAATATGACAGATTAAGAAGGAGAGACAGATCATGACAGAAACAAGACGTTTATACTATGAAGAAGTATATAAAAAAGAATTCACTGCAACTGTAGTAGAGTGCAGAGAGCAAAAGAAAGGCTATGCGGTCATTCTGGATGAGAGTGCTTTTTATCCGGAGGGCGGCGGTCAGCCGAGTGATGTGGGAACACTGGGTGATGCAAAGGTGACAGAGGTTCATGAGAAAGATGGAGAATTACTTCATTATACTGATAAGGCTCTGGAAGTGGGCGCGAAGGTTGAAGGAAAGATTGACTGGGCGCGTCGTTTTGACCTGATGCAGCAGCATTCCGGTGAGCATATGGTCAGCGGTATTATCCATGAGAAGTATGGTTATGACAATGTGGGTTTTCATATGGGAAGCGATGTGATCACTGTAGATCTGAATGGCATGCTGGATGATGCGCAGCTTGCAGAAATCGAGCGGGAAGTGAATGAGAGAGTGTGGGAGGATAAGGAAGTTGTGATTACTTATCCTGATGCTGAGGAACTTAAGACTATTGATTACAGAAGTAAGAAAGAGCTGACAGGACAGGTTCGTATCGTGACTTTCCCTGGTGTTGATGTGTGTGCATGTTGTGGAACTCATGTGACACATACAGGTGAGATTGGAATGGTGAAGCTTCTCTCTGTAGTGAAATTTCACGATGGTATCCGTATGGAGATGATCTGCGGTAAACGTGTTCTGGATTATCTGAATATGGTGAATGAGCAGAATCATCAGATTTCCATGAAGCTTTCTGCAAAGATGGACAGAACAGCAGATGCAGTACAGCGTCTGCAGGATGAGAATTTCCGTATGAAAGGTCAGGTTGCCCGTATGGAAGAAGAGATGTTTAGGGCAGAGGCTAAGAAATGGGAAGGTGCAGGAAGTGTCCTGATTTTTAAAGAAGGTCTGGAAGCAGATTCTGTACGTAAACTTGCGGATGCAGTGATGAATACCTGTGAGGGTTGCTGTGCAGTATTTTCCAGAAATGAAGATGGAAGCTATAAGTATGCTATGGGAGAGATTGACGGGGATTTACGCCAGTATACAAAGGAAATGAATGCTGCATTAAATGGAAGAGGCGGCGGAAAACCATTCTTTGTCCAGGGGTCTGTGCAGGCAACAGAAGACGAAATCCGAAATTTTTTTGAAAAATAAAAAATGTAGATAAAAGATTAAGTAAAACTGCGGAGCGGTTATTGAGCATAGAGTTGCATAGCGAAGCGGATGAGTTTATCCGTCTGACTTTATGTTTTGAGTTAAGAAAGTAGCAGGGAAGAGGAAGAGAAACGGGAAATGTTTGGAGAATGTCATGCGCATATCATTATGGATGGCGTGAATTACCGCCATGCAGTTGATATGCATAAAAATGGACCGGACGATAAGATCATAAGAGAACATCTGGAAGCTTATCAAAAGCGTGGTATTACTTTTGTGCGTGACGGAGGGGATGGACTGGGAGTTTCCAGGCGGGCAAAGGAGCTGGCACCGGAGTATGGAATTGATTACAGGACACCTGTATTCGCCATACATAAGGAAGGATATTATGGCGCTATTGTGGGAAAGAGCTTTGATACCATGGGAAAATTCCATCGGAGAGTTCTGGAGGCAAAAGCACAGGGAGCTGATTTTATCAAAATCATGACTACCGGAATCTTGGATTTTAATAATCATGGAGCAATTACAGGAATGTCCTTGGAAGAGGATGAAGTGAGAGAAATGGTTCATATTGCCCATGAAGAAGGCATGAAAGTGATGTCTCACACCAATGGGGTATATGGGGTCAGAGCTGCTTTAAAAGCAGGTGTAGACAGTCTAGAACATGGCAACTATATGGACAGGGAAACGATGGAAATGCTGGCGGAAAGCAGTACTGTCTGGGTGCCTACCCTTGTGACAGTGATAAATTTGCTGGGTTCAGAACGATATGAGGATGCTGCTTTGCTTCCTATCATCCAGAGTGCCAGTGAAAATGTCCGCAGGGCATTTCAAATGGGGATTCATGTGGCAGCCGGAAGTGATGCAGGGGCATATAGAGTGTACCATGGGCAGGGAATACAGGATGAGATCCATGCATTCGAAGAGATTCTGGGATGCAGGGATAAAGTGTATACCTGGCTGAAAGAAGGAGAAGAGGACATAAAAAATAAATTTCACAGTTGAAAATACAGCAGGTATTTTCATCGAATACGGATTATTAATATCCGGCTGACAGGAAGCTCTGTCTGGAAATAGATGAAAAATACCTGCTGTATTTTTAGCTATATATAAAATATTTTAGGTAAAGTCTTTATCCGTTCTGTATCTGTACAGCAGTATAGATATTGGAAGCTTTAGATCTGGAGGGATGAAAGGTTACCTGGACATAATCTCCGTATTCCAGACTGACTTCGGAGCTGTTCCGGAGTTCTTCTGTGCGGAAAGTATCTACAGCACCATCGTCTGTTTGTACAGTGATGGTGTTGGCAGTACTGCCGGTAATGACACCTGTGACTGTAAAAGAAATATGCTTGTCATCAATGGTGTCAGGATCCTCTCCTGTAACTGCCAGGATCTGGATCCCCTCCAGGCTATCCGGCTGCAGGACACCCTTATAGGTGACATTTACATGGGAGCCGGGAGCAATACCGCCTTTGAAATAAACGGGAATGGAGGACATATCCAGATTTTGGACTGTGCTGCTTCCGGCAGGGAGAATCTGCAGGGTATTCAGGTTAACACCCTGTATAGTTGCCAGGAACTGCTGCTCTTTACCGGCAGCCTCCTCGGGAGTTTCCTCCGGATTCGGCGGTGGTGTGGGAGTTGGATCCGGGATAACGATTGTTTCCAGATCAGAAATACTCAATACCTTTAAGTGGCTGGCATTGAGAGAAGCGGAAGAATCCTGGGAGGTATCGGGGAACTTTCCCTTAAAATTCAGATATACCCAGTCTCCTTCTTTGATTCCGTTCTGATAATATTGTTCTGTGCCGGTGATCGGGTAGGTAGCGGTTTTTCCTTTTTTGGATTTCAGGGTTATGGTATTGGCAGTGAGGGAAAGGACCTGTCCATGGGCAGTGCGCTTTTTCAGTTTGCTTTTGCGGTGAAATTCATCTACTACCTTCAAAGTCTGTACAGTACTGGTGTCTGTGCCGGAAAGCTGGCCTTCATAGATCACACTGATCTCATCACCTGTGATCATACCGTCTTTGCATTCCAGGGTAGCACCGGAAAGATTAAATACATAGGAAGCTTCTCCTTTATTCAGGATCAGCTGGCTTCCGGAAAAATCCTGAAGAGTACCTGATATCTCATCCATATATACCCTGTTTTTGGGTTCGGCTGTGGCAGAATCCGAGGAGGACGGTTCCTCCACGGAAACATCTCCGGTTGATGTGATTTGTTCCAGTACAGTTCCAAGAGAGCACCCGCTCAGTGACAAACTGAGAACAGTGCAGGCACAGACAGCAAGCAGTTTTTTCATAATAATTGCAGATCCTCCAGAAAAGTCATTTATGCAATTATCATAACATATATTGTAAGGGTTTTGAGATTTATTTTTCTTTTTTTGTCATTTTTTGCTCTGATATTTCCATAAGGATTTTTGAAAATTTTTGATAAAATAATAACAATTAGATATTGCATTTTTGATAGTTTGTGATATACTTTTTTTAAATAAATAATAGCGAAGTAGGATTTTATGCGTTAAGTGTTCACAGGCTGGGGAGTCGCCGTGAAACGAAAAGCAGAGTGACAAGCTGCTTACGATATGATTTCCGCACCCGTTGCTACATATGAGGACATCTCATAGTGTGGAGGGATTATTATTTATGGTAACTACTCTATTTTATAAACACATTATGGAGGTGTTTTTATTATGCAGAAAAAACAAACATGGAACGTAAAAACATTGGTATTTATGGCTCTTCTCATCGCTATGCATCTGGTATTGACACGAGTTCTGGTCATTGATCTTGGAGCATATCGTATTTCTGTAGGAAGTGTAACTACGGTTCTGGCTGGCCTGTGGCTGGGTCCGGTAGCCGGTGGTGTCTGTGGATTATGTGCAGATGTGATTGGATGTTTTATGAAGGGATATGCGGTAAATCCCTTTATCACAGTTGCAGCTATTCTCTGGGGAGTCCTTCCGGCATTGGCAAGACCATTGTTTGCAAACAAAAAGAAAACAGGAAAAACAGTTGTTATCTGTATTTCTATTGTGATAACTGCAATTCTCAGTTCTCTGGTATTAACAACAGCAGGACTGGTAATTATGCTTGGATATAATTTTTATGCGATCATGCCTGGAAGACTGGTACAGTTTGCAATTATGATCCCTATTTACTGTGTGCTTACCTGTCTGCTGTATTTCAGTCCTCTGACTGCTATGATTGTAGGTAATGTGACACCGGCAGTACTGAATAAGAAAACAGTGTAACAAAATGATTATGAAAGTATACATTCATTGATTCCCCAAAAAGAAAAAGTAAAATGAAAAGAAGTGTGTTCTGTAAGAGGAAAAAATTACAGAACGCACTTCTTTTTTATAGATATCCGGTAAATTATTTTTCAGGCGGAAAGTTACCGTTTTCGTCCGGCTGTACCCGGAACCAATAGGTATAGAGCTGCTGGAATCCAAGGAATCTGTACAGTGCCCGGGCATTGTCATTTCCCTCTACAACCTGCAGGTAAGCATTTTGAGCTCCCTTTTTTATGCCTTCTTTCAGAAGTCCGGTACAGATCTGACGGGCATATCCCTGCCTGCGGTATTCTTTTTTGACATGGATGGCATAGATGCCGATGTAATCTCTGTCCAGTATTCCCAGACCGGTTGCGATAATCTGACCGTCTATGCTGACAGAGGCACAGATGGTTTCCTTGAGGATTGACTGATACATGGATGGAACTACTTTCCGGTGAATCGGATTGGTGGTATTTTTCAGGCGGAACAGACTTTCAATCCATTCAAGAGGGATATTTTCACAGAAAGAGACATCAGGGTAAGGGCAATCTATCCGGGCAGTTTTCAGGCTCATTGCCATAACGTTAGTAGTGTGCTGTATGGCATATCCACGGTTTTCCAGGACATAATCAAAGTCAGGAGAAACCAGGGGACTGATCTTGAAGACAGCCGGACTTCCAAGGCGTTTATACTCACTTTCGCAAAAGGGGATTTTTTCTCTCCATGTGAGAGTGGAATTACCAAACTGTTCTACGCTGTTGGTTCTGTGTGTATAAAAATAAGAAAATCTCAGAATCCAGCCGTCATACAGCTCCATTTTGTGGGACGGCCAGGCGTTCAGAGACATATCTTCAATTTGTTTAATGGTGGTTTCCATAGGTAAGGAAAACTCCTTTCAGATTAATTTATATCCAGATTATACAGAAGTGCACAGTGATATGCAAGAAAACATTATGGTTTCTTCCGCCCTTAGAGGTTTAGTAAAGGATACAAACGTTCGGCTAATAGGCTGTGACCCAGAGCAGTGAGATGGATGCCATCTGTGGTAATTGCAGGAAGGCCTCTTACGGACGCCTCTTTATTCAGATAATCCTGTAAAGGCAGAAAGGAAAGTGAAAACTGGCAGGAAAGCCTGCGGATATTTTGTGACATGGCCTGAACATAGGGAAACCAGTTTTGATATTCAGCCGGACAAGGGAAGATAAACGGTTCCATGAGAATCACCTGTTGTGCATCTGCAGTGAGTAGCTGTAGTAATTCATTATAATGAACGGTGAATTCCTTCAGCATTTGCTGCTTTTGTTCCTCTGTGCGGTGTGTGTTCATGATTAATCCGATATCGTTGATACCGACCAGCAGAGTGACAACCGGATTGCGATGAAGGGAAATACGGTGAGTCTGAATGTTTTCGAGAATACGTGATACTGTGAATCCATCTATTCCGTGATTTTTGATCTGTACGGTGTGTGGAAGTTTTTCTGCAAGCAGCTGCACATAGCCGTTTCCAAGAGGAAAATCTTCGAATAAATGATTACAGTCGGTAATGCTGTCGCCCAGACATAGAATTTGCATAAAATGCTCCTTTCCCAGCACAGGGAAATTGGTATGACCTGTTTTGAAAATTGGTATGTTTTGCAATATAAATTTTATATAAAAAATATATAAAATAATATCACCGGGTGACAGTCTGGTCAATAAAAATGCACCGATTTTTGTTAAATTGCATGATGAAAAGTATGATTTTGACAAAATAAGAAAAAAACATTATGCAAAGTGCATAAAAAAGAAGAACTATTTTGTTGAGAATAGTCAAAAATGATTGTTGACTTTTTAACAGATTCGAATATAATAATCTCAAAATCCTGAATCTCAGGGAGATGGTTTTCCGGAGATCCGGTAAAAAAGGAGGGAAAAGAGACGGGTAATTTAGCAAGCACGTTAATGGAAGAACTTCAATGTAAGACAGTTTTTACCATACCGGTGTTTGGTGGAATACCAATTGCAGAATCAGTAGCAGTGACATGGATCATCATGGCAGTGCTTTTAATTTTGTCATTGGTGCTTGTGCGAAATCTAAGTGTGGAAAACCCCGGTAAGAAACAGCTTTTATTAGAAGCGGGAGTTGGTTTTCTCCATAACTTCTTTAAGGATATCCTTGGAGAAGAGGGAAAAAGATATATTCCCTATCTGATGACAGTTGTCATTTACATTGGAATTGCAAACATTTTCGGTGTGTTTGGATTTGTACCGCCTACAAAGGATTTAAACTGTACGATTGGTCTTGCGCTTACAAGTATTTTTCTGATTGAGTATGCAGGATTTCATAAGAAAGGTCTGAAAGGATTTATTAAAAGCTTTGCAGAGCCTTCACCGGTTATGCTGCCGATCAATATTCTGGAGATCGCCATTCGTCCTACATCACTTTGTATGCGACTTTTTGGTAATGTGTTAGGAAGCTATGTGGTTATGAAACTTCTTGAGTTTATATGCCCGGCAATTCTTCCTATCCCATTCAGCCTGTATTTTGATTTCTTTGACGGATTCATTCAGGCTTATGTATTTGTATTCTTAACTTCTTTATTTATTAAAGAAGCTATTGAATAAAAGCTTACTGCTCATACAGGATTATGACATCACATATGGGACATAAGATACGAGGCATAAAGATGAGACAGCAGTTATGAGCAGTACCCCCCCAAAAAAAAGCTGTCCGGATATTAACAGGATAGCACATTACAAAGAAAAATCTGTAATATCAGGTTATGGACAATATTTTGTCCTGACATCATTCATTCAATTTTGAAACAACAGGAGGAAAAAGTTATGTTAGTAGCTATTGGAGCAGCAATCGCAGTTATGACAGGTATCGGAGCAGGTATTGGTATTGGTATG
>CAKRYE010000056.1 GCA_934426285.1 uncultured Blautia sp.
TGACATTCTAAAAGGGCCAGCCCCTCACGACTGACCCTCAATTAGTTCGGCAAACCCTCAAGAACTTTGATTATCCTTCCTTTTTTCAGCCCTTGCTGATTTCTTTACAAATTCAATTTTTCTTTTCGTAGCAAAGCTACGATATCTGAGCGAAGCGTGACAGATAATAACCCAATATGATGTGTCACTACACATCTATGGGCCAAGGCTATCGCCCTGGGCGGACTAGGGCGTTCTCCTCACAGAATGATCAAATTTTCTTATTAAAAGCACTATTGGTTTACAAAGTTCCTAATTTCTATTAATTTTGCCTCAATCTCAGTTATCTCTTTTTGAAGGGAAGCTTTAGTTATGTCAATTGCCGGTTGAAATATATTCATATTCCCTTCAAAATGGTTAAACTCATTAAGAAGCGTTTTCCTACTTGTAAAAAATACACGGAACTCTCTCATTTTCTCATAGTTTGGATCTGCAATATTTTGGCACTTAAATGCTTGCTGAATTATTTGGTTTAGCATTGTCATATTGTTTGGATGAAGATTAAAAATATCAACCAACTCTTTTTCTACTTTCATACGAAGATGATAGTATACAAGTGTCTGTTCTAACGTATCTGCAAGTAACGGGAAGCATGTTTTATCCAATATATCTAAATTGCTACTATCGATTCCTAGGATATCCGTAACGCCAATAATTTCTTGTCCATCAAAAACATCCCCAAAAAGTTTATTATAAATTGGAACTACATCCAAACTACCAGTACCATACCCATGCATAATACCAGATAACAATCCATAATAATCCTCTGGATCCAAGCATATATGGGCATATCCACGTATAAACGGAATCATTGCCATAAGAAACTGCCTTTTATTATGAATGGCATTCTTTAATTCATCGTTTTTATTTTGAAAAAGAGAAATCAAATGATGGAGATTAATTAGCAATTCCTTTTCTCGTCCCGAAACAGAAATAAATCCATTTTCGCCCTCATACACATTATTCAAAATATAAAAATTAAAGCAATTATTTAGTTGAACATCTAATAATCGGATTAAGTCCGTGTTGTGTGTAAGAATAATCTGTTTCTTATTTTCCAAAAACTTAATAATGCAAAAGGCTATTTTGTTTTTGTATACAGAATCAAAACTTGAAATTGGATCATCCATGACAATATATTCTTTATCTGAGTGTCTTGCTAGAAGTAGCTCAAATGCCAACGAAATAAAGTTTTGTTCCCCTGTACTAAGTTCCATTTCGTTACGTTCCGTGCCAAGTAAATCCTTATTTCCTAGTTTCAATTTATAATTTCTGTCATTTTCTTCATCCCTGACAATCGTAATATCTTTTCCAATATTTTCATTTATTACATTTTCAATAAATAGAAGTTCTTCTGTATCAAGCTGTGGTTGCATTTCAACCAATTGTGCATATTCGTCAAAAATTTCAAAAAATCTAGTACCATCAAAGCAATGAAATAGTTCATTTACCATTTCATTGCATATATTATTAACATATGTCGTTATTTCCTGTTGCAATTCAATCAACTCATTTGTACTTTCTCCCGCAATGAACGCACCTACAATTTCTTTGATATGAAAAGGATCAAATCCGATCAATGAGTTATCACACACTATTTTTTCAAGAATATCTTTTGTTTTTTTATCAAGGTTCTCATAAATGTTTTTTCTGTCTTCCTTTTTTCTTTCAAGAAGTGCATCTCCATTAAATGATGTATTATCGCAAACTATACAAATATCAGATGAATGATACTTATTCAATATCTCAATCGCATCATCATGTTGCTCAATCAAATTAACATTCTGATCTGCTATAATTTCATCAGGATTAATTGAAAGAATTTTTTCTATCACTTTTACTTTTGATAAATCTGTAATAACAAATTTCTTTTTTTTCTCTTCAAGTTCTACAACATTCAGAATATTTTCATTGTTACGAACAAATGCAACAAATTCCGCCCTATTAATATCCTTTCCATGCGTTCTTACATTTACAATACTACGAATATATTCATATGCTGTCTGATGTTGAAGAACAGATATCTGATCTAACAAATAATCTTTAACTTTTGATACCTTAAACTCTGATTTATATTTTGACGCAAGATCATCATATGCATTTCTAAATAATATATTTATCTGATTTCTAAGATCATATTCTCTACGAATTTGTGCACCTATTAAATAATCCGTGGTTTCTCCGCGAATAACATTCCTATTAATTTGGTCTTGTATTACATGAAATATTCCTGACTCCGGTGCAATTCTATTTCCCCGTTCATCAACTGCATCAAAAAAAATGTTCTCATTAGATACTTCTGTGGATAGCAAATTAGCAAAACTTGTTTTACCAGTTCCATTTGGAGCATAAATAACAGCAATTCCCCCTGCCGTTTGCATACGTTTAAACTCGATAGTTCCCTTCTCTTCTGGAAGATGCATGAAATCATCTTCAAATATGCCAGAATTTTTAATAGCCGAAAAAATAATTTTCATTAAAATCCCCCCCTATCTTATATTATCAATCAAAATAGCTCTCATCTACACTAAATGGTGAGTTAATCGTCCATCCACTTTTACTTCTTTCATTTCCTTTACTTACAATTCCCATAGTAGTCAAATAAGCTATCGCTCTCTTAAGGGAAGTCACTCCAAGTGAAGTTTCTTCCTGCAATTTTTTCTGTGTAATCATAGGATTACTTATCATCCAATTGTAAATATTCAAGGCATTATTTAATACTTCTTCCCTTGCTTTTCTTCTCGGACTTCCTGAATTATAATCCACCAATTTTTCCCAATTTATTGTTCCATCAGGATTACAAAACTCAACTGAAAAATCTCTTACCAGTCTATTAGACGCCCTTGCATAACTTTCTTTATAATCATCTATGTACTTTTCCGGAAGTGTGTCCATAAAAGAAATTATTTTGGTATAGAAATTTTTATCACCAGTTATCGTTTCCCAAAATTCTTCGCCAGCAACTTCTTCATATATTTTTGCCTTTCCTCTTCCAGATTCTGTTTTTGTTCCATATGCATATCCAACTATTGCTTCGAACCCAGTTCTTCCCCCAGATGTCCTCAAAGTTCTTTGCGCTTCTGCAAAGTTTTCTCCTTGCTTTTTCATACTATCAGCATTAAATATTGATGTTCCACTTTTTACAGCAACAAAATATTTTGTATTACTATCTGCATCATATAATTCTATATCAACACCACGAGTAGCTGATTTGCTTCCCCCAGAAGCGGCAATTGCAATTGGTTCAAAAAAACAATTACCAAATATTGTCTCCTCGCTTGAACTTACAAACGCCTGTAATATAGAATCTATTATTTCTGCAGATGTTTGCATTGATTTAGCTCGATATAAATATGGATTTTTAGATTTCATTATGTCTTTTATATTAATCGCATCTATTTTCGCAATAAGAGAGCCATAAAAATTCTCCAATGCTTTTGCAATCGCAGCTTTAACATCATCTTCATTATAATTCTGATTAATTGGTTCCATCACTACCTCCTAATTCCATAGCATTTTTTATTTTATTGTGTACACTAGTTCCCCTAAAGCGCTTAGTTTGAATAGTTGAAGTCTTATCTGCCGTTGCAATTATCGCCTGACCTATCGCTTTTGCCAATCCTACTGGAACAGCGTTTCCTATCTGTTTATACTTTGCTACTACAGTTCCTGTAAAAATCCAATCATCTGGAAATTGTTGAATCCTAGCATATTCTTTAACACTTAATGGCCGATCCTGATTTGGATGGCACAACATTGTTGCTTTTTGAGCTGGTGCGGTTGTAACTGTAGGTGCGGGTTGCGAATATGATAATCTACGATAAAACCCAACTTTTCCTCCCCCTGACTCATATGCTCCACCCATTGCCAAAGGAATTAACTCAGCAGGTAAATCTCTCCAATTTCCTCCTTCTGGAACCAAATGAATATATTTCTTTCTATCTCCACTTAATTTTGAATATTCTCCTGGATTTTCTTCTAAATCTTTTATCGCCTCCCCAACTGTTTTCCATCTATATTCTGGGTTTTGGTGCATTTGAAAATGCGTTGGAAATGGCAAAAAAATATCTTCATTATCTCGACTTCCAATTAACACAAAACGTTCTCGAAACTGCGGGACACCATAATTTACTGCATCTAAAATTCCATATACAGTCTTATATCCAAGTTTATCAAATTCAGCTAATATTACATCTAAAACTGTCCCAAGTTTTTGCTTGGGGTCATTTTTATCGTACTCAGCTGCCGGAACATGCTTTAATGGAGCTGACATAATCCCTTTTACATTTTCCATTATAAAAAAACGAGGTCGAATATAATCTATCATTCTAATGTAGTCCATAAATAAACTTCCACGAGGATCATTTATTCCCAACCTCTTCCCGGCTGTAGAAAATGGTTGGCAAGGTGGTCCCCCGCAAATTAAAAATGGTTCTCCTTTGTGTAATCCTGACAATTGTAGCATTGTCTCTGGTTCGATGTTCCTAATATCTCCACCTAACACCTTGTGACCATTTGCTTTCATTGTTTCAACACATGCAGGCTCAAAATCTTGTCCAATTACAACATGTAACCCCGCCTTACTCAAGCCAATATCAAGCCCCATTGCACCGGAGAAAAAAGAGATAACATCTCTATTATTTTGATATTTTTTATATAATGTACTAATTTTTCCGTCCTTCTTTCTCTGTTTTATTTATTATTTTTGAGGCCTCTATCAGCGCTGTTCTTCTCACAAATTCACTATAAGAAGCATATGCTTCCAACCTAGCTGCTTGTTTAAGCTTTGCCAATTCATCTTCACTGACTCGTATACTCATAGAATAGTTTTTATTCTCTTTATCCATTGTTCTTACCTCCACCCAAATTATACTTACTCCGTGGAGCAAATGCAATACAATTATCCACTTTTTCCTATATTTAATATGCTTAATTCACTTTCAAAAAATAAAAATTTGTAAATCAATAATCTAATCATGCAACATAGCCACCATTGCATAAATAATCCAATGCTTCTTTCACATTATGATATATTTTAATATACCGCTCATCACAGGATATACTGCTAATTTTATTTCTCAAACTATTTACTGCCGCCTTTGACAAAACATCTGTAATACAAATACAAGCTAATCCCAATCTCTGATGCGTCAGTTTTCGATTTTCGCAGCCAAACATTACAAGCATCTCTTTTTCTCTCATTGTAAGCTTCATTTCATCCCCCTTTAAACATAAAAAAAGAGCAAACGAATTTTCTCGATCACTCTCTGTTCATTACTTCCATGATAATAATATCATAGCTTCCTTTTCAAAAAAAGTCTCAATACCGTAGCCAAACCGTAGTCATTCCGTATATATTTGTAACTTTTTGTAAGTCGTTTTTCTTGCCACAATAATATTATCATCTCTTATTTGAAAAAGAAAGATACGCGTGGTTAGTCCTTCGCTAGTCCATGGTTAGTCTTTTGTAAGTTTCTCATTATCATTCAAATAGAACATACCGTTTTCCCCATATGTTTACCACTCGTTACATTTCAAGTGCTTACCACTCAGACTTACCATTTTTCTTACCACTTTAAGTCACGGTTTTGTGATATTTTGCGATACTTTACGAGGTTTTCTCTGTAAACATCAAATGCCTTCAAGCCCTTATAAATCAAGCATTTCCGCCACTTCCAGACTCTTACTTTTCATCAACGACCTGGAAGATGAAAAATTTCAGCTTATGAAATTCTCTTTCCCCCTGCAATAAACTCTATATATCCATATGCTCCCACCCATCAGCAAATAATACCCTGCAATCTGCCAGATCTGGGGTTTTCCTCCCACCCAGGTACAAAATGGAAGCTTTCCGGCAGCTATACATATCCATTCATAGGCCCCAAGCACCACCCTGCCCGGAATAGCTGCCAGCCAGGATGCCCTCAGGCTGAAAAGTCCTAGCAAAGCTGCTGCAGTTCCACTTCCCAGCACTACTCCCACTGTAGGGAGTACCAGTAAATTCAGAAAAATCCCTATCACCGACACTTCCCCATAAAACCACAGCACAATGGGAAGTGTGGTAAGCTGCACTACCACAGATGCCAGAAAGCTTTGCCGGAACTTTCCGCCTGTACTTTTCCTTTTTTCTGCTCTTTCCATCCCTTCCCATATCAGTGGCCATATACATCCAACTCCTGTCACAGCACCAAAAGACAACAAAAATCCACCGTCCAGCATATATGCCGGACTTTCCACAAGGATCAGGATTGCAGCCACAGCCATACCTGTGGGCAGATCATAAATCCGTCCGGCAATCTTCGCTCCTACAGACAGCAAAAACATGGTCACAGCTCTCATGGTGGAGACTCCGCCTCCTGTCATCATTCCATACTGAAGCATAATGACCAGCGCCAGCATCCCGGCAGGCCAGATTCCCAGGCCTATCCATTTCAGGAAATTATAAAGCCCCAGCCCCAACAGGCTGATGTGCAGTCCCGAAATAGCCAGAATATGAATGATCCCTCCCATCTGGTAACGCATTTTCAGTTCCGGATCCAGATTGGTCTTGTCTCCCAGAACAATCGCTTCAAAAGTTCCTGCCTCACTGCCGCAGACGCTTTCCAGTATCTCTGCAAATCTTTCTCTCAGCCTGATCAAAAACTGTCCATATGCAGAATGGGTCCGGGACTGCTTCTTTATTACTGCTTTTTTCAATACATAATAAATATGTCTGCAGGCATTGTAATTTTTACTGTTAAATTCACCGGGATTACGCGGACCTTCTATTTCCTCCAGCTTTCCGGACACCAAAATCATACTTCCTGCCTTTGGCAAATCACCGGGAAGCTTCTTATCTTTCATATAAACTTTTACTTCATCAATGGAAACTTTTTCAGAATTGTAAATAAGATATGTATTTCTCAGATATATGGATTGATAATTTTCATTTTCCTGGCACCTGACCACCTCCCCGCAGATGGTGGATTCCGGGTGCTTTTTAATCCATGTCTGTACAGATTCCGGCAGAGGATTTCCACTTGTCATGGAAAACCCCAGCCAGTCTGTCACACACAGAAAAACAACCAGAAGCAGGCACAGGATACAGACAGGCCGTCTCCTCATTGCATGCCTCCTTATTTTGTCTCTTTTTCATCAGCTACAAGCTTGTCATTTCTCTCATAAAAACGATACAGAGCCATTTTCTGGCCAAAAGTATCTAATTTTTCTTTTTCCCCCACAGTAATCTGCACTTTATCTGCATCCACTGCATCCAACAGAGAATTCACCACTGAATATACCGGAATCTTCTCTGACACATCCAGCGCATAGGAAGAAAACACCTGATCAAATGCCACATAGCATACTCCGTCTGCAATGGTTACATTCAGAAGCTCTGTATTCTCCGGAATTGTAGGATAATGTCCTTTTTCCATAGGTCCCTTCATCAGCTGTTCCAGAATGATCCGTTCCCTTGGAATTGTACGCTTATATCGCACAGTTCTCTGTTCTTTCACCAGATGAGTTCCTTCCTTATCTGTAAAATACAGAGTAAACGTATTGCTGCAATAGGCATCCGGCTCATTTCCTGTAAATTCTGCAAAGGTATCCTCAGTCATATCTCCCACCGGATTTCCTCTGGAATCCAAAAGTTCTTCGTTCTCTACAGTAAAACGCACTGCTGTGATCCCGGGCACCTGCAGAAAAGACTTTACTACTCCCGCACGCACCAGAATTTCCCTTGCAGTACTCATATCCTTGTAGCTGTTGTTAAAATTCACTACCAGAACAGGAGCTTCCACACTGTAGTTCATCTGAAGTTCATCCGGCAGAAGACTTATAGCTTCTTTTCCGGACTCTTTGTTATTCATCCGCTGCATCATATCTTTCAACATATACTCTGCCGTACTTTCCTCCGGCGTATAAGCTTCCCTGACCAGGGCCGTCTCATCCCCATTAATATCATACAGATAGTATTCGGCAGCATTCTTTTTATCCTGATCCTCCTGTACCTCTACAGAGCATCCTGTGAAAAGGGTTCCAAGCAACAGTACAGCAAAAATCCCGTAAATCAATCTCTTCACAACAGCACCTCCTAGGACGCAATATAAGACAGAGGAATGCGAACAGAAAAAGTAGTCCCTTCCCCTTCTTTACTGAATACTTTGATTGCTCCGTGATGCATGGCAATGGCACTTCTTGTGATGGCAAGTCCAAGTCCTGTTCCGCCGATTTCTTTGGAATGGGACTTATCCACACGGTAAAAACGTTCAAAAATCCTCTCAATACTATCCTCAGGAATTCCCATACCGGAATCTGCCACAGTTACATAAAAATATTTATGATCAGCATCCAGAGATACCCTGACCCATCCATCATCTACATTATATTTAATACCATTTTCTACCAGATTGCTGATGGCAAGAGTAAATTTTACTTCATCCACATCTGCCTCCACAGGACGAAAGCAGTCCAGGATCAGATCAATATTCCTCTTGTCTGCAATAGGACGTAATCTCTTCAGAATGTCCTCCAGCAGCTGATTGATATCCATATGGGTGATATTCAGATCTGCCGCCTTTTTATCCATTTTTACCAATGACAGAAGATCTGTGATAATCTTATTCTCCCGGTCAATCTCCGCTGTGATATCTCCCATAAACTCCTGATAAAGCTCCTCCGGAACTCCCTGCTGTCCCACCAGTGAATCTGCCAGAACCTTCATGGAAGTCAGAGGTGTTTTTAATTCATGAGACACATTTGATACAAACTCCTGACGGGATTCATCCAGGATTTTCATCCTGTTTACCATCTTATTGAAAGCATCTGTGATCAGCTCAGTTTCTGTATAATCAGGTACGCTGATAGCATCATCCTGCATACCATCCGTAAGATCCTCAATTGCTTTGGTAACTCTTGCCAGTGGTTTTACAAGGATCGTTGACAGCAGCCATGACAGGAAAATAGAAAGCACTACAATAATACCAAGCAGCATCATTCCTTTCTGTTCCAGTTCAGCCATCATATCTCCGATCTCAATGGTAGAAATGGTCATCAGCATCACCCCCTGTATCTGCTGCACATCCGGGCTTTGTACAGGGACTGCAACCTCCAGCACTTTACTTTTCAGATCAAAATTGCTTGCTTTTTCTCCTTTAAAGCACTTCACTGCAAGGGAGCTGAGAAGTGTTTTTCCCTCTTCTGTGTGAAACGTATCTCCTACAATCTTAAAATCCCTGTCTGCCAGAAGGACACGACCATTATAAAGGTCTGCAAACATTTCCAGCTTAGTATTTACTGTCTGAGAGCCGGTATCATTCAGATAGTTCTCCTTAATGATCAAATTGCACAGAATCTCACTCTGATCCTGCACCGTCTCCGTAAGCATGGAAACTGCACGATCCTGATAATTATGAAGCATGGTATAGGTCACGATCACGCTGGGTACAATTCCAAGAATAATTAAGATAATCAAAATACGAAAACGCAGACTTTTGAAAAAATTTGTTCTCTTTTTCATTTTGCCTAACCTCGTTCTCTTTTCTCATATTAATTCAAAAAGCACAGTAGATAATCAGTTATCATACTGTGCCAGTTTCTTCATTTCATTCTGACAGATCATTGTGCCTGAAAATAATATCCCACACCCCATTTGGTATGCACATATTTCGGCTCACTTGGATTAGTCTCAATCTTCTCACGAAGGCGACGGATATGTACATCCACAGTACGAACATCTCCCGGATATTCATATCCCCAGACAATATTCAGCAGATTCTCACGGCTGTATACTTTATTGGGATTGAATACCAGAAGTTCCAGAACATCAAATTCCTTTGCAGTAAGGTTAATTTCTTTTCCTGCAATAAACACACGCCTTCCCTCACAGTCCATGCGGAGATCTCCAACCTCAATTGTCTTTGCCTTTTCTTTCTCATCGTGGTCACTTCCGGCACGGCGCATAATGGCTTTAATACGGGCTTTTACCTCCAGAATATTAAAGGGCTTGGTAATATAATCATCAGCGCCGTATTCCAGACCCAGGATCTTATCCATATCCTCACCCTTGGCAGTAAGCATGACAATAGGCACATTGGAGAATTCACGGATCTGCTGACATACCTCCAGACCGTCCATCTTTGGAAGCATCAGATCCAGAAGAATGATATCGTATTTTTTCTCCTTGGCTTTCTCCACTGCCTCCTCACCGTCATAGGCACAGTCAACCTCCATTCCATCCTGCTCCAGGCTGAAACGGATTCCCTTTACAATCAACTTCTCATCGTCTACTACCAAAACTTTCCTGCTCATCAGCTTCTCCTTATCCTACTACTATGTCATCTTTTATCTTTTCAAATGTACCTTCCTTGATGCCCGATACATTCATAATGTCCTCAATTGTTGCAAATGGTCCATTCTCTTCCCGATAGGCAATGATCGCCTTCGCTCTGGTATCCCCGATTCCACTTAACGTGGTCAGACCTGACTCATCCGCTGTATTTATGTTAACCTTTCCATTCTGATCTAGACCTTCGCCTGTCACAGTACCTCCGGCTGTTTCCTGAATCTGTCCGGTTCCGTCAGCACCCTGCCCTGGCTTCAGATCCATCTGTGCCTGCTCCTCCCGGGTCAGTATATAAATCTGTTCCCCATCTGTGAGAATACCGGCACGATTTACACAGGTCTGCGCAGCCTCCGGTAAAAATCCACCGGCAGCTTCTATTGCCTGGAAAACCCGGCTTCCCTCTTCAAACTGAAACACACCCGGATTCACCACTGCTCCACAAACATCCACATATATCTTACTTTTTTCCGGTTCCTCCTGCTGAGAAACCTCTGTAGCTTCTGTCTCAGATTCCCGGACCTGTTCTTTTTCAGAATGCTTTTCCTTTTTATCAGCTTCCGTCTGCTGTTCCTGTCCTTCGGAGTTTGCTTTCTGCGCTTCCTCAGCATCTACCTCAGCCTTTGCCTCCTGAAATCCATCGATGAGAAACTGTGCTTCTTTATTTTTACATCCTGTCAGAGCTGTAAAAATCAGAAATAACACTGCCATCATCAGACAGCACAGACGTTTTTGATTTCTGTTTTTCCACAAGGTTCTCTCCTCCCCTTTCAAAGTCAGAGTCCCCTTGTCCATAATGCCATACTCTATTGTAACGAAATCTTAACGTTTTTACAATAGTAATTTTAAAAAATTCCTGTCACACCCTGCAATAACAGCACCTATTCTTTCCCGTCAATTTTCCCACTTAAATATTACAATTCCGGCTATTGCAATAAGCAATCCCATTACCTTTCGCCATTCAAATGGCTCTTTGTCTACTCCAAACAACCCTGCCAATTCAATTACATAAGCAACTGCCAGCTGAGAAATAACGATCAACATTGCTGCCTTTGCAGGTCCAAGTGCTCCCATGCTCTGGATTACTGTAATTGTAATAAACGCTCCGATCACACCACCAAGGAGTGTATATTTATTGTCCACCTGCCAGAGCGCAGCCACACTTTCCCGTCCTGTAAAAAGCCAGGCCAGAACACAGACTGCAAAAGCTGACAGCTGCACCCAGCCGGTTGATACCCAGAGACTGGTCTGTTTTGTCACCTCTGTGTTAAAAACACCCTGAATGCTCATCAATGCCCCCGAAATCAATGCCACTATAAATCCCCACATAAATCTGCCCTCCTGGATAATATAATCATTCTGCTTACTCCGATAATCATTTTTATGTCGAAAAGAGGCACCGCCGTTTAGCAGTACCTCTTTTATTCTTTATTATTAGTTTATTCTGTTTTGCAAATATTATTCCGACTGATTTTATGCAATGACAGCTAGCATTCACTCCCTGATTGATAACGATATTTTTATTCGGTTACAGTTGACTCGGTTGCATCCGAATAAAATTCGACATCTCCTCCCCGTAAATTACAGCGCTGCAGCCTTTCTGCTTTTTGCTCTGATACATTGCCCTGTCAGCCTTTCTGTATAACTGATCAAAAGAAACCTCTTCATATCCATCATAAAAACACGCACCCAGACTTATTTCTATGTTCTTCCCCTGCATCTCTATGATATCTATCTGTCGGATATTTTCAAAAAATCTCTCAAAAAATTTCTCTGCTACCCTTTGTTCCAGCATTCCCGGTATAAACATGGCGAACTCATCACCTCCGAGCCGCAAAACCACATCGCTGTCACGACATGTTTTCTGTAGTTTCTCCGCAATGGCTATGATCACCTTATCTCCTACAGAGTGTCCGTAATTGTCATTGATGGATTTAAATTTGTCACAGTCGATCAGGCAAAGCAATCCTCCTGTTTTTTCCTTTAAAAATTCAGTA
>CAKRYE010000057.1 GCA_934426285.1 uncultured Blautia sp.
GAATATTTCTCTTTTTCGTATTTTTCTTTCAGAGTGATGGTGTCTCCCACATGAAGCAGGAATTTATCCGCATATGCACTGGAAATATAAACTTCTGCGCTTTCTTTTGTATCATTAAAATCTATCGCCACATACCTGCTGTCCGGTTCGATTCCATATAAAAGAACTTCCTCACTCTTATATTTTTCGGGTAGTGTATTCAGGGAATAAGCAGAAAATTCTTCTGCATCTTCATTGTCTGTTCTGGAATCCATATAAAACTCCAGCAGAGAGATCAGACCGTCAAACTTATTTCCGCTTACTGCGCTGACCGGAACCTGAAGCATATACTGGTATTTTGCCAGCATATTGTTCTGGATTTCCACCTGATAATGGGACAGTGCCGAGGGAAGCAGCAATCCGAACATCAGCAGCAGATTTGCAAACAGGATCCCGATAAACAGAACCATATAATTACTCATATTCTGAAAAATCACCCGAAGCCGGAATCTGGAAAAGATTTTCATCTTCGGACTCAGAGAAATTGCCCTCTTCTGCTTTCTTCCCGACAGATCCCTGCGCAGGAATTTTAACGGTGACAGCTTCAGCTTATGTCTGAGGACCCCGTAATTTACCACCAGCATAATAACTACCGGAACCAGAGTTGTAAGCCCAAATGCCTCCCCATTCCATACAGTCACATAAGTCGGAAGACTATAGCTTCCATAATA
Organism: uncultured Blautia sp.; assembly: GCA_934426285.1. Classification (GTDB taxonomy): domain Bacteria; phylum Bacillota; class Clostridia; order Lachnospirales; family Lachnospiraceae; genus Blautia_A. The sequence goes on from CAKRYE010000057.1 coordinate 711, forward strand.
CATATCTGCACATACATCCTTTAATACAGTGTATCCAAGGATATTTCCGATCAGTGCGCCCACAAAAGTAACCAGCACCGGAAGTGTCATATAGTGAAGAATCAGTTCCTGTCTGGTATATCCGGACGCACGTAAGGTACCGATAACACCGGCTTCTTTCCGGATCGTATTGCTGATGGTAATTCCGAATACAAAGGCCATGATCACCATAATAATATAAAGAAGCATGATCATCATGGCCTTGTCTCCACCCATATCATCCCCTGTAAAAGTAATAGCCTGGTTCAGATACTGAGGTACAAAAGCCTCCAGGGTGACAATCTTGCCCATATCCTCCATCAGATCCTCGGAAACTTCTTTCTCTTCCTTTTCTGTCTTCGGTTTTTCGTCATAAATCCAAGAATAATTGTACTGCAGTTTTTCCTGATCCAGGGAATCAAACTCCTCCTCAGTCACAACAGAAACCCCAAATTTCACAGCATCAAACATGGAATCGTTGTTATTCTGGAACAGGCAGCTGTAGTCGGAAAGTGCCACCAGTCCGGTAATCTTCCAGGTTCTTTTCCCGCTCCGGAGCGTATCTCCCACAGACAGATTGTTGTTGTCTGCATACATTCTGTCAATGGCAATCTCTCCTGTCCCGGCAGGCAGCTCTCCCTTCATCAGGCAGACCTTGTCCACCTCCTGCCTGTTTTTAAAAAAACGCATGGTGCTTCCATTATCCAGAGGTTCCTCCACATAATAATTATCATACAGCTTCACACCCAGCGCCTCTATTTCTTCTCTCTGGGTTTTGTGGACTTGCTCTGCTGTGCGAAAGTTTCCGTCTTCTATGTTGTACTTCTCAAAACCTTCATTGTAAGCAATAAGCATACTGTTATCTGCAACCAGAAAGCCTGACACAAATCCAATGGAGGCAACCATCAGGATAAATACAACCAGATACTTGCCAATCTCACTTTTCAGTTCCCTGGGTAATCGTTTTCTCAAAGGACTTTTCATTTTCTCTTGTCCTCCTTACCAGTCCAACTCTGCTGCCGGAATCTTATGTTCATTCATATAATTTTTACGGATCATCCCATCACGAAGCTTCACCACCCGGTCAGCCATATCTTTGATGGCATCGTTGTGTGTTACCATGACGATGGTATTGCCGTATTTCTGGTTTACAGTCTCGATCAGCTTCAGGATTTCCTTGGAGGTATTATAATCCAGGGCTCCTGTAGGCTCATCGCAAAGAAGAATATCCGGATTCTTTACAATGGCTCTGCCAATGGCAGTCCTTTGCTGCTGACCGCCGGAAAGCTGATTGGGAAGCTTTCTCTGGTGCTCATAGATTCCCAGCGTATGGAGCAGTTCATCTACATCCAACGGCTTATCACTGAGATAAGCTCCCACCTCTATATTCTCCCGCACTGTAAGATTGGGGATCAGATTATACATCTGAAAAATATATCCCAGATGCTTACGTCTGTACAGAGACAGTTTCTTCTCCGACATATCTGCCAGACGCTCCCCGTCTATGACCAGATTTCCCTCATCTGCACTGTCAATCCCACCAATAATATTCAGAAGCGTAGACTTACCGGAACCAGACGGCCCCAGAAGCACACAAAACTCTCCTCTCTCAATGTCAAGATCCAGCCCTTTAAGCACATCCACCCGGCTGTCCCCTGCACCAAAAGACTTCTTAATTCCCTGTATCTGCAGAAACATTTTTTTCATTCCTCCCTCATATCCACTTTCTGTGGAGCAAATTTCTTTAATATAACACTGCTGTTTTATAGTGGTGTTATACTTCACTAACTTTAGGTTAGTATAAACTTACTCCATTGTCAACTGATTTTCGTAGTTTCGTAAAATTTTATGGATATGTTCACATAAAGTTGCTTCTGCTATTTTTATATGATATATTACAAATAAGCTTTTTTACCAAGGATAAAAATTCTAAATAACCCGGCAATCCCGGAAAAGGAGCATTTCTTTGTTTCAAATCACATATTCTAAAAAAGCTGAAAAATTTCTACGAAAACAGGATAAAGCAACACGACATCGGTTGTTTACAGCTATCAGTAAACTACCATTGGAGGGTGATATCAAAAAAATGCAGGGTGTCTCCGGTTACCGTCTCCGTGTCGGTACCTACAGAATCCTATTTGATGTTAATGGTCTTATTGTTGATATCATTGACATTGGCAATCGTGGACAAATCTATAAAGGAGTGTGAAAATCATGTCTGATATAAAAGAAAGAATTATTGGCGCCGTTACCATTATGAGCGAAAAAGAGGCTGAAAAAGTATGGAATTTAATTCAATCATCCTTTGTTTTATCGGATGTGGAGGAAGTAAAACCTGACCCTGATGAATTAGAAGCAATGCGCCGATATGAGGCCGGTGATCCAGATTATCAGCCTTCTATCTCTGCAGAAGATTTAAAAAAAGAATTGGGATTATAAAATTATACCAAAACAGCTTCTGTACATGAATTTTTCAATGCACAGAAGCTGTTTTGATTTTTCAGTGTCTGACTTCCACGAATTTAGCCCTGTTCATAAGCGGATGCTTTCCCTTCTCCGGTGATGGAAGCAGAATATCGCACTGGCATACATTCGCACACCGGTTACATCCAATACATTTTCTGGCCTTTTCCAATTTATATGAAACCCAGTCTGAACCGCAACAAAAGATCGGACAGATGCACAGACAGATTTTTGAGACATACAAGAACGGTGATATTACAAAAGCAGGTGATCTGATGAAACAACATCTGGAAGATTCCTTGCAATATGCCCTGTCTTGTTTATAATTTTGATTATCAAAATATATTGACTTTTCTTTTTTACCTTGTTATATTTTTTCTGAAGTAACTGCTGTCCGGCAGTCTGCAAAGCAGCAGGCTGCCGTCAAGAAAGGAATTATCCATGAACACTCTCAGAAAAATATATTGCAGGGCTTTCCAGAAAGCTTTTCACATTGCAATTCCCTTTTTACCTTACAGAAAACCCAAAATCGCAGGAAGCGTCAAAGAACTCCCTGAAATCATCATGCGCCACAAATGCACTCATGTACTGATCATTACAGATGGCGGTATCATGAAGCTTGGACTTACCAGAAGACTGGAAAAAGCTTTAAAGGAGGCCGGCATCCCCTATACCATTTATGATAAAACAGTTGCCAACCCTACTACTGTCAATGTCCGCGAAGCCCTGGAGCTTTACCACAAGGAAGGCTGTGATGCCATCATCGGTTTCGGCGGCGGTTCCAGCATGGACTGCGCCAAGGCAGTCGGTGCCTGTGCTGTCAAACCCAATCAGTCTCTGGCTCAGATGAAAGGAATCCTGAAGGTGCATAAGAAACTTCCCCTTCTCATGGCAGTTCCAACCACTGCCGGAACAGGAAGTGAGACTACTCTCGCCGCTGTGATCACAGATGCAGACACCAGATACAAATACGCCATCAACGATTTCCCGCTGATTCCCCGCTATGCAGTGCTGGATCCCAAGGTTACCTTAAGCCTGCCCCCATTTATCACCGCAACTACAGGTATGGATGCCCTGACTCACGCAGTGGAGGCATACATTGGCAATTCCACCACCATTGATACACGCAGGGATGCGTTAAAAGCAGTAAAACTGATTTTTGAAAATATAGACATTGCCTATGAGCATGGCGATAATATTCAGGCAAGACGAAATATGCTCCACGCCTCCTTCTACGCAGGCTGTGCTTTTACCAAATCCTATGTAGGATATGTTCATGCAGTGGCTCACTCCCTGGGCGGACAGTACAACGTTCCCCATGGACTTGCCAATGCCATTCTGCTGCCGCTGGTACTCAGGGAATATGGCTCCTGCATTGACAAAAAGCTCCACAGACTTGCCATTGCAGCAGGACTTGCAGACAAAAATACACCGGACGATGAAGCAGCAGAGCTTTTTATCCGGGCAATTGAAGAGATGAAAGAGCGATTCGGAATCGTAAATATTGTAAAAGAAATTCAGGAAACAGACATCCCCAAGCTTGCCCATTATGCAGATAAAGAGGCCAATCCTCTGTATCCTGTGCCGAAGCTTATGGATGCCTCTGAACTGGAAAAATTTTATTACATGCTGATGTCTCTGACTTCTGAAAAAGGAGATTCTATATTATGACAGAAACAGAAATTAAAGAAATCGTCCGGGAACAGCGCAGCTATTTTTACACAGGTGCCACCTTGCCGGTAGAAAAAAGGCTGGATGCTTTAAAAAAATTAAAGACCTGCATTCAGAAATATGAACCACTGATCAATGAAGCACTGAAACGTGACCTTGGAAAAAGTAACTTTGAATCCTATATGTGTGAAGTGGGACTTGTGCTCTCAGAACTCAGCTACATGATCCGCCATACACCTTCCTATGCAAAAGAAAAAACAGTAGTGACTCCACTTGCACAGTTTGCTTCCAGAAGCTATAAGAAGCCATCTCCTTATGGTGTAGTCCTGGTTATGAGCCCATGGAATTATCCCTTCCTGCTCACCATTGATCCGCTGATCGATGCGATTGCAGCCGGAAATACAGTTGTACTGAAACCAAGTGCCTACTCTCCTCACACCAGCCGGGTAATTGAAACTATTATCACCGAATGTTTTGATCCACAATATGTAGCTGTGGTAAACGGCGGACGTGCGGAAAATAACACTCTTCTCAATGAACATTTTGACTATATTTTCTTTACAGGAAGCCAGCATGTTGGCAGGGAAGTGATGGCAAAAGCATCTGTACATCTGACCCCGGTTACCCTGGAGCTGGGCGGAAAAAGCCCCTGCATCGTAGAGAAAAGTGCAAACCTGAAACTTGCAGCCAGAAGAATTGTGTTTGGAAAATATCTCAACTGTGGTCAGACCTGCGTAGCACCTGATTATATTTACTGCGACAGAGAAATCAAGGATGAACTGATCCGCCAGATCCAGAAACAGATCAGGAAACAGTTTGGTTCCACACCTCTGAATAATAAGAATTATGGAAAAATCATCAATGAAAAACACTTCACCCGCATCCATGACCTGATCATCCCGGATAAGGTAGTCTGCGGCGGTGACAGCAATCCGGAAACGCTCCAGATCGCTCCTACTGTTATGGACAATGTAACCTTCGGGGATGCAGTAATGCAGGAGGAAATCTTCGGTCCTGTGCTTCCTGTGCTGACCTATGATTCCCTGGATGAAGCCATCGAAAAAGTCAACTCCATGGCACATCCTCTTGCATTATATATCTTCACCTCCAGCAAAGAAGCAGCCGAAAAAGTTACTTCCCAATGCGGATTCGGAGGCGGATGTGTCAATGACACCATCATTCATCTGGCAACCAGTGAAATGGGATTTGGAGGCTTTGGTGAAAGCGGAATGGGTTCCTACCATGGCAGAGACGGTTTTCATACTTTCTCCCACTATAAGAGTATTGTAGACAAAAAAACATGGCTGGATCTGCCAATGAGATACCAGCCATATAAAAAAATTTATGAAAAATTATTGAGGAAGTTCCTGAAATAAGGAACTTTCTCTATGTCAGCACTTCACTGCCCAACGCATTTTTGTAGATCTGGCCCTGCCATTCTGGGCACATTCCTGAGCGGATGGACGAACCACATCTTTTGCATAATCTGAGTAAATTCCCTCTCTGTATCCTTCTTTCAGAGCTTTCTTTACCAGCTTGTCCTCTCCGGAATGGAAGGTAAGGATTGCCACTCGTCCGCCTGGTTTCAAAGCATCCGGAAGCTTTTCCATAAATTCATAAAGAACCTCAAACTCATGGTTTACATCAATACGCAGTGCCTGAAAAACTCTCTGACAGGTCTTTTTAACGGTATCCTTTTTCTCCTTTTCCGGAAGAAAATCCAGAGTTTTCTCAATTACCTGGCGAAGCTTTGTGGTTGTGTCTATACGGTTTCCTTTGCGGATTTCATCTGTAATAGCCTTAGCGATTTCTTCGCAGTAAGGTTCATCGGAATTCTCATAGAGCATCCCTGCCAGCTCATCTCTGGTGATAGTATCCAGACGCTGGGCAGCACTGATTCCGCTCTCCTGATTCAGTCTCAGATCCAGCGGCCCATCCACTTTAAAAGAAAAGCCTCTTTTAGGATTATCAATCTGCATGGAAGAAACACCCAGGTCAGCCAGGATAAAATCAAAACCTCCTACCTCTCTGGCAATTTCATCAATTGTGCAGAAATTCTGAAGACGCACAGTAAGCATATCCTCACCAAATCCCAGCTCTGCCAAACGCTTTTTGGTTTTAGCAGATTCCTCAGGATCCACATCTGTAGCATAAATGTGACCTTTGCCTTCCAGACACTGGAGCATGGCTTTAGTATGGCCGCCATACCCTAAGGTTGCATCAAAACCGGTTTCTCCCGGCTGGATTTTCAGGAAATCAAGAATCTCCTGTACCATAATGGAGATATGCATTCCTGCCGGAGTATTTCCCTTCTGGATCACATGTTCGATGGTATCTTTATATTTCTCAGGCTGAAGCTCCTTATACTTTTCCTCAAATTTTCTGGGATATTTTCCTTTGTAGCGAACACGTCTCTTATGTGGGGTCTGTGATTGATTTTCCATAATTTTCCTTTCACCGTACTCTCTTTTATTTTGTATTTCCCTGCAAATATTCAGCAGTCTGTACTTTTGGGATTACTCTCCGAATTTACTGACCAGCTGATTTCTGATCTCCTGCATCCGTTCATCCAGCTGAGCACTTTGGACAGCGCAGGCAAGAAGCTCTTCCTGCAGCTGCTGTGCCTGATCCTCGGGGATATCTTTTTTATAACGCAGCTTATGCTCCAGACTTGCCCAGAAATCCATGGCAATCGTGCGGAACTGTACCTCCACATTTACCATCTTTTTATTTTTCTGCAGAAAGATCGGTACCTGTACGATCAGATGAAGACTGCGGTAACCGCTTGGTTTGGGATTTTTTATATAATCTTTCTTCTCGATCAGCACAATATCATCCTGCTTCAGGAAGCTGTCTGCCAGCTCATAGATATCCTCCGGAAAAGAACAGATCACCCGGACACCGGCAATATCTTTAATATTTTCTTCTATGGAAGCCAGGGACATGGGAATATTTTTTCTCCTGATCTTACGCACCAGACTGTCATAGGATTTGATCCTTGTTTTAATACCTTCAATAGGATTTTTATCGTATTCCAGAGAATATTCCTGGTTTAATACCCTGAATTTTGTCTCAATCTCCATAATCGCACACTGATAATAAGACATGAGCAGATCAACGGGCTTTTTATTCTTTTGGATCAATTCCAGGAACTCATCAGACAACAGATTCTTCCGGATCAATTCATCTCTCCTGGCTTCCATCCGATTCTTTCCCTCTGTCATTAACTCTTCAAAATTCTTCAAATGATTGTCCTCTCTTACAGTTAAGTATTTCCATATATTTGACTATCTTATTTTCGCTCTGACATCATGGATATCAGTATACCATATTTTTGTCCCAATGTCACTGTTCACAGCCAAACTCCGGATTTCATTCCTTTTCTGCCATATAAAAATAAGAACAGCGGGATCATCGGCTGAATGCCTGATCATCCTGCTGTTCTTATAATTTTAGCCGCTTGACTTCATCTGTCAGATGGTCTTGTCACACATATAAATAATCGTTCAGAACCGGCTGCAGACCTCCCTTTTCCATATCCTGATACATAGAAGCAAAGGAACGGGAATCATTGATCTCGAACTGTTCATCCCCTGCATCAGCGTCTTCCTTACCCTCATATTTTTCTTCATGATCACCAATGCCGGTAGATACCCCTGCAGATACTTTCGTAGCACAGATTTTTGTAATGCCATTTCGAAAAGTAGCACTTTCCCGGCTGGACACAGTAATTCCTGCAAACGGAAGAAACAGCCTGTAGGCACATAATACCTGGCAAAGCTCTTTCTCTCCCACATCCCTGGGATTGATCTTGTCATTATTCACAATAGGACGCAGACGCGGACAGCTTAAAGAAAGCTCTGCATGAGGATATTTTCGATTGATGTAATATACATGGAGGGCCGTTGCCAGTGCATCCTTCCGGAAATCATCCAGTCCCAGAAGAGCAGAAAAGCCTGCACCTCTCATTCCTCCCATCAATGCACGTTCCTGGGAATCAAACCGATATGGCCATACACGCTTGTGCCCCATCAGATGCAGTGTTTCGTATTTATCCGTATTATAGGTTTCCTGAAAAACAGTTACATAATCCACACCACATTCATGGAGATATCTGTATTCCTCTACATTGACCGGATAAATTTCGATTCCTATATTTTTGAAATATTTCCGTGCGATCTTAACCGCCTCTCCAATATAAGAAACATCTGAATATGCCCTGCTCTCACCGGTAAGGATAAGTATTTCTTCCATTCCTGTTTCTGCAATGACCTGCATCTCATGTTCAATTTCTTCATAGGTCAGTTTTTTTCTGCGTATATTGTTGTAGCAGTTGAAGCCGCAATAAATACAGTAATTCTGACAGTAATTGGCAATATAAATGGGAGTAAAAATATAAACCGTATTTCCAAAATGATTCTTTGTCAGTTCCTCTGCCTTTCTTGCCATCTGTTCCAGATAGGGTGCAGCTGCTGGGGATAACAATGCCTTAAAATCTTCTATCGTGCATGTTTCATGAGAAAGTGCTCTCTCAACATCATTGGCTGTATACAGATCATAATCATACTCATCCATGGCCTTCAGCACCTTGTCTTTGATATCCGATTCTATTACCTGCATTCCATCCATATATTTCATATGGTCTGTACGGAAGGACGGATCCTGTTCCAGACGGTGCTTTCTTTCCAGGGCTGCAGGTGGAAGCTTGTCACTGTCTACAAAATATACCTGATTTTCTTCGTTCATGACTTTCTTCCTCCTATCGCAAAAAGCCTGTCAGCGGATCTGACGCACTTCCGCCTCTCGCAAGCACTCTTCCCATTCCTGTAAGATATGCTTTCCTTCCTGCCTGGATGGCAAGCTTAAAGGCTTCCGCCATATCCGGTATATTTCCTGCAGTAGCAATGGCTGTATTGGCCATGATTGCAGCAGCTCCCATTTCCATTGCTTCACATGCCTGGGAAGGCTTTCCGATTCCTGCATCCACGATGATCGGCAGATCAATTTCATCGATCAGGATCTGGATCATTGCTTTTGTTGCCAGTCCCTTATTGCTTCCAATAGGCGAAGCAAGAGGCATTACAGCAGCTGCCCCTGCATTCTGCAGATCTCTCGCCACATTCAGATCCGGATTCATATACGGCAGCACTACAAAGCCTTCCTTTGCCAGAATCTCTGTTGCCCTTATGGTTTCCTGGTTATCTGGAAACAAATATTTTGCGTCACGCATGATCTCTATTTTAACAAAGTCACCACATCCCATTGCTCTGCTCAGTCGCGCGATCCTGACAGCCTCCTCTGCATTTCTGGCACCTGAGGTGTTGGGAAGCAGTGTAACTCCCTTGGGGATATAGTCCAGTATATTTTCACTTTCACTTGTATTTGCACGGCGCAACGCAAGAGTGATAATCTCTGCCCCACCCTGTTCTACAGCAGCTTTGATCAGATTCAGATTATATTTTCCTGAGCCCAGAATAAAACGGCTCTTAAATTCTTTCCCACCTAATATCAGTTTATCTTCCATTTTGTTCTCCTCGTTATTTCGTCATTGTTATTCTTTGTCTTTTTCAGCCTCCGCCTACAAATCTCAGCACTTCAATGGAATCCTCTTCCTGAATTGTCACATTTCCAAGTTCATCCCTGGGAACAATCTCCAGATTTCGTTCCACGACTACCTTATCCGGCTCAAATCCTGAAGTTTTTAAATATTCCAGAAGATTTCTTCCGGCAATCGCTTTCTCTTCTCCGTTGATCCTTACCAATGTGCAAGTCTCCTTTCTTTGGTCTGACACCTTCTTCCCGACAGCCTCCCTCTTTATGTGTGCAGCTGCTGTCCGGAATATTTATAATAAACGTCAAAAAAGCGCCGGACGATACAATCCCAGTATCATCCGGCGCCTGAAATATTCTGCGAAAAGTGGTGCCCCCAGTTCACAAAGAATAGGGTATCATATTTTTAGTTGGTTGTAAAGAGTGACTTTGAGGCTGAAAAGATGAAAAGATATTTCTGTGGAGCAAAACATCTCATCTTATCATTAATTTAGTCATAGCGCAATTCAATTTAGTCATTTATACACAAAATGACTAAATTGAATTGTATATGATGTAATTAAGATTTATCTATCGCGCTCCTCATAAATGACCACCTTATTCAGATTACTGCCCTATTATCCTGTTCAAAAATCCTTCGTCCGGATGCTCCGGAATTTCAAAAAATACATCTATTTTTCCAGGTTCTGCGGAACGTTCTTCAAAGGCAGGGAAAATAAAGCCGCATTTCGGAGTTCCGGCATTGTAATCTTTATCTATCGGAGCCACCACACAGATCAGGAAACTGTATATTTCTTCTGATTCCCACTGTTCACTGTGATCTGAGCCTTTCTTTGGGATATCATATATTCCATGATAAATATAAATTCCAAACTCCTCTCCCTGCAGACGGTTTGTTCTATTTGATGAATCTCTTGTACTGCTGATTCCCTCCGCAAGCTGTTCACAGAGAGTCTGAACCAGAAGATCATCTTTTAATCCGTATTGTGATAATGCTATCAGTAGTTTATGGATGCTGTCATATGCCATATCCCCTTCAGGGAATTTATAACATTTTAACTGTTCATTTGTTTTGGAAAAAGGAATGGTTTTCGCAAGATCCAGATTTACCTGCTGATCATGTTTGCTCATATTTTTGAAGCTTACATTGAAGGTATTATCTATGTATCCCTCATCATCTATATATGCTCCTGCTGCACGCACAAAGCAGTTTCTGGATAATGTCATCCTGCGGGTTAATTCCAGCATATCATTTCGGTTGATCTTTGTATCTTTTTTATTCATCAAAATGGTTCCATCCTCCAAAAATACCTTTATCGCTATGTCCTGTCTTATGTCCATTTTCATTATAATGATTCATATTTCCAAAACAATCGGGGCGGCTTTCACCTATTTTGTTTCCATTAGCATCATAATTTTCCATACTTCCAAGCCAGCCTGGACGACTTTCACCAGTCTTATTTCCATTGGCATCATAATTCTCCATGCTGCCAAGCCAGCCTGGACGGCTCTCTCCTATAAAGTTTCCGGCCGCGTCATAATGCTTCATAGTTCCAAATAATCCGGGACGACTATAACCTTTTTTACTCATATATATATACCTCTTTTCTATTGAAAATAATTTCCAACTTACTGCATCTATAATATGATTTGACAAATATACTAATAATTAATATAATATATCTTTCTTTTTATATTACAAATCGTTTCATTAATTGTCAATGGTTACTGTTCCCGCGTCAAACATATCAAACACTTTTGAAACAGCACTGTATTTTTTCATAATTTCCTTCCCGAAACACTTGTTCTTTTCTTTCCGACATGATATTCTTAACTCTGCTTAAGTATTTAAGTTGACTTAAATGAAAAACTAAATTCCAATTCTACTTAAAATGTAAGAGTAAATTCTATATAGGTAGAAATTACCTCTGCA
>CAKRYE010000058.1 GCA_934426285.1 uncultured Blautia sp.
TACACCTGAAGGGAATCGAACCCCCGCACATGGTACCGGAAACCACTGCTCTATCCACTGAGCTACAGGTGCAAGTAACATAATTTGATCATCTGAAATTTGTTTGTCAAAGATGTTCTCAATCAGTTATCATGATTCTATCACAGAGCCCGATAAATGTAAAGTTTTTTTTGCGAATATACTCAAATGCATGAAACTTCCCGACTATTTGTACATTTTCACAAACAACTTCTCTCATATTATATCAGGAGGCACCTTCTGCTGAAAGCGCCTCCTGACAGATCAGATTATTCTATTTTCAGATCATCAAATTTGATTCTGATAATAACTAGGGTAATGATCATCAGAATTGCAGCTACCGGAAGTGCGATCCATGGTGTCTGCACAAAACCTGCTACTATATAAGACAGGAAGGACACCACTGCTGCCACTATTGCATAAGGAAGCTGGGTGGATACATGATTTACATGATCACACTGAGCACCTGCAGAAGCCATGATCGTTGTATCAGAAATAGGAGAACAATGGTCTCCGCATACTGCACCTGCCATACATGCTGAAATAGAAATGATCATCAGCTCATGGTTGGTTCCTGCGAATACATTTACCACAATAGGGATCAGGATACCAAAGGTTCCCCAGGAGGTACCTGTAGCAAAGGCGATCACTGCACCGATCACAAAGATAATTGCCGGCAAGAAATTCATAAATCCGCCTGCTGATGCTTTTACTACTCCGGCCACAAATTCAGATGCTCCCAGGCTGTCTGTCATTGCTTTCAGTGTCCATGCAAAGGTCAGGATCAGAATCGCAGGTACCATTGCCTTAAATCCATCTGGCAGACATGCCAGACAATCTCTGAAACTCATAACACGGCGAATCATATAAAGAACAATTGTAATAACCAGAGCAAAGAAGCTTCCCAGTACCAGGCCTACAGAAGCATCACTCTGGGAAAAAGCAGTTACAAAATCAGCGCCGCTGAAAAAGCCGCCTGTGTAGATCATTCCGATAACACAGCACACTACAAGGCAGATGATCGGAATCAGCAGGTCGATCACCTTTCCTCTTGGATTGCCCTTTGCATCCTCCTCCGCATTGGCATATGGACGGGAGGCAGTGGTATAAATATCTCCCTTTAATGCATTGGTTTCATGAACTCCCATAGGGCCAAATTCCACCTTCATCAATACCATGGCAACCATCATGAAAATGGTAAGCAATGCATAAAAGTTGTATGGAATAGCACGTACAAAAAGGGAAATTCCATCCTCTCCTTCTACAAAGCCACTAACTGCTGCTGCCCATGAAGAAATGGGGGCAATGATACAAACCGGCGCTGCTGTGGCATCAATAAGATATGCCAGCTTTGCACGGGATACATTATGCTTATCTGTTACCGGACGCATAACGCTTCCTACTGTCAGACAGTTAAAATAGTCATCAATAAAGATCAGTACACCCAGAACAATTGTAGCAAGCTCTGCTCCTGCTCTGGTTTTGATTCTCTTACTTGCCCAGCGTCCAAAGGCTGCTGAACCTCCTGCTCTGTTCATCAGGCATACCATTGCTCCCAGGATTACCAAGAAGATCAGGATACCCATGTTATAAGCGCTTGTAAGAACACTGATCATCCCTCCCTGGAAAACATGGAGAACGGTTCCTTCAAAGCTGAAATTTGAATAAAACAGGGCTCCCACCAGGATTCCCACAAACAAAGAGCTGTATACCTCTTTGGTGATCAGTGCCAGCGCGATTGCTACCAGCGGTGGTACCAGTGACCAGAATGTGCCGTAAAATTTTGCTGATGCAGCGGATGATTCCTCTGCTGCAAGTACTGTCAGTGGTGATGCCAGCACAAAGAGCATGACCATTGACAGAAAAAGTGATACTTTTTTCAGATTGTTTCTCATTTTTTCCTCCCTCTTTTTGTTTCCTTGAGATAATATGTAAATTCCTCCGGATCCACAGGGCAATCCTTTCAGAGATCAAGCGGATATTCGCAATTGAAGCAGGGGACTTACTTGATTCGATTAAAAAAGCCATGAATGCATACGAAACACATTCATGGCAACTATTCTGCTTAAGTTACTTTGATAGCGCTTCACCCGGGTGACAGTACAACGCATATTCTGCGTCATCCCAGGAATCCTCCTCCTGACTGGCCTGATTCCTTCGGCGGTCTCCCCTTTCACCGGATGACTGTCATGTCATATTTCCCGGCATACTGATGAATCCCGCGCCTCTATCATTACATATTATTCTGTTGTTATATGGAGCTGTCTGCGCTCTCCTCCGGAAGACACCAGACAACTCTCTATTTGTTTACTTTATCAGCTTTCTCCGGATTTGGCAATAGGAAAACGGAAAATATTATAATCATTTACAGCAGTCACCCATTTATATCCGTAATGTTCCATAGCTGCAAAGGCTTCTTCCTTCTGTTCCTGGGAAAAGCGCAATACAAGAAGCTGAACCTTCTCTTTCCTTGCCCTCTTTCCTATTACCTTATAATCAGGTTCTTCTCCACTCATCCTTGTATACAGATGTCTGGCATTTCTGGAACGGGCACCCCTGCCATCTCTGCCGAAGGCAAGCTGAAAGGATGGGTCATATACTCTCAGATAAGGTGCAATACTGTTATCCGCAGCGATCAGTGAATCCTCTGCACTTCTTTCAGCCAGAAGTATATTGGCGACCTGCGCTGCTTCCTCCGGAACCTTCTGATGATTGGACACCTTCACATAATTTCCGGCACTCCATACACTGGTGCCGCTTACAGCCAGAATTCCCACACAGGCAATTACAAGAACTGCCTGCAGGCCCTTTTTTCTGATTCTGGACAGAAGGGAGGTCACCACCAGCGCCAGTGCAGGCACTACCGGAAAGAGCCAGATCACTCTCCAGTATACCAGACCTCCGATACATTTCTGGATTAAGGCAGCTGTCACAGGACAAAAATATAAAAAGCACAGAAGACACTGAAAAGCGATCAGATAACCTGTATTTTTTCTCTTTCTCTCAAAAATCAGCAGATACAAAAATGCTGCTGCCCACAGATATGGGTACCAGCTGCTGCCCCAGTACTGCTCCCACCAGAAAATTATATAATGTACTACATTATCCATAGTGTCTGTTCTCCTTTATACGCTGTTGCATGCAGCAGTTCCTTTGTATTCCCGGGATTTACTCTGCTCACAGACATAAATATACACCGCCCAGAAGCAGGGATGGCATACAGCACAAAATCCCATAGAGAAATCTCCGAGGAGAACGGTTCTTCACCAATGCCAGCAGTACAAACAGCCCTGTCACAACAGGAGCCAGCATAATCCCCATAGAAGAAACATGGCAGGCCGCCAGATTGGCCATTGCCAGAAGAAGCCACGGATATTCCGGCTGGTCTTCCAGCATCAGAACAAACCCAAGATAGATAAGGAAGGGCAAAATCACTGCTGCCAGCACTGCTTTTCCCTGCCAGATACGCACCAGCATGAAATTGCCTCCCGTATATACAGAAAATCCGGAAAACCAGATGATCACAGCACAAAAAAGCAGAAACAACCCCTGCTCTCTTCTTTTTTCCGCAAACCACAGTCTGCCAAACTGGTGATACACCAGATAGGCAGCCAGCAGAAATACCACAGGATAAATGGTGTGTGCAGTCACAGCCGGATGAAGACCTCCGGACAGCTGACTGATCACAGCCAGAAGCACCGGAAAAGGTGAGAGCACATATCTTCTGGGCAAAACTACATATTCAGCCCCTGAATAGGGATTATATGCAAATATGGAATCTGTATGCACAGAGGTCGTGGCTGTTGCCACATAAAAGGCATCGTCAGCGTCCATATGGGCATAATATACGCATACACCAATCTGCACCAGTATCACTCCTGCTGCGATCCACATCCAAGGAGAAATTTCCGGAATGGATTTTCTCAGTCTTTTTCCATAAGAACCTGCACTGCCGGCAAACTGGTACAGACCATAAGCTACGCAAAGTCCCATTACCACAGCAAACAGAACGGTCACCAGATGTAAGGATAATTTTCTGAAAATCCCCGGCAGGATGAGAAGCTGCGCCACTGCCAGCATAAGTAGAAGTCCTGCCAGAAAGCTTTCACCCAGCGTATAGTCTTTCTTTTTCTTTACAAATGGAATCCCGGCAGCTACGGGCACAAAAATGAGCCAGAAACCTGCCAGTACTCCCTTTACCATCATCTGCATGATTTATTTTAAGCCTTTCTTTTTCAGAATGCCCATGGCAATTTTCTCAGGCAGGATGGGAAGCTCCCTTACACGCACTCCGGTAGCATTATAGACTGCCTCTGCAATAGCCGGGCATGGAGTATCTATTACCAACTCTCCGATAGACTTGGCACCAAAAGGTCCTGTCTTTTCATAGCTGCATTCAAAGTCTACCCGGATATCCCCAATATCCTCTCTGGTAGGGATCTTGTACTGCATGAAGGAGTTATTGCGGATTTTTCCCTTCTCTGTGTACTGTACATCCTCGCTTAAGGCCATTCCGATTCCCTGTACCAGACCTCCCTCAGTCTGCACACGGGCAAGGTTTGGATTAATCGGTGTACCGCAGTCAACCACTGCCACATAATCCAGTAATTCTACACTTCCGGTCTCCGTATCCACTTCCACCTCTGCCATACCAACCATAAACGGCGGAGGAGAAAGAGGTGAGGAATGCTGTCTGACCACCTGGAGCTCTGTATTGTTAAAGCAGGTTCCCTTCAGTGCGATGGCTTCCAGAGAAACTCGTCTGCTCTCTTCCTCTGTGCAGTAAACAAAGGAACCGTCAAAATCTACCTCTGCCTTATCTGCTTCCAGCATCTCAGCGCCTACCTCACAGATTTTAGCCCGCAGATCCTGGCAGGCTTTGACTACTGCCATTCCTGTCGTGTAGGTAGTAGCAGAGGCGTAGGATCCAGAATCATAAGGTGAAATATCAGTATCCACGCTGAATACTACAATATTGTTCATAGGTGTTTCCAGACATTCTGCAGCGATCTGGGACAAAATCGTGTCACAACCGGTACCCATATCTGAACAGCCCAGTGCCAAAGTATAAGAGCCATCCTCATTAAGCTTGATATCTGCACCGCCTACATCCAACGCTGCAATTGATGAGCCCTGCATTGCCATGGCCACACCTACTCCACGGACTTTGCCGTTACCCATATCCCGGCATGGATATTTGGCATCCCAGTTCATCATTTCCTTTGCTCTGGCCATACAGCGGTCCATGGTACAGCTCTGAGCATAAGGAACATCATGATAGCCTGGCAGGGGTCCTCCCTCCAGAGGCATGTTCAGTTCCTTGATCTTTACAGGATCCATTCCCATTTTGTGTGCCAGTTCATTTACTGCAGACTCCACTGCATAAATTCCCTGTGTAGCCCCATATCCTCTGTAGGCACCTGCTGCCTGCACATTAGTATACACCACATCAAAGGAAAAACGATAGGCTTCTGTATGTCTGTACAGGGCAATGGACTTGTGTCCGCTTAAGCCTACTGTGGTAGAGCTGTGCTCACCGTAAGCACCGGTATTGGACAGGGTATGCACATCAATGGCTTTGACAATACCATTCTCATCTGCTCCCACACGGACTGTGATCTCCATCTCATGGCGTGGAGATGAACAGATCATGGATTCGTATCTGGAGAAAACGATCTTGGAAGGACGGCCTGTCTTCCAGGTTACAATAGCCGGATAAATATCACTGATGGAGGTCTGCTTTGCTCCAAAACCTCCTCCGATCCTAGGCTTGATCACGCGAACCTTTGATGCTGGAATATCCAGGGCTCTGCCTACGATCCTGCGCACATGGAAGGGAACCTGGGTAGAAGAAAGAACTGTAAGCCTGCCAAAATGATCCATGTAGCAGGCTGTACGGAAGGTCTCCATCATAGTCTGCTGGTTTGCTTTTGTATGATAGGTCTGTTCTACTGTATATTTACATTCCGCCAGTACTTCATCTACATTTCCCTCTTCCTCAACAGCCAGGGCACAGAGGTTTCGTTTATTATCTCCTCCCAGAGGGATTTTCAGTTTCCAGTCATCCTCAGGATGAACCAGAATAGCATTATCCTTTGCCTGGTGAATATCCAGAACAGGAGTCTCTACTTTATATTTTACTTTAATTCTCTTTAATGCCAGGTCTACTGCAGCCTCTGTCTCACCTGCTACAATAGCAACTGCATCTCCCACAAAACGCACATGACGGTCCAGTATCAGACGGTCATCCGGGCTCATCTCCGGAGCGGTCTGTCCAGCCAGGGTAAAACGCTTCTGAGGTACGTCCTGCCAGGTAAGGATGCAGGCAATTCCCGCTACCTTTGCAGCATTTTCTGTCTTTATCTCCTCCACCCAGGCATTTGCATGGGGGCTTCTTAATATTTTGATAATAAGGCAGTCCTTTGGTGCCAGGTCATCTGTATATACAGGTTTTCCGGTCACCAGAGCCATAGCATCTATTTTTTGAACAGGCTGATTTACATATTTCATCTTATGCTTCCTCCTGTGTTTTTTTATACTGAAGGAATTTCAGAATTCCTCTTGTCTGTGAAACAAATCCGGAACAGCGGCACAGATTGCCGGAAAGATATTCCTTGATCTGCTCCTCTGTGGGATCTGTAATTTCCTTTAACATGGCAAATATATTCATAATAAATCCCGGATTGCAGAAACCACACTGCTCTGCCCCTTCATTTGCAATAAAGTTTCCCAGCTCTTTGGCTTCCTCCTGCATTCCCTCCAGTGTTACAACCTTTTTGCCATCTGCCCGGGCAGCCAGTGTGGAACAGGAAAGAACCGGTTTCTCATCCATCAGTACTGTACACAATCCGCAGTTCGCTGTTTCACAGCCTCTCTTTACACTATAGCAACCCTTTTCCCTGAGAAAGTCCAGCAGCAGGGTATCCGGCTGGATTTCCTCCTGACGCTTTACTCCATTCAGCCAGAATTCAATTTTCATCACTTACACCTCCTACAGTCTCCCAGGCTCTTCTTGTGAGAACCTGCACAAGCAGACTACGATATTCCTGAGAAGCTCTCATGTTGCCGGAAACAGGCACGCTCTTTGCCGCATATTCAGCAAAGCTGTGAATAGCCTGTATCTTTTCTTCTCCGTTCATTGTATCAAAGCCGGACAAAAGCCCCTGTGTATCCTCCACAACCATGGCTTTGGCAGGTCTTGCCCCGATGACTGTACGAGGACATCCGTTGATCAGAGATGCAGTACATGTGAGTACAGGAAAATCTGTCTTCGTATTTCTCTGACTCAGATAGCAGACTGTAAGAGGAACCTTTTTTACAATCATATTTACCAGAATGTCATTGTCCTTTTTCATATTCACAAATTCAGTCAGTGGGATACGTCCTCCATGGAAAAGCTCCACATAGCTGTCCATGCCAAGAAACATGGTCAGTACATCAGAGAAACCAAATCTTCCGTAAATACTGCCGCCTACAGTGGCACAGTTACGGAACTGCACTCCCACAATATGACGCAGACTCTCCCTCATGGCTCCGCCGGTATATGTATTCAGAGCCTCATTTGTCTCCAGGTCACGAAGAGAAGTCATGCATCCGATCACAAATTCCTCTTCATTCTCTGTAATCTGATCCAGCCCCAGTCCGGACAGGTCAATGGCAGTGGCCAGATTTCGGTTTCCCATTTTCATCCACACCATTCCTCCCAGGATTTTCGCTGTTTTTTTCTGGTTCAGCTCATAGGCTTCTTCCAGACTGTTTACCTTTACATAATTTTTAATTTTCAGCATGATAGAACCCTTTCTTTCATTATCTTCAGAAACAGATCACTATTTTGATTCTATCATAGATCAAAAGCAACTGTCTACTGTAAAAAATTCTCGATATATTCCTTCAGAAATTCATAAATCTGATTTTCTGTAGGCGGGCATCCGTTCAGATTATGCTCAAACCTGCAGGTGCAGGCACCCACACCCAGTTTTCCTGTTTTGCCACGGTATCCCTGGCCGATGCATATCTTGGTATCCAGTTTTTCAAAAAGTCCGTCATTTTTTAACATTTCCAGAGCCGGGATCAGATAGCCATAGCAGGCACTGCAGGATTCCACTTCTTCCACTGCATCCTGTAATTCCACCACTTTTCTGGATTTAGGCAGAGCCTTTTTTGCAGTTTCTTCGCAGAAAATAATTTCCGCCTGCGACAGATCTGCACTTCCTGCTCCCAGCTCTTCTGCCAGTTTTACATATGGCACATCACTTGTCTGATAATGCATGATCTGACATACATAGGCATCTATGAGAACCGGATCCATTCCTGCCCAGATACGGTTCATCACTACCGGATTACCTCCATCCTCAAAATCAAGATCTCCGCAGATATTATCTACTACAATAAAATCCTGACGGATTCCCATGTTCAGGTGGGCGATCGGCTTATGGAGGCCAAGGGCATGAAATCTCCTCTTTTCTGTATTGGGGATCAGACCCTTCATATTTTTTAGTGCACAGGTGATTTTTGTCTGGCAATGTCCCTTCAGAACAGGAACATTGATCAGAAAATCAATTTTCTCTACACTGCTGCAGATTTTCAGATCCATGCCGCCACAGTCCCTGTCCACACCCCCGTCCTTCTGCATATCCCAGAAAGGAACCTGGTATTTTTCGGAAATCTCCCTGTAACCACAAAGTTCATAGGCTTCTGTAGTTCTGTCTCCCACCCAGGAGCCTTCCAGTATAGCAATTTTAGCGAATCCTTTTTCCTGAAGATATTCAATGATACCTGCCACTATCTCCGGATGAGTGGTAGCTCCCCAGGAAGCTTCGGTGGGTGAAACCAGGTTGGGCTTGATTCCAATCTGCAGATCCTTAGCCGGAATCTGCTCTGCCAGGCCGCACTGCTCCAGCAGTTCTTTTGTCATTTCTTTGTATTCTGTTCCACTTTTAATATAGATTTCATTTTTTTTCATATGCACCTCTGTCAAAGCCTGTTTTCCAGGCTGTCAATTATTGTATTTTATTTCAGTATAACACAGGTTCTGATTCTTTACCGTTAAAATTTGACAATATGAGTTTTTTGTGGTACGGTTGACAGGAAAATATTGACACTACCGTAACTGTTCAGCGACTTTAGAGAATGGCTGACTGATGAATGGTTACCGCACAGTTAGAATCGAGGAGAGGAATCTTATGAGAAAAAAATCAACTACAAGAACCAATGCCGCTAAAACAACTGCTGCAAAAACAACTGCTACTATCAAAGAAGCTACCACAAAAGCTACAGAGCTGGCAAAAGAAACTGTTGAAAAAGCTATCGACAAAGCTCCGGAAGTGATCGAAGAAGCAAAAGCTACCGCTGCAGATATTGCAAAATCCCCTGTTATTGAGGAAGCAAAAGCTGCAGTAAAGAAAACAGTAAAGGAAGTTGCTCAGAAAATCGAAACAACCAGAATCGCAGAAACAACCATCGAGTTACCTGGATGTGCAGTTACTATGACAGCTATTGAAGAAGCAGTGAAAAAAGATATGGAAGCAAAGGAAATTTCCGGCAAAGAGATCAATGTATACATTAATATCGACCAGAAAGCCGCATATTATACTGTTGACGGCGAAGGTGCTGACAACTACAGAATCGACCTTACCAGCCTGTAAGCAGATCTGTACAGTTTACAATTTTAACTGTCTGGAAAAGCCATATCTGTCTATCATCTGCAGATATGGTTTTTTTGTGCACAGATATTTACAGATGTCATAATATTCAGGAGAAGCGACATGAACGTTACAAGTATTAACCATAATAATTTTAACCGGCAGCTGCTGAAATTATCTATTCCAATTATTATCCAGAATCTGCTCAGTGCTGCAGTAAGTTCCTGCGATGTTGTCATGCTCAATTACGTAGGACAGTCTTCTATTTCCGCAGTGTCACTGGCTGCCAACTATTCCAATGTACTCTTTATGGTATATTACGGAGTGGGAACCGGGGCTTCCCTTCTGTGTGCCCAGTATTTTGGCAAAAAGGATCTGAAAGCCATACATATTATTGAGGGAATTGCCCTGCGTTTTTCCCTGGTAATTTCCCTGCTGGTGGCCCTGATTGCCTTTACCATGCCGGACAAAATGATGCAGATTTTCACCTCAGACCCTGAGCTTATCCAGATTGGCGCCTCCTATCTGCGGATCATGGGAATCACCTATCTGTGCTGGAGTATTACAGAAGTATATCTGTCTATCCTGCGCAGCATCGGACGGGTAACTGTCTGTATGATCCTGAACCTCCTGGCTTTTGTATTGAACATCTTCCTTAATGCAGTCTTTATCTTCGGACTGTTCGGCGCTCCCAGACTTGGGGCTGAAGGTGTTGCCATTGCCACTGCATCCTCCAGACTTGTGGAATTACTGGGATGTTTTATCATTTCCTTCTTCAGTAAAGATGTGCAGCTGAACCCCAGATTTATATTTGTCCGCAGCAAATCCCTTCTGAAGGATTTTATCCGCCTGTCCCTGCCTGCGCTGGGCAATGATGTAAGCTGGGGTGTAGGCTTTGCCATGTATTCTGTGATCCTGGGTCATCTGGGATCAGACGCTGTAGCTGCCAACTCACTGGTAACTGTAGTGCGCAATATCGGTTCCGTATTTTGCTATGGTATTGCCAGTGCTGGTACGATCATGCTGGGAAAAACAATGGGCGAAGGAAAGCTTGCTCAGTCAAAGGAATATGCTTCCCGCATGCTGAAGGCAACTGTGGTTGCAAGTATCTTCGGTGGTCTGGCTGTATTGGCTGCTTCTCCTTTGATCATGCGGTTTGCCTCTCTGAATGATACTGCCATGCATTACCTGAAATATATGCTTCTCATCAACAGCTACTATATTACAGGTTCTGCAGTAAACACAGCTCTGATCGCCGGAATTTTCCGGGCAGGGGGAGATACGAAATTCGGCCTGATCTGCGATACCATTGATATGTGGCTGTATGGAGTGCCTCTGGGATTTCTGGCTGCCTTTGTCCTGAAGCTTCCTGTATTGTGGGTATATTTCCTGCTGTGCACAGACGAATTTGTGAAATGGCCCTGGGTGATCGGACACTACCGCAAGGGTGAATGGGCGAAAAACATTACCAGGGATGATATTTCCTGATAAGCTTCGATGATCCACTTTATCCCAAAAACAGGTGTGGCAGACAATTTTTCATTGCCTGCCGCACCTGTTTTATAATCTGATATCACAGTATTTTTCCATTATTCTACATTCTTCAGTGCCTCATCCATAGGCACTTTTTTTATTCTTCGAAACTCCAGCAGAGCCACAACTGCATAAGTAACAATTCCTGCCGCAAACATCTGTAGATAGATCATCGGGTCAATCCAGAGCGTGATCCAGCCGGAAATGCTTGACAGCATCATCTCCCTGAACAGCACCTTCATAACCGCCGTTTCTATTGGAAGACTGACAAGCAGACAGAGCACAACTACCATTGATGTAGACAGAATGTATAGCCTGCTGATCTCGCCGTTGGTATAGCCCAGAATTTTTACCATGGATATGGACTGGGCATTTTTTTCGATAATGATCTTGGAGAGCAGATAGATCAGCACCATATAGATCATAATGGCGAATCCGTTCACCATACCCATCATACCTCCCATGGACACATCAAGCTGTCTGGAGATTTTTGTCAGTGCATCAAGATCAACTACAGAGCCTATGTACTGACTCTTGATATCTGTAAGCTCCGTATCTGAGAAATACCCACTGTAATAATCCTCTCCCAGATCAAAAATATCATTCAGCTCACTGCGGGGCATGAATACACACAGGGCAGCCGTATAGTCATAAATTCCTGCTATTTTAAATGAATATTTCTCTTTTTCGTATTTTTCTTTCAGAGTGATGGTGTCTCCCACATGAAGCAGGAATTTATCCGCATATGC
>CAKRYE010000059.1 GCA_934426285.1 uncultured Blautia sp.
ATACCGGCAAAAGCAAGAAAAATATTTGATATTCAGCCAGGTGATAATCTGATCATATTGGGCGATGAAAGTCAGGGGATTGCTATTATCAAAGAAAAAAGACTGATGGAGATATTAAATGGAAATGAATAAGAACACTCTACTTTACGTAGGCTGTTGCCACACAGATCTTGCAATACGTTACTGTTCACTCCGTTCACAGTAACATAGCCAAAATTCATTCCAGATTGCCTGCGGCAATGGAATTTTGGCTTGTATGTCTCGGGATTTTGGCATATTCATGCCAAAACACCTCGCGGGATAGTGGTGTGTGAATAGTAACTGCAATACAATAGATTATGGCAACAGCAGGTTGCTTTGGTTTAAAATGCACTTGTGGGGAAATATATGAATCTGAAATATACTCTGCCTAACGGACAAAAAGTGAAATTCCTTGATGATCAGAAAACTTATCTGGGGAATCAACTGGAGTCTGAATTTGGAGGAGACAGATGGTTCGGTATTTGGGCAAGCATGGATTTTGGCAGCTATCACGATAACAAGTAAAATACGTTTCGTGAAAAACGGGATTCAGCATAGGAAATCATTGCCTGATCATACCATTATCTGATATAATCAATTTATAACTAATGATGTATGGAGGGATGACTATGGGAAATCAATGTGATAACAAACGGAGCTGTCCATGTACGTATGATTGTCCGCGACATGGAAAATGCTGTGCCTGTGTGGCACATCATCGCGATCATAATGAAGGGGTGCCGGGATGTTTCTTTTCAAAAGAGGCGGAAGCAACCTATGACCGCAGCCTTGAAGCACTGGCCAGAGATCATGGAATTATTTAACCGAATCAATCAAGTCCCCTGCTTCAATTGCGAAAAGCAATAAGCAGTGGGTGGGGACTTGATTGTATCAGGAGGAGTGTAAGCTCCTTCTGATAAACTGCGGAGCAGTTATTCGGTTATGAGCAAGTAGCGAAGCGGATGCGAATATCCACCTGACTTGATCAGACGAAAAGAGCCACAGCTCCTGTGTTTTTACAGGGACTGTGGTTCTTTTTGTACGAAAATTCCAATCAGGTGTATGCATAAATAAATCCTGATGAAAAATAGTGTCAAACCATGTATAATAAGGGTACTGGACACAGTTATAAAAAACAAATGGGTGAGGAAGAAAGATGGAAGGGAATTTAACCAAAGGTCCTATTTTAAAAACGCTGACGAAACTTGCGGTCCCGATTATGGCATCAGCGTTTCTGGGGACTCTGTACAACATTACGGATATGGCCTGGATCGGTCTGCTTGGATCCAGGGCTGTGGCCGGAGTAGGCGTTGGTGGCATGTTTACCTGGCTTTCACAGGGGCTGGCAGCTATGGCCAGAATGGGCGGTCAGGTGCAGGTGGCACAGTGTATTGGCCGCGGAGACCGAGAACGTGCCCATGGCTTTGCACAGGCTGCAGTACAGCTTTCTGCGTTTATGGGAATAGCATATGCAGTTTTGTCACTGCTGTTTACCAGACAGATGGTGGGATTTTTTCAGCTTGCAGATGCTGAGGCACATGCTGCGGCAATGTCGTATACCAGAATTGCCTGCGGTCTGATCGTATTTTCATTTCTGACATTGACACTGACAGGAATCTATACCGCACAGGGAGATTCAAAGACCCCTTTTCTGGCCAATCTTGTGGGACTGGCTACGAATATGATACTGGATCCTGTCCTGATCCTTGGTCCTGGAATTTTTCCAAGGCTTGGTGTTACAGGCGCAGCGATTGCAACAGTGACAGCCCAGGCAATTGTTATGAGTATTATGATATTGGGAATTATGGTACAGAAGAAGGAAAATGTACTAAAAGGAACAAAACTATTTGCAAAACTTCCACGGGAATACGTGAATGGAATCTGTAAGATAGGAATTCCTACAGCAATCCAGGGAATGGCATATTGTGCGATTTCCATGGTGCTGACCCGTATGGTTTCCGGATATGGCGCAGAAGCAATTGCAACACAGCGAGTCGGAGGACAGATTGAATCCATATCCTGGAATACGGCAGATGGTTTTGGTGCAGCATTAAATGCTTTTATTGCACAGAACTATGGTGCAGGCAAAAATGACCGTGTCAGAAAAGGCTATAAGGCGTCATTATGGACTGTGGGAATCTGGGGTGTGTTGATTTCTGCTATATTTATATGTGTTCCGGGGCCGATTGCCAGGATTTTTTTCCATGAACCGAAAGCAATTGCAACAGCAGTGGGATATCTGACCATCATTGGTTTCAGTGAAGCCTTTATGTGTGTGGAGCTGACTACAGTTGGTGCATTGTCCGGACTTGGCAGAACCAGACTCTGCAGTATTATCAGTATTATTTTTACCAGTGCAAGAATCCCATTGGCCATTCTTCTTGGGGGTATTATGGGACTTAACGGAATCTGGTGGGCACTTTCTTCAACATCAATTGTGAAGGGAATTATTTTTGCCTGCACATTCTTATGGATCACAAGAAAAAGGAAGTAAACAGCAATAGGAATATTCAGCAAAGAAAAAGAAGAACTCCTCTGATCAGATGTATATTTGTATGCATTCGGTCAGAGGAGTTTTTTAGGGGTTGACAAAGAGAAAAGATCACTATATAATCGTTCTAAATAGAACGATAAGGGAGGGGGGTAAAGTTATGTTTTTCTGGGATCAACATAAGACGATCACCAGCTGTTATGAGCTGATTGCAAAAAATGTATGTGAGAACTACCAGTTAACGCAGATGGAATATGACATACTGATGTTCCTCCATGCGGACAAAGAACACAATACTGCAGCTGATATCGTGAAGGTTCGAAAATCCACAAAGTCTCACGTGTCTACTTCTCTGAAGAGCCTGGAAAACAAAGGCTTGATTAAAAGAGTTCAGAGTGCTGATAATAAAAAACATATAGAAATTATTTTACTAAGTGATGCAGACCCAATTATAGAAGCAGGACTAATGGCACAGAAGGAATTTGCAAAAAACGTTTTAACTGGTCTTACAGAAGAAGAAAGACACATTTGTATAAATGTATTTAATAAAATTTGTCATAATGCAGACGAATACTTAAAAAAACACAGGGAGTGAGAGGATGAAAAGTTATTTATGTTATGATCAATTAATTAAAAGGAAGCAGGAATTATGAGAGAAAAAAATTACAAGCCACAGATGCCGGATGTTATGGAAGCAATATTTGATGCCGCGTATCTGATCTTCGATTTAATTGCAGGAATTTTATTCTTTACATTTTCAAAAGGAAATCCATTATTTATTCTTTATGGGATATTAACACTGACACTTTGTTATGGAGATGCTTTTCATCTGGTGCCAAGGATTATAAGAGCAGTGCATGGAAGCAGTGACAGGATCAAGAGGCAGCTGGGTATTGGATTACAGGTATCTTCTATTACAATGACTGTATTTTACATTATTTTAATGTATGTCTGGAAATATACGTTCCCGGAATTGACGGCACCTGTTGCAGTGGAAGCGATTATCTGGATCTCTGCAATCATCAGAATTGTTGTATGTATTCTTCCGCAGAACAACTGGTGTATAGATGAGGGGAATATGAAACTGTCCATTATCAGAAATGCAGTTTTTGCTGTTACTGGTATAGGTGTGATCGTTCTGTATGCTATTTCAGGAAATACAAACGGATATCATATGACAAGAATGATTGCTGCTATTATTATTTCTTTTGGATGTTATCTTCCAGTAACATTATTCAGTAAAACAAAACCAAAAGTCGGATTACTGATGATTCCGAAAACATGTGCATACATGTGGATCATTGCAATGGGACTTCGGCTCCTGTTTTAATCGAATCAAGTAAGTCCCCTGCTTCAATTGCGAAAAGCAATAAGCAGAAGATGGAGGCTTTTACCTATATTTTTCCAAAGTAAATATACATTGAGAAATCAGAATGTGTGCAGTATAATAAAATGTAGTTCAGCATCTGCAGAAAAGTATCTGGTTGATAGCTGTGATCTGTTGCCTGGGAATTTCAGTACAGGTACAGGCTGCAAAAAATAAAATTTCTGTAAAGGTAAACGGCAGTGAAAAAGCAGTCCTGGAAAAAATGGATAATATGAAAGTTATATTGCAATTTGCACAAAAAATAGATATAATAGAAAAAACAATTGCGCATAAGGTAGGAAAAATCTGCTTATATGTAAACTGGTAAGTACTCCGGGATAAAGTATAGGCGGTAAAAGTAAAGAATTGCGAAGGAGACAAAAATTATGGGAAAAAGAGCAGCAGGGATTTTAATGCCGGTCAGCAGTTTGCCGTCAGATTATGGAATTGGATGTTTTTCTAAGAGCGCCTATGAATTTGTAGACTGGTTAAAGGAAGCCGGTCAGACTTACTGGCAGATTCTGCCGCTGGGACCGACCAGCTATGGAGATTCTCCATATCAGTCCTTTTCTACATTTGCAGGAAATCCGTATTTTATTGATCTGGATACACTGGTGGAAGAAGGGGTTTTGGACAAAAAAGACTGTGAGAAAGTAAATTGGGGAAAGAAGCTTGACGATGTAGATTATGAAAAAATCTACAAAGGCCGTTATCCGCTTCTGAGAAAAGCATACGAGAACAGTGAGATCAGTAAGAATCCTGATTATCAGAAATTTGTAGCAGAGAACAGCTGGTGGCTTTCTGATTATGCGCTGTTTATGGCAGTAAAGGACCGCTTCGAAGGTGTAGAATGGACAAAATGGGCTGAGGATATCAGACTCCGCTGGAATAATGCTATGGACTATTATCGTGAGGAGTTATATTTTGATATTGAGTTCCAGCAGTATATGCAGTTCAAATTCTACGAGCAGTGGATGAAACTGAAATCCTATGCAAATTCAAAAGGAATCCAGATCATCGGCGATATCCCTATTTATGTGGCAATGGACAGTGCAGATGCATGGGCACATCCGGAGCTTTTCCAGCTGGATCAGGACAATGTGCCGTTGGCAGTGGCAGGATGCCCTCCGGATGGATTTTCTGCTACAGGACAGTTGTGGGGAAATCCGCTGTACCGTTGGGATTACCACAGACAGACAGGGTATCAGTGGTGGATATCCAGAATGAGCTATTGCTTCAGACTGTATGATGTGGTAAGAATTGATCATTTCAGGGGATTTGATGAATATTTTTCTATTCCTTACGGGGATAAGGATGCCACAGGCGGTCACTGGGAAAAGGGACCGGGGATTGATCTGTTCCGTAAAATCCAGCAGGCTCTTGGATGGAAAGAGGTTATTGCAGAGGATCTGGGATATATGACAGATTCTGTACGTCATCTGGTATATGAGAGTGGTTTCCCGGGTATGAAGGTTCTGGAATTTGCGTTTGACTCCAGAGATTCCGGATGTGCCAGTGATTATCTGCCCCATAACTATCCGGAGAATTGCGTGGCATATACAGGAACTCATGATAATGAAACAATCGTGGGATGGTGGAATAGTATCACAGCGGCTGAGAGAAAATTGGCAAGAGATTATCTGTGCGATCATGCCACACCAGAAGAAGAGCTGTATAAATGTTTCATCAGTCTGATCATGCGCAGTGCTGCGCGTGTCTGTGTCATCCCAATGCAGGACTATATGGGACTGGATAACAGATCACGAATGAATCAGCCCTCTACAGTTGGTACAAATTGGAAGTGGAGAATCAAGAAGAGAGAGCTTACAAAGAAACTTCAGAATGAAATCCATGATGTGACACTGCGTTATGGACGTAAGAACTGGGATTAAATACATAATAAAATAATTGGAATGATGACAGCGTTTCGGATATAAACAATATCCGGAACGCTGCTTTGTTTCATGCAGTCAGAGTTATTTGTCAGAGGGAGAAAAAAAGGACAGTTTTGCAAGCGCTTTATTTTGTACGAAAAAGAAAACATTGAAATTGTTTTGACAGGCGTACAATTGAAAAAGAAATACATTGATTTTCAGGCAATGTCTGATAAAATATTAACCAGAAAAATAATCAATTAAAACATAACCTGTCAGGAGGAGATGCAGATGAATTATAATAAATTAGAAACCAGTCTGATAGATGTAATTAAAGAAGAACAGGCGAAGCTTGGATATAGGAAGGAGAAGATCAGTCTCTATTATCCGCTTAGTTCCCTGAATCATTTCTTTGGCGGTGAGACAGATGCAGCAGGTATGATGGAGATATTAAAAGATTTTCCTTCTTATATAGAAGAGAAATTTGGCGAAGTAGCAGTATCACACAGAGGAGATCGTTTCTGCTTCACTGTTTCGGAAAAAGCTTCTGAATATGTACATAATAATATGAAAGAGAATGAATTTATCAAGACATTGATCGAACTGGTGGGCAGACATGGATGTACGATAGATGAAATTAAAGAACTGTTTCATTCTTATTCAGATAAAATCATTATTGAACCGATGGATAACGAGGAGTTTGATGTAATGATCCGCTTTGGTGACGGATCAGATCCTTATTATTATTGTTTTAAGGATGAAGGATGCCATATCATTTATCACAGATTTCTGCCGGAAGACTATGCAGATTTTGGTTTTTGATAAGAATGGGTGAAAAATTTTCCAAATGCCGAATCAGCAAAAATATATGTGACATTTGCAATAAAAGCATGTTATTTTTTTGTCAAATATCAACAAAAATAAGTCGAAATTCCATATTGACAGATAGTCTCAATAATGGTAATTTTTACTTGACTTAATGTTTTCATTTATAGAAACAGGTAACATTTTATTACATTATTTTACAGGAATGAAATAGATAAACTTGAATTGACAGTTGGAGGGAAAGATTAAATGAGAAAAACCAAAATTATCTGTACAATGGGACCGTCTACTGATAAGGGCGATGTTATGGAGCAGCTTGTGAGAGAGGGAATGGACGTAGCACGTTTCAACTTCTCACATGGACCTCACGATGAGCAGAGAGGCCGTATCCAGAAACTGAGAGAACTTCGCAAGAAATATGACAGACCTGTTGCAGCACTTCTTGATACAAAGGGACCGGAGATCAGACTTGGATGCTTCAAGGATGGCAAGGTTTCTCTGGAAGAAGGACAGATATTTACATTTACAAATAAAG
Organism: uncultured Blautia sp.; assembly: GCA_934426285.1. Taxonomy (GTDB): domain Bacteria; phylum Bacillota; class Clostridia; order Lachnospirales; family Lachnospiraceae; genus Blautia_A. Next base: position 7,113 of record CAKRYE010000059.1, read on the forward strand.
ATATTGAAGGAACTAATGAGCACGTAAGCATTACTTATAAGGAACTTTATAAAGATGTACAGCCGGGCGGACACATTCTGGTTGATGATGGTCTTGTAGATCTGGAAGTCCAGGATATTCAGGGAAGAGATATTGTATGTAAAGTTATCAATGCAGGCGTGATCGGTGATAAGAAAGGTGTCAATGTTCCAGGGGCAAACCTGAAGATGCCATTTATCAGCAAGAAAGACCATGATGATCTTCTCTTCGGTATCCAGGAAGGATTTGACTTCGTTGCAGCATCCTTTACACGTACTGCAAACGATATCCGCGAAGTAAGAAAAATCCTGAAAGAAAATGGCGGTGAAGAGATCCAGATCATTGCAAAGATTGAGAACCAGCAGGGCGTTGACAATATCGACGAGATTATTGAAGCTGCAGATGGTATCATGATCGCCAGAGGTGACATGGGTGTTGAGATCCCGCCGGAATATGTACCTGTTATCCAGCAGAAGATCATCCAGAAAGTTTACACAGCAGGAAAACCGGTTATTACAGCAACACAGATGCTTGACTCCATGATCTCTCATCCGAGACCAACCCGTGCAGAGGCTACAGACGTTGCCAATGCGATTTTCCAGGGAACAAGTGCTACCATGCTTTCCGGAGAAACAGCAGCAGGTAAATATCCGGTACAGGCACTTCAGATGATGAGCCGTATTGCAGAGCATATGGAACAGAATATTGATTACAATACAATCTTTAAGAAAACAGACAGAAATGAGAATCCGGATATTACAAATGCGATCGCACATGCAACCTGTCTGACAGCAATCGACCTGAAGGCCAGTGCAATTCTTTCAGTGACAAAATCCGGAAGCACAGCTCATATGATGTCCAAACACAGACCAGGATGTCTGATCGGTGCATGTACAAGCTCTGAGAGAGTTCTTCGTCAGCTGAATCTGTCCTGGGGTGTTTACCCGATGCTGATCAAGGAAGAATACAGTTCTGAGATTCTTTGCCTGAGAGCAATCGAAGCAGCACAGAAGCATAAACTTGTAAAAGTTGGCGATACTGTTGTATTCGCTGGTGGTGTACCGCTGGGAATTCCGGGAAGAACCAACCTGATCCGTGTCTGCACAGTTGATTAACCGAATCAAGCAAGTAGCAAAGCGGATTGCGAATATCCGCTTGACTAAAGACATAATTGCCGTAGTAATTATTTGAAAAAGTAGTTACTGCGGCTTTTTATGTTAAGAATCCCACATTGCAGGTTAATAGGGAATATGATATACTGAAGTCTGACTAAATCAGAGCAGCTCTCTGCGAGGGCTGTTACAGAATAATATACAAAATGTAATATTTGGAAAAAACGGGGGTTGGTTATGAAATATGCGGTGGCAATTGACGTTGGAGGAACGAATACAAGAGTAGCACTTGTGAATGAGCGGCTGGAAATCACAGACAGACAGCAGTTTTCTACGAATCCCGAAAATCCTGGGGAAACTTTGAGTAAGATTTCAGAGGTAATACGGGATTATGGAGAAAAAATCGTAGGTGTGGGAATGTCCTGTCCGGGACCTCTGGATCTTATTCATGGACAGATCCTGACTCCTCCAAACCTGCACGGAGACTGGCAGCATTTGTTTGTAGCCAGAGAACTGAGTAATCTTACCGGACTGCCGGTATATCTGAACAATGATGGAAACTTGGCTGCCCTTGCTGAGGCAGTTGCCGGAGAAGGAAAGGATTACCGCTATGTACAGTTTTTGACGGTATCTACAGGAATTGGTTCCGGATTTGTAATTGACAGACAGATCTATCAGGGAGCTCATGGCTGGGCGAATGAGGTAGAGAATACTGTTATGTGGGAAGGCGGACCTTGCCATGGTACGATCCTGCCCGGAGGTATTGAGGGAATCAGCAGCGGAACTGCGATTACCACCAGGGCAAAAAAAGCAGGATTGCAGGTAAAGCATGCAGGAGAGGTGAACGATCTGGCAAAGTCTGGAAATGAGATTGCTGAGAAGATCATGACAGATGCAAAAACGCATCTTGCTAATTTTATTGCCGGAATATATAATCTGACAGATCCGGATATTGTGATCCTGGGAGGCTCTGTAGCGATTAAGGTAGAGGGATTTGTGGAGGAAGTAGAGGCACTGGTGAAAAGTAAGGTTTATGAAGCGCAGAGAAGCTTTATTAAAGTCAGAAAATCTACATTAAATGAGGATTCTGGACTGATTGGTGCAGCATATCTTGCTTTTTCAAAGGAAAAATAGAGCATTGTCTGAAGAGAAGGGGAAAAGTAGAATAAAGGAATAGTGAATGAAAATGGATATTTTACAGAAGTTGAAAAGATACAGAAAAAAAATCTGGCTGTTTTTTCTGCTGACTGTTTTTTTGTGTGGAGCCTGTAGAGCTGCCTATGTGACCGGAGCCAGATCCGGACATGTTACAATCAGGGAACTGGATAGCCTGCAGCTGGAAGACTGCACCAAACTGATGATTGTAGCACATCCGGACGATGAGACTCTCTGGGGTGGTGCCCATTTATTGGAGGGAAAATACTTTGTAGTATGTCTGACTGATGGATATAACAAGGTCAGGAGACAGGAGTTTCTGAATGCGATCAAAGAATCCGGGAATAAGGGACTGATTCTCAGATATCCGGATAAGGTTCGTGGAGAGCGCTCCAAATGGGTAGGAGATAAAAAGGATATTATCAAAGATCTGGATACGATCCTTACTTATAAACATTGGAATATGGTGGCAACTCATAATCCAGAGGGAGAATACGGACATATCCATCATCAGATGACCAGCCAGCTGGTCACACAGGAATATTATCGTAATTATCAGATAAATAACCTGTATTATTTTGGAAAATACTATAAAAAGAAGGTTCTTCCGGATATTGCGGATTCGCTTCCGAGAATATCGGCAAAGAGTGAATCAGCCAAAAGAGAACTGCTGCTTAACTATAAATCTCAGAAAAAAGTTGAAAATATGTTTGCCCATATGATTCCTTATGAGGACTGGAGCCGATCAGGGGAAATCTGGGCAAAATAAAGGATAGTTCAATGTCTTTATCATAAGATTATGAACTGCTATAAATAATAATTGGAGAACAAAGAATGCTGAATCAATTTTCTAGAACAGAGCTTTTGCTTGGAAAAGAAGCTATGGACAAATTACAGAATTCCAGGGTGGCCGTGTTTGGAATCGGCGGGGTAGGCGGATATGTGTGTGAGGCGCTGGTCCGAAGTGGAATAGGTGCCTTTGACCTGATTGATGATGATAAGGTGTGTCTGACTAATCTGAACAGACAGATTATTGCTACCAGAAAGACGGTAGGCCAGTATAAGACAGAAGTAATGAGAGACAGGATCCTGGAGATTAATCCTAAGGCAGAGGTAAGAATCCACAATTGTTTTTATCTTCCGGAGAATGCGGCTGATTTTGATTTCAGTGAGTATGATTATGTGGTGGATGCGGTGGATACTGTGACTGCGAAGCTTGAGCTTATCATGCGTGCAAAGGAGTCCGGGACTCCGGTCATCAGCAGTATGGGCGCCGGGAATAAGCTGGATGCCAGTGCGTTTCGGGTGGCGGATATTTATAAGACGAAGGTTTGTCCGCTGGCGAAGGTTATGCGCAGGGAGCTGAAGAAGCGTGGCGTGAAGAAGCTGAAGGTTGTTTATTCGGAGGAACAGCCGATCAGACCGGTTGAGGATATGGCGATTAGCTGCAGGTCGCATTGTATTTGTCCTCCGGGGGCGAAGCATAAGTGTACGGAGCGCAGGGATATTCCCGGCAGTGTGGCGTTTGTGCCGTCTGTGGTGGGATTGATTATTGCGGGAGAGGTTGTTAAGGACCTGACTGCGGAGTGCAGGAGATAAAAAATGTTTATGAGGATGTGTATTGTATCAGAGATGGTATGGTGCACATCTTTTTTGTTTGGGGGCAGGGGACGCGCAGAAAAATAATTCATTTTGTGTGCGGTTTCGGACACTAAGATATTCTAAGCCGGTAAAAATCTGCTAAATGCATGAGAAAAATGCCACAAACTCGCCTGCGGCTCAGACAGTGTGTCATTTTTCTCATAACGCAGATTTTTACCGGCTAAGAATATCTAAGTATCCTGCAAATGCACACAAAATGAATTATTTTTCTGCGCTGTGCACTGGCAGTGGGGAAAATGTAGGTCTTAAAATTTTGTGTGTGCACACAAAATTTTTGCGGGGTGTTGAGGTGGGGAGGGAATGTGTTGACTATCATGGGGTTTCAAAGTATAA
>CAKRYE010000060.1 GCA_934426285.1 uncultured Blautia sp.
TCCATGATGATATGGTTTGCATCATCGACCGGCTCCAACTGTTTTATTCCTGTTCCAAATCGGCTGCCGATTCCGGCTGCCATGATAAGTAATGTTGTTTTCATATCTCCTCCCAATTTTATGCACGATACCAGACTCATGTCCTTGAAAAGTACATAATTCTCGTTAGATGAACCATATAAAAGCTCTGGAAACGGTCTTATAAACGGATGTCCCACCCTAGAAATAAAGTAGAACACACTGTAAGCTTCTTTCATTATAACATTGAACTTTTATATAACCTTCACAGTCAAAAAACAATAGAATTATAATTCTTTAACCATCGTTTTATAGTCTAATCTATTAGAGATTGGAACATTATACTCACTTTTAAGCATACCAACACCAATCATCAAAACAATTTGCTCATCATCTGCGATTCCCAGTTTTTTTGAAAAATTAACCCAAGATCCCGTTCGAACAAGCGGTCTTTGGATCAAGCAAGCACCAATACCAAGGCTTTGAAGTGATAATGATAAGTATCCCGCCAAAATTGCTGGTGAAACAACATACTGGAATTGGCAAGCCTCTTCAAACCGATAGACACTGACTTTTGCCGTTATGATAATATATTTATCAACCTCTTCTGCAAATCCACCAACTCCTGAAAGCCATTCGTCAAGTAAGTCTTTTTTCTGTTCCGATAGAATATAGATTCGCGTTCCCTGACGATTACAGGCAGATGGTGCATGTAATGCCAATTCGCAAGCACTACGTAGCAATTCCATTGGAACAGGAGCTTTACTAAAATCTCTGACACTATGTCTTTCGTTTATAAGGCTACTCAATTCATCAAATTGATTTTGTTTTTCTTTTCTTTCAATTTTCAGTGTTCCCGCATAAGCCTTTGGCATCTTAGGATATTTTCCTCGAAGTTCATCATGTTTATTAATTATATTCCTTAGCTTTGAATTATTTAATACGTCTCGATGGTATTCTTTATACGCATCTACAGCGTCAAGTGCCATATTTACAACATCTGTAGAGTAGCCGTCCATTCCAACATATTCTGACACCAGATTAAGCATCTCAATTATTTTAGAAATACCAAAGAACTGTCGTGGTTTATCTAATGACAATCCTTTTTCAATTGAATGAACATTTCGGATGATTTCTCCTTCATAATAGCCTGTCAACTTTTTATTTCCACAAATTTGGTTTACATAATCAACCTGCCTATATGTATTCCATCTCATTCTCAGTTTTTGTTTAATACTCATTATGCTCGTCCTCCAATAAACGCATTAATATACTCTTTTGCTGCTAATTTATTTTCATTAAGCTTTATTTTGACACGATTATAATCAATATTGTTGTTTATCAAGTTGATTGCCATGTTTTCCGAATAGTCACTATCGTTCAAACCATATTCATTCATAACGTCTTTTACCTTTTCCTTACCGCAACTATTAAAAACAGCTTGCTTTTCGAAAATCAAGGTAAACATAACACCATGAAATGTATTCGTTACTACGTAATCTGCTTTATCAAAACAACTTATGAATACCCTCGGTGAAAAAACATCGAATTTATAATCACCCTTCATTCCATGTCCCATTACAACAATTTTAAGTTTCTTGCGATTTGCATACTCTCTTATTTTATTTTGTAAATCGTCGGGAATCCGTCCAAAATAATAAACAAATATAAACTTATCAATCTGTAAATCAATACAATATCTTTGGTATTCTGTCTTTTCAAGCAACATCGTTGGATCAACAACGATAGGAGTTACTTTCCCAAGAAGTTTCCTTACAATCGAGCTTGTATATTTATCTCGAACAGCGATTGCGTCCACTTTTTTTAAGTCATCTATTATCTCGACGTGTTTTTTAAAAGCATCATACGAAGTATTGGCTGCAGAAACTGCGAATGTAATCGTTTTTTTTGCCTTAGATTTTTCCCCAAAGAAAATTGCTCTATTATCTTCAAAATACTGATCTTCTAAATTCCACAATGTATCACTACCAATGATACATAAATCAAAGTTAGCATCTATTTCATCAACAATTTTAAATTTCTTAATAGATTCGTCAAAAGCCCAATACTGTTGTACCTGTGCTTTAGCTTTTTCAATTTCACCTTTTAGTATCCATTTTAAAGTCTGGCGACCAACATAAACTATACTATGTGAGGTTCCCTTTCTTTTTCGTTTCATAAATGAAACATCACAGCCGCCCTGTTTCAAATATGAGCATAATGCAAAAGCTTGCCAATAACTACCGCAATTTTCACTATTATATACCGTCACTATACATACTTTCATCTCAGTTAGCTTTGCTTCTCCTTTCCCAAAAAACTTTAGCTTTTCTTCGAAGAATTCTCAATTCCTGTTTGTAAAAAATTGCCGACGAAATAATCAAAACAATCACAACTACAATCGCAACCTCAATGGCATACAGAATCCAATTTATATATGAATCGAAGATCGGCACATATATTAACTTCAACACTAAAGAAACAATTACTGCTTGAACTATTGATAGAGCAATATGCTCTGCTACAAATCTATATTTTCTCTGTAAGATATTTTTTGAAGCATATATAGAATATTGTAATGTTCTAAAAAGTAATGCGCAAAACGTACCAATTGTAACACCAATCAATCCAAATTTAATAACAAGCGTTACCGACACAATCACATTAAGAAAAGCCTCAAAGATTGCTCCATTACGAGTTTGTTTAAAATGGCCTGCTGCATCAACAAGCATATGGTATGGGAGACGGACACAAAAAAGAAATTGATTCAGGCACATCAGCATACCGAAAAGAGGTCTTTTATACGATACATCACTTATTCCCAATGTATAAACTTCTGCAAAAGGAACAATTAACGCCGCACCACATATAAACAAGAATGCTGCAGATGTAAAAACCAAATATTCAACAACCCGGAAATTTTCTTGCAATACTCTATTCTCTTTTTTCGCAAGCATATTGCCAAACGCTGCTTCTATACCATCCGTAAATGTTTGTTCGACTTTATATAATCCATTTGCAACCATATAATATACAGTATATACGGATACTTCTTTAATATCCGAAAACATCGTCAAAACAATAACATCCGTGTTGTTATTAACAAATGCTGCGGCCTGTTGAGCAAACGCATCCCATCGTTGAGAAATCGCAGAATTATTTGGATTTATGTCTGCATCAATTTCATATTTTTTCTTAACATAATATGATAAAAACAATGGGCGGATAAAATAAACAATCGCACTTCCTAATTTTACTAGATGAATTCCTGCTCCACAATGTATTAAGACTGCTGCAACAATCGTATTGAGAATCGTAGTGACAATTTGTGGAATTGTATTAACATAATTTTTTTGATCCGCTTGTAATAACATTTGATAGGCAATTCCAAAATAGTTATCTACAAATGTACTACTCCCTATGATCAAAACAAGTGTTGCTGAAAAAAAACAACTAAAAGAATTTCTCACAAGAAATGGATAAACACAAGCAAATACAATTAATGCTCCCACATATATAAGTGCAACTTTTTTCATAAAAATTGCAGTCGCATTTACTATTCCACTAATCTCACTTTTATTTTTTTGTGACAGCGGATTATACAGTGCTGCTCTAGTAACGCTTCCAACGCCAGCACGTAATAAAACTATACAACTTAAAAATTGTGTAATTGATGACGTTATTCCATTATAACTTGACCCAAATGCTCCTAAAATAAGTCTTGGAAGTATTAAGCCACAAATTATAGAAACAACTTCTGCCATTATTGACGTCATTGTATTAATGACAGCTTTTTTCGTTCGCATTCTATATTATCATCCTTATCAATTTAAATACTCTGAAACGTCCAATTTTTTTCCAAACAACAAATCAGTACTTGGTAAAATATCAGTATCAAACCCAGAATCTGGATATAGTGTTATCTCTCCAAACCAAACACGACCATCAGCCTCATATAAATCTATTCTCGACAATTTTGTTCCGAAAGATAGCTTTCTCGCAATATCAAGCATCTCATTTAAATTATCAGGTGGTGATATCGTAAAGTCCTCCGGTAAATCTTCATCACCATAATTATATCTCAAAAATTGCCAATCGGGTGAAAAGAAATAGTATTTAACGCCTCTAGAGGAATTCCGTCCAGTACAAATCATAATATTATCAGGCTTACCATTAAAACATAAAATTTTATAATCTTTTAACTCCGTTCCCGATTTATCAACCATATATTTTTCCGCAATAATCTGAGGCGGCACTTGTTTATAAGGCCACTCTCTTCCAGACCAATAATAATTATTATTTAGGCTTTTATTGATTTTATTTTTCGCAGCTTCAAAATTTAGTGCGTTTTTATCTGTACAAATAACAAGTCCACCACTATCATGTGTGCATTTAAGAACAAACTGATCTGGTAATTTATCAAAATCTATATCTTCAAACTTATTCCACGGGCCTCCTACTAATGGGATTAAATAATCCTTACCAATTTTATCTTCAATATACTGTCGTACAGAATATTTATCCACCCATTTAATATATTCTTTTTTCCTGTCTTTCAGCTTTAATAATTGAACTTTTTCATTTAGTGTTTTAGGATTCGAATAATCTAAATTTAATCCCAAACGAGCCCAGAACATAAGCTTAAGATATAAACTATCTGGTATCCAGTTCATATATCCTTTATAGCCTGCTCTAGCCAGTCCTCTCTGTATAATATTTCTTTTCATTCTGCCACCTTCTGTTTTTATTTTTTTAACGTTTCTATAATCATCCATATAAGTAAAAGAATGACTTGTATGTATTTATCATAATATGTAACCAGACCATACTCACTAATCATTATAGCCACAAGTATTCCTATAAATAGCAATTCTTGTTTCGTTATTTTGCGAACATTTCTAGCACTGGAAACCAACATCCAAACGTAATTAAAATAATATACTATCGTTCCTATTAGCCCAACATCAACTAATAATTCAACATAATTGTTATGCGCATAGTAGGCTAATGACCAGTTTGAATGATAAGAATGTAGAACAAACCTATAGTTATCTATACCATACCCAAACCACATTCGTTCTTTAAACCATTCAATTCCCCATTGTATCAAAGTCAATCTTGTTGATGTACTTGAATCCACTGCAGCACCCGTTCCAAATAATCCTGCAACCATCGATTCAATTCTATGCCCAGCCATTGAATACAGGAACGGAACATGTAATAATGCATAATAACCGCCAAAGCCTATTAGAAGAACTATTATTATTCTACTTGCATTTTTTACTATATTATCCCTATTGTCAAACACATAAATCATTGCTAATGGTATCAAAAAGCATAAAATTGCTTTTCTCGACGATGACAATATAACAACAATAAGATTTGCTATTACCATCGTGCGAAACCATCGCACTTTGTAACCTTTTAAAATAAAATAAATTGCAAAACAAATCGCAAATGCCGCACATACGCCTACTGTGTTACCGTTTATATTTCCAGTTTTTCTTGAAGAACTAAATGCAAAAATACCACCCGTAACTATAACTCGAAGTTCAAGAAACAAAGGTGCCACTACAAGTGCTTTTAACACTTCTTCTATCCTCTCTTTTTTTCTATCAACAATGAAAAAAAGAGCATACATGCAAACTAAATTAATTAATAGTGTTTTACCCATAGCATTGGCATACACTTTATTTATAGCCCAATTAGTCGAGCTTATGGCAATCAGGCAAAACACGCCCATGCAAAGAATATAATTATTGTTACGAAATTCCTTTTTTAATAACAAATAAATAGCAAAGACTCCAATAAGAATAACTCGTGCCAATTTCATTAACATGGAGCCTTCGTCCGTTACAACCGCTGCAATCGCATATAGCCAAAGCGTTAGCGATACAATGGATATTTTATTGATTCGTATGTCACAGCTTCTATTCAATCAATGTACCTCTCTCTTTATTCACAGAATAGGTATTTCTCCCAGTTTTCAAATATACTGATACTTGTCAATGCATATCGCAATTCACTTGATTTTTTTGACATTTTTTCTGCTAAAGTTACATCTGTTATTGAAAACAATGCATCAACAAGGGCATCTTCGTCCCCAACTGGTATAAGTATACCATTTTCCTGATTCTCTATTAATTCACGTGGTCCTCCAGAAGGGCAATCCGTCGAAATAACCGGCATCCCCATACACATCGCCTCAATTAAAGCATTAGGCATTCCCTCGTAATCTGAAGATAGGATAAATGCCGAAGCATCATTTATTGCATTAAGAACATCTTTATTTCTTCCAGGAAGTAATACCACACCATCAAGGCCAAGTTCCTTAATCAAGCTTTCTAGATTAGCACGTTCTCGTCCTTCTCCATAAATAACCAACTTGAAGTTCTTTTTCCTCTGATAAAATATTGAGAAAGCCTTAATAAGCATTGGGAAATTCTTCTGTCTTTCAAGACGCCCCACTGCAACAAACACGTTTTGTCGTATTCCCTTATATGGTTCTGGAATTCTTGCAATATCAACCGGATTAGAGAGCACGATTCCTTTTTTCTGAATATTTTTCGGAAAATAAGATTTTGCCATATCAGTTTGAAAGATTATTCCGTCAGCAAGTGGATATGCGATTTTCCTTAACAATCGTGTAATTTTAACATCTGGCATTACCCACGGATTATTTCTTTCTGAAACACAAACAGGGATTTTGGAGCCAATCAATGCCAATATTACATATATTCCGATATCCTCCGGCATACTTAATACAACATCAGGTTTATACCGCATTATTTTTTTTCTCAGTGCTGCGTATCTAAAGAATCTATCTTTTACTTTATTATCAGCTTTTTTTCCTATTGCATCTACATTAATACGTGTATCCAACTCATATGCAACTGCTGCTACATCAATGGTAATGATTGAACACTCAATTCCATTTTTCACAAAATAATTCGCCAATTGAGCAATAACTCTTTCAGCTCCTCCATTTATCAGTGCACGTGTTACAATACATATTTTTTTATTGTTTTTCATCGACACTTATCCTTGTTTTTCTTATAATTGGTTAAGTTTACTTGTTATATCTATATACTTTGTTTTTCCGAAAGGCTCATATGAAGCCCTCACATAATTGTATTTTGGAAATTGCCTTATAATTACAAAATTTTCATCTTCATTTGGCCAGTGCTTACAAGTAAAGAACACCTTATTCCTATAGGGCATCTTCATAAACTTGTTCACTTCTGTCTCTGTACAGCCATTTTGGTCGTTAAACTTCACCAGTAACTTATTCCAGTTAATTCTCTGTACTCGACGTTCCCACTTTTCTCTTGCTTCCTGCTCACTATGGTAGTGCAAGAAGAAAATTTCAATCGAATTTTTACCGTTAGACAATACACCAACAGGATAGGAGCCAAATCTCTTATCTCCTGAGACCTGCGGCATATCTTTCCAACGAGATTCTTCCGGCTTGATAAAGGTCAATTTTCCGTTGACATAACCTTTTAAGTCAGACAAGAACTCAATATAATCTTTTGCAATAAAGAACATTCCCACCGTAGGAGATTCTTTGGGCAGGTTGTAGCTTTCATAAATCATGCCGCCCCAACAGTTATTAGAGATTATTGTAAAGTCTGTAGACTTTAGCTTCTTTTTTCTATAATCCGCAAAACCAATCCGCCAATATTTTAATATTTTAAGTCTCAGTCCTTCATATGTAGGCATTGCATATCTTCCTTTCCCTTACCATTTATCAGAGCAACATATATCTTATCCAGTTGCTTTACCGACTGTGTAATATCATAACTCCGTATCGTTTTTAAATGATTTTCTCTATATGAGATTCGTTCTTTTTCTGATCGGCATTCAACTGAAAGCACAGCCTTTGCCCACTGTTTTGGAGCATCGTCGATAGATTCCCAGATAAGATCACCTAAGTCAACTTCTCTTGTGATCTTATCCGATACAACGCATGGCAAGCCAGAAATTTGCGCTTCCAGCAATACTACCGGAAGTCCCTCATACTTAGATGGAAAAGCAAATATGTCCATTGCCGAATAGAGAGCTGTTGGATTATCTGTTTCACCATATAGAATAATGCGATTCTTATATGGATGCTCCTTGACACGAGTTTTTATTTTTTCTTCATCCGGTCCCGTTCCCACAATAAGAAGAAGCGCATCGTCTCGTTCCGCAGCTACTTCTTCAAATATGTCCAATAAGTATTCTTGGTTCTTTTGTTCGTTGATGCGTCCGATATGTCCAATAAGTAGTTGATTTTCTACACCCAATTTATTTCTTACTGCATCTCGTTCCTTTTTAGAAAATGTAAAATCGTCTGTATGAAAACCGTTCGGCAAAACTTCAAAATTATTTTCTCCAAACAACCAGTTTCCCGCTAATTGTCCACAAGCCAGTGCTTTTGTATAAACTGTTCTAAAATACGGATTTAGCAATTTATGCACCTTCATGTTGGGACAATTACTATTATGGCTATGGGCAATTCGACTTTTTACACCTGCCAGTTTTGCAATCGTCAGTTCTATTGCCATCATTGAACTGCTACCGTGATCATGTACAATATCATAGTGTCCGGCTCTTAATGCTTTCCACAGCGCAATATAATGGCCCTTTGGGTTTCCATGCCGTGATGGAAGTGTCACTAAATGGATATCGTTCTCCAGGCATTCCTTTTCATATTTTTCTGATATTGGTTGTCCAGCAAGAATAGTTAAATCATACTTTTCCTTGTCCAACGCTTTACAGTAATTCATTATTACCGTTCCAATTCCGGTAATTCCAAAATGATTTGTGACCATTGCCACTTTAATCTTTTTATTATTCATTTACATTATCCTCACAGTCACAAATCCATTGAAAGTCTAGCGATTGCTTACATTAACATGATATTTTATTTTTCTAAACCTCATAGCAATCGGAATAGCTGCTGGACATATCCACATAATGACTGCTCTTAGTTTGTTTTGTTTAGATGTCGGTACATGTAATGCACTCAAAGCATCTTTTTGTGTTACTTTCAAGCATTTTTTATACATTTCTGGATATTCTTTTTCTACCCCGGCAAGAACACACATATCGTAAAAATCCGAGTGTGTTCTCCAGTTTGCATATTTCCACGCCTCAAGGATTCGATCCGAATGAATCATCAAATTCTGTTTTATTACCTCAAGTGCCCATAAACCACATTCACACTTTTTAATCGAGAACTTTGTCATGGCGCTTGTTGGATTATCGCGGCGATAATAATAGTTTTTTCTTTTCCCTGCAATAACCTTTTCTGCTTTCTGAAAAGCCATCACATTGAAATTAAACCCCTCACCTATAAACATTTCAGGGATAAAACGAATATCCTTTAAAAACTTTGCTCTGAACAATTTACAGTAGCATCCTATCGGGACTTGGTAGCATAGAATTGCTTCTACTGCATCCTCTCCATTCCAAGTTTTAATTTCATCCTTCTTAACTTGTTTTTCATCAAAATTCCCGAACATCTGTGTTGTCAGTGCGATATCAGCATTATTTTTGATTATCTGCTCCATCATATATTCAATATAATCGGGCATCACATAGTCATCGCCATCGACAAAGCAAATAAAGCCACCGCTTGCCATTTCTATTCCTGAATTCCGAGCAGCACTCACACCGCCATTGCTCTTATGAAGTACCTTTACTCGATCATCCTTTTGTTGCATCTGGTCACATATAAAGCTAGAATTATCAGTTGAGCCATCATCGACCAAAATAATCTCTATAAAATTCCACGTTTGCGCTAGAATAGAATCCACGCACTTCTCCAGAAAAGGCTCTACATTATATATGGGCACAATAACAGATACTTTATTATTATCTTCTGTTACCTGCCCCCCATTTTTTGAGGAGTCTAACCGCCCCAGCCGGGATTACAGCTTTAAGCCGTTCCTTTGGCTGGATACCAACCTTTAAGTTATCCATAAAATCATCCTCATCAATTTTCTCGTAAAATATATTTCTATCATTCGGCCTTTTACTCGGTTTTACAAGATTTCCCTGTTTCACCATGCCCTCTTCCAGCGTTGCCTCATCCACTTCTGCAAGAGGGCGCATCAATTCAAAGAGTTTTTGACCTTTTTCTGTATTTACGAACACACTTGATACTCCCTTTGGAGAATTGAAGTTCGGATGGCTCTTTGCAATTCCCCAGAAATCACCCACTGTCAAATCTCCTACCCGGCTCGTATTAGCATAAGCACACTGATAACAGCTCTCTCTATAGCAGTCGCCATCCATAAAATGTTTTCCATAGCGATCAAGGGAGAGTGTCTTTGTCTTTGTCTTTGTCTTTGTCTTTGTCTTTAACAGGTATTGTGTTCCCCAACCTCTCTTGTCTTTGGAACGGAAGTTGAAATAGATTACTCTGCCAGCCGTCTGCTTGTTCTGGTATTCCAGATACTTTTTAAAGAACTTCGGCGAAGGCACACCGTGGCAAATCAGGTCAACTGTATATAGATTTTCTGGATTGCCGCCCAAAAAAGCATACAGACCTGCAATTTGGCAGGGAGTTCCTGTAAAAAGTACCGTTTTTCCCTCAGACAAACGCTGTTTGACCTTTGCATAGCTATCTTTCGGATCAGACTGAACATACTTAGAGGACTGTAGTTTCTCTCTTTCTGCTTCATCTGTCACTTCAATGTGGCTTACTGCCAGCTGCTCATCATAGGCAGCACCATAAACCGCACCGCCCATTTGCAGTACAGTTTTCGCTGCACTATCCGCCGCACCGCCAGATGCAGAGCGCATAATATCCACATCATTTTTATTGCGCCACGCCCAAACTTTATGTGGCTCATTCCGATGAAATTCCGT
>CAKRYE010000061.1 GCA_934426285.1 uncultured Blautia sp.
ATACCAGGTTCCAATAACATCCTTTTCTTCAAGGGCATAAACACTTACGCTCATAAAGCCTGCCATTAAGACTCCTATTGTTCCTACCATCCACAACCTCATTTTTTTACTCATACAAACATCTCCTTTCTTTTTATAATCGTGTTTTTGTTTATCTGCATTATACGTGAACACTCAAACATTTACACTATCACTTCTGACAGTAACATGTTTTTTTCACATATTAAATAAAAAATATGACTACCACCTCTCTGTGAGGAAATAGTCATATTTTTGTTTGTTTTAAAATATTATCTGTTTTGAAATTTAATTTGTTCTCCCTGAATCAATGGATAGCAGACCAATTTATCACTGTCCAGATTTTCCATGTGCATATCTACCCCACTGATCTGATGGTTTTCATACGTATTATAATAATAAATCCCTTTTGTAGCATTACAGCAGGAAGTATATAAGGTAATCTCATACTTTCCGTCGGAAACCTCACAACAGCCACGCTGCTGATCTACAGACCCGAGGATATGGAAAAACTGGCTGACGCTCTCCTCCTCTGATTCACCGGAAAAAGCATTTGCTTTTGTAAATGCCACACGTACAAAACGAGAAGCCGAAGAAAGATCTCCCGGAAGACCAAGGGCTCCCATTCCACGGCTGTATGCATTGAGGGGAAGATTGCTGCCAAATGTATTCACGGGCTGTTTCGGTGAAAGGTGCATATAGTTATTCAATTGAAACATTTGCTGTGGAAAAGGCGGGTTGTTTGTGAGGACGCCAACCGGATTATCATAAACATGGAGACCATCAGACATAGATTCTACTGTAATAGCTTCCTTTTCATCAGCAATGATCCAATGCAGTTGGGCTAAAGGAAATTGTTCACTGAAAGGAGTATTCACTATATTAATATGAGCAAGTTTTTCCCGAACCTCTGTTACAGAAGAACACTGACTTAGAATCCAGGGAATAAATTCAAACTGTGCAACGTTATCCCCTTCCGTCTGAACTTCAGAATAAGAAGCATTCCCCACAAAATTAAGGCCTGCCATACCAAGCCCTTTTTCATTGACAGCATCATAATACAGGGGATAATTATCTGCTACATGAGCCATCCCAATAATCCCATAATGATTTTTCAATTCACCGGCATGCCGAAAATGAAACGGGTAATTGCGCGGTGTAACAGTAACCTGATCACCATAAGAGAATTCATAATCCAGCGTTCTTCCGAAATAAAAATCTTTTGTTTTATAAGTTGCTGCTGTACACATGATCATTCCTCCTTAAATTCTTTTTTATTATAGCCAACAATTATAATATAAATCAATTGTTTTTTAATATAACAAAAAAGATACCACTCAGCCATCTTTTCATGTCTGAGTGGTATCCCTTCAGATTTCTATCTATTAAAGTTTCATCTGCTTCATTTCTTCCAGGAAATCACGGATATAGGATACTGCCAAATCCAGAGCTTCCTGTCCAAGTTCTGCTGAAGAATCCTTCGGATCAAAAGGTCCGAACCAGCCGCTTGGAGCAATTTCTTTGGTATCTCTCACAAGACGGACGATACCACCCTTGAAATTAACTGCCTGGATATAAGCCGCTTTCATATTCTCAGAAGGATCCTGTGCATTGATAGGCTTGCTAAGTTCCAGATGTACTGATTCCGGAGCAATTGCCATCATAGCTGAAGTCTCCAGAACGTCACCATGACCACCTTCAAACTTCTTGTCCAGCTGAGCTACCAGACTCCACCAGTCTACACTGGCACATACACCACCTTTATGATATACCTCCAGAGCTGCACGGTCAATGGATGGAGTATTGCCGCCATGGCCATTCAGAATTACAAAACGTTTTGCACCATGCTGCATCAGAGAATCCATGATGCCATGCAGAACCATATAAAGTCCTTCATAACCAATATTAATACTTCCCTCAAAGCTTAAGTGATAAGGACATACACCGTAAGGAACAGTAGGTGCTACGATTACATTGTCTATATCCTCCACATGATCTGCCAGATAGGACGGTACCATAAAATCCGTTCCCAATGCACTCTGCGTTCCGTGCTGCTCAGTGCTTCCTACCGGAATCACAATAATCGGATCCTTTTTAAAAGCTTCTTTTGCCTGTGCTGTAGTCATTTTTGCAAGATACATTTCAAATACACCTCCTGATTTTTATGCCATAAAGTGACGATCAATAGTCTCCTGTGGTGGAGTTTCTGTAAATTTACTTACGACGATCATTACGATAGAAGCAATGATGGTAGTCGGGAATAATGCATGGAAGCCCATAGCCAGCGCTTTGACTGACGGATTCATGGTAAAGAGTAACAGGGAAATAATACCTGCGATAACTGCTGCGACTGCTCCCTTTGCTGTTGCTTTCTTCCAGTAAATTCCAAACAGAATCGGCACTACAAAAATTGCCATTCCGGAAAATGCAAACAGGTTAATTTCAAAAATACTGCCTGGCTGGAATACACCAAAGCAAATTACGATGATACCGATGATTACAGTTACTACTTTGGACAGTTTCATAACAGTCTCATCTGTAGCATCCTTATTGATAATCTTCTGATAAATATCACGGGTAACAGCACCGGTAGTAGTTACCAGAATACCATCGATCGT
The DNA here is from genome assembly GCA_934426285.1 of uncultured Blautia sp. GTDB lineage: Bacteria > Bacillota > Clostridia > Lachnospirales > Lachnospiraceae > Blautia_A. The sequence continues at coordinate 2,637 of CAKRYE010000061.1, forward strand.
GGACATACCTGCTGCCACAATACCTGCGATGAAAATGGAGGCCAGGAAAGGATTCAAACCTCTCTGCAGAATCATAGGAATAATCTGATCTGCCTTCTCAATATTCTGAATGGAAGCAATACCATTTACACCGGCCCACTCAATCAGAGTTGCAGAGAAAAACATACCTGCAGTACCAAGAAGAATTGCTTTGAACATGGTTTTATGATCTTTCATGGCAAAGAACTTAGTAAACAGGTGAGGCTGTCCCATAGTAAAGAACGACCATAGCACAATATTGGATACATAATATGTCCAAGGCATATAACCGTTGGCGCCCGGGAAGGTCAGATAAGCCTCATTCATACTCTGAAGTGTATGGTTAATGTTGGAGAAACCTCCACCCATTACTACAGATACAATAAATGTAACCACTGCAGTAGCAATCATCAGAGATCCCTGGATAACGTCCGTCATCATGGCACCTTTCATACCACCGCTCATACAGTAGAGAATAACGATAATACCCATTCCCACAACGCCTACCCATTCAGGCAGTCCGGTAAATACATGTACAATAACACCTGCTCCGATAATCTGTGCGCCCATCATCGGAACCAGGAAGAAGAGCATCATCACGCCCAAAACACCGCTCATATTCTTGGAGTGATAACGGTCTGTCAGGTAATCGGCCATAGTCAGGAAACCATATTTATGACCAAGAGTAATCAGCTTACGGCCAATGAGAAGAGCCGGAAGAATCATACAGAACACAGCTCCAGGTACAGAGATAGCCATTCCTGCATAGCCTACGCCATAAATGGTTCCCGGTGTACCAAGAAAGGTTCCCATAGAAAACTGGGTTGAGAAATATGCAATACCACTTACTACCACACCAGCCTTTCCGCTCAATACGAAGAAATCGCCAATGCTATTCGTCTTACGTCCTGCATACCAACCAATAAATGCCATAATTCCAAGATAAAGTACTAACACTGTATAGAAAGGAATTGGTGATGGCTGAATTACTGCTGCTCCATTCATTTATTTGTCCTCCTCATCGTAAGTGTGATATTCTTTTCTCTTCATACACATGCGGTAATAAACAATAATCAGCGCAAATGTAATGACAGCGTGAACAATCCAGCCAAATACATAGAGCGGAATACCACCAAATGCCGGAATATAGGTCTCGCTGTAGAAAAACGGGAACGGAATCATAATGAATACAAACATAACCAGAAAAATAATCAACCATGTCCGTTCGAAGTGTTTCTCAAAAAGTTTCTTCATAGCCTTTTTCCTCCTTTTCTTTCGAAAGAAACTCATGTAATATATACTATAATATTAAAGATTCTTTCGATTTTTTTGTTAAGCATATACTTTACTTTATATTTCCTATTATACATGTTATAATAGTTTTGTAAAGTTTTTACTTAAATTTTTATGAAAAAAATCTAAAATTTTGCATGAACTATGCAGAGAAAGGACATCGTGTAATATATATGGATATTTTAGAGCATCTCCAGGAACTTTATCCTACCCTGACGAAAAAGCAGAAAACCATTGCAGATTATCTGATCGCCAATTTGGAGGAAATCAGTTACATTACACTGGCACAGCTAAGCCATCAGACCGGTACTTCAGAGCTGACTTTACTCCGTTTTTGTCAGAAACTGGGCTGCTCCAGCTTTCTGGACTTAAAGGAGCAGTTCCGGGAATATACTCAGAAAATGATTAAGCAGGCCTCCTCTTCTTCCTTTTTTCTGCCGGAACGCATCTCAGGCGAAGCCTCCGAGCGGGAACGGATCCTTCACGAAATCTGCAATACAGAGGCTACAGTTTTCTCTGATTTTATTGCTGGCATCAATCTGGAATCAGTGATAAAGGCTTCTGATGAAATCCGGAAAAGCAGCCGTATCTACATCTTTGCCCATGATATTTCCCTGGTACCCGGTAAATTCCTGCAGGGTCGTCTGGAAATCCTGTACCTTAATGCTGTGTTGATTGATTTATCAGACCTGGAATTGACCCAGAAGACCATCCAACAGCTGACGGATGGTGATCTGGTAATCTTTTTCTCTTTCCCCCGCTATTATTTTCCTATTGGAAATATTGCTAAAAAAGCGGCAAAATCCGGTGTACCGATTCTGACCATCACCGACAGCGATGCTTCTCCGGCGGCAGCACACAGCACACTTTTGCTGCTTTGCCCCACCTCTACGAAGCTGTTTTACAACTCCATGACCGTGCCCATGGCCATGCTCAATATCCTGGCTTCCTGTCTTGTTATCGACAGTGTATCGCCAGCAGAACGTCAGATCTTTATTGATACCTTGCCATCCTGATTTCCAGACAAAAAAACCGGATATACAAGTTTCCCACAGGAAACCACATATCCGGTTTCATTTTTATTCTCTTTTCATAGCTGTTCGATTTCTGACCAGTTACCTCTTTTTTTTATCTTTTATTTCTCGTAAGTTCCTTTTCGAAGTATCTCTCCATCCTTCATAAAGATCTCTCCCCTTGCCACATAGGTATCCAGCGTCAGGTTCTGATCAAACAGCAACAGATCTGCATCGGCCCCTTCTGCCACAATTCCCTTGATTCCCTGTAAATCCAGGCTCTCCGCCACCTGACAGGTCATATAAGGCAATGCTTCCTCCAGATTCATTCCAAGGGCCTGCACCATATATTTCAACTCTTTATAAAGCGCATCCACACCAGACACACCTATCTCTAAAAGGCTGCCGTCCTCCGCATAATTAGACCAGCTTCCATGTCCGTCAGAGCTCATGGTAATATGCTCTGTGGGCAATCCCCGCTTTTTCGCCTCCAGAACACATTCTCCCGGTGAAGTGTGCATACCGCAGGTCAGATCAATATAACCTCCCTGACTTAAAAATTCATATCCATCCTCCAGCAGCTTTTCATTCCGGTTCACGTGAGTGGGTCGGAAAATCCGTACGGGAACAGAACTCTCCTCCAGTGCCCGGAATATCGGAGCCAGACCAGCCTTGTCATCTCCCATGTGAAGCACCACAATACCCGGTTTTCCACTGAGCATTCCCGCCACACGGGCTTTGCTTGCAATCTGAATCAGCTGATCCTCCGTCACATTAGGTGCCCTGTGATCAGAGATTGCCAGCTTCACACCCAGAATCTCCTTCACAAATACAATATCTCGATCTATCTCGCCTGTGAGCGTCGGGCTGGGATATCCGTAAGCACCTGTAAGCATATAAGCACTCACGCCCTCTTCACAGAGTACCCGGGTCTTCGCGTAAAGATTGTCCACACTCCTGGTAATACCATCTGTGCCCAGAAGCCCCACCACTGTTGTAATACCGTTCTCTACCAGCTCCGACATCTGTAATTCCGGTGTCCGCGTATGAAAGCTTCCCTCTCCGCCACCCCCGGTGATATGTACATGCTGATCTAAAAATCCGGGTGTAAGAATTTTCCCCTCTGCATCCAGTATCTCACATTCCACAGGCAGTTCTCCGATGGAATCCTGCATACATTCAATCTTTCCTCCGCAAATCAAAAGATCTTTTTTCCCGAGATATTCCGGTGCGTAAACCTCTGCATTCTTTACCAATAACATAACTGTTCCTCTTTTTCCCGTAGCTGTTCATTACACAAGTGCTTTCAGCGGTTCTGAACAGTTACTTTTCCTTTTTTATTTGGTTTCTACTCCAAGTATATACGATGGAACCTGTTTTGTCTATGCAAGTTATTGTTATAAAATCTTGAAGAGTCTGAAAAACTTGCAGATTTTATACATTCTGCCCTCTATCGACTGAATAAGCTACCTTTCCTCTTCTTGATTTTTTGCCATCCAACAGTACCCATACACCCCAGAGCCAGCCCTGTCACCAGCGCAGTGACGGCAATTCCCACATCGCTATCGCCGTACATGCTCTGTCCTCTGGAAATATCTCTCGAATCCAGCTCTATATCGCAGACCTTGCAGTATGTAGTTTTACCGTAGGTATCCCAAGTATGGCCGTAATTCCCGTATTCGACACCGCATCTGATGCAAATCGCGCTCTTTGTACACATCGGTGTGCCATCGCTGATATGAGGTGTCAGGACAGAGAGTACTACATTTCCGCAGTTGGTACATGTATAAGTAAAATGATGCTGGGTATTATCCTCATATTCATAGGAAAGGGTCACTGGCTTCCGGTCACCGCAATTACTGCAATAAGTTTCTTCCTCCGTCGCATATGCTGCCATCGGCAGGGCAGCCAGAAGTATACAGCACATGATCAGGGCGCTAAAGAATCTCTTTTTCATTTTGCCTCCTCCTTTTTATTTGTTGTCAAGTCATAGTGATAAACATCATCCCAATTACGGCGAATTGCAATATCAGCGGTAAGGTCGGTATTATTGTAATTGATTGACCACTGCGTATTGCTAGTAATGCTTTCGGGATTCGGGTCCTGTGAAGAAGCCTGCAGTGCAGCCCACATAGTTTCATCAGTGTAATTACCCTTTTGCTGTTCAAAAACATCCAACACAGCATCGTAACGCTCTCTGCCGTGACCATAGATTCCATTTTTCTGGTTCGGCTCCACCATATCCTTATGCAGGATATAGAAATTGGTGACCGCCTCCGTTGGCGTTGCCACAAGCTCCCTCGTCTCGCTGTCACAGTCATATTCAACAACCCTGCCATCCCCGGACCCATCGGTTATGTAAAAATGGTAGTCACGGCCGCTGGTGGCAAACATGTCATAGCCTTTCAGCAATTCTATGGCTTCCTCAGTGGTCGAAGCACGGTCAAGCACCAGACGAATAGCCAGAGTTGTCGCTATCGTCGGCTTTCCTGTGTCCTGATGAACCGGCTCACTGTCGAGTGTCAGCACCGCTATGGAAACCCCTTTTTCATTCACCCCATCAAGGCAGATAAATGGAGCAGTCAGTGCCGTCATCTTCTTCTTGATGCTCTCATCGGCCTGATTTGCACCTACATTGTCAAGTGCTGTGAAAGCGACAGACTTGTATCCGTCTCTCGGCATACAGTAGACAAGCATTGCCGATGTATCATTCTTAAAATCATAATTTCGTCCCATATGGATATCGCCGTCTGTGTCTTCCAAAGTGAAGGCTGTGCAGCCAAAATCTGGAACTTTGATGCTAACAGGCAGAAGGGGCAGTGCTTCCTTGAGAATGGCATCCACCATGCTCTGATTATCCGTGATTCCATAGTTGATGATATCGTCCAGACTGTAATCGTATTTGATGTCCATGCTGTAGAGGTTATACCCATCTGAATAATCGGTAATTCTTTCTATACTGTTCATTGATTGAATGCGGGTAAAGTAGATGCCGACAAATGCAATTACAAGAACCAACGCCAAAGCAATGATTCCGCCCAAAACACGCAGTGTAATTTTTAATGGCTTTTTCATTTTATCTCCTCCTTCTCTTGTTCCTGAGCTTTGATTTTCTTCTGTCTCCACCGTATGCAGAAAACCGTCAATGCTACTCCTGCAGCAAAGGCAATGTCTTTCCAGCCATAACTCCCCCCGGAAATTTTCGCACTTCATATCCCTTTACTATATAAAAGACATAAAATCCCAAATCCTTTCACCCAAAATCAAAAAAAATTCAAAAAAAATCAGCCGCTCCAAGAAATGGAACGGCCACACAGTATACTTGCAGAGATATTCTATAGTTTAAATCCTATTTTCATTTTGGAAAGAATCAGTTTTACAGCAAAGAGGAAGACAATCATCAGTGAAGGGAACAGGTATCCTATCATCTGCCATGATCCGTCTGCTGTGATAAGCAGATTATAAATTCCATGGAATCCGGTACTGGCACCAAGTATTCCGACTGTTCCTGTGACTGCCAGCCAATGGCGGCGAAATACAAAGGAAATCCCAAAGCCGGTCAATATACCGCAAAGAATATGAAGTGCCCCTGCAGAAATACCCCGAATCAGCAGAAATGTAAAATTTGCCGCCCCGTTTTCAGTCAGATAGCAGACATTTTCAAAGGTGGTAAATCCCACTGCAAGTGCAATGGCGGCTATCGGCAATTCCTCTGGCTTCGGCTCAAAGATCAGAAAGAAGAACAGCAACGGTATCAGCTTCATCACTTCCTCACAGACTGGAGTGATCTCTATAGCAGTCACAGTCATATCTGTTCCATAATATCCCATGAAGAAACTGCTGACATAAGCCGAGAGCAGGCAGGTGCCCATGCCAAGGATTACGAACAGCATAAAACGACGAGCTGAGCCTTTGGTGAAAAACAATGCCAGAATCAATGGAATGGCAAGGCAGATAAATATATTTTCAATATAAGTCAATTTCGCTTCACCTCCCGCAAAGTCAGAGGCAGCAGTGCCGCCATAGATAGATTAAATGTAATGTCCACAGCGAAATAGAGATTAAAGTGAGTATAATCTTGCGTGAAATCAGAAACCAGATACACAAGCAGCTGTAATACCACACAGCATATCATTAAAATGTCCATTCCTTTATGAACAGTGCTGTACTTCATATTCGATATGGAGAAGTACACGGTTGCCCCCGCTGTGAGCGAAAAAAGCGCAGAGATGAAATAAGAGGGTCCGAAAACCTGATCCGCAAAGGCTACCACCGCAATGATTGCTGCCACGGCTACGGCTGGAATGTAGAAGCGATGTTTTACTCCCTCCGTTCGCAAGATTTGTGCCGACAGGTAGAAAAGCCAGGCGGAAAGCCAGGAGATTTCCGCCACATAAAAAACCTGCGGCCAAATGCCGATGATAACCAGATACAGCACGTAATATGTAGTTCCCATAGCAAAACAGGCATACGCGAGAGAGAGTACCATAAGACTGCGGCTTTTATGGTGCAAGGCAAAAATGCCGGAGGAAAGAGCAAGGCAAAACAACAGTAACACTTGAAAAAGATTGTCAATCAGTTCAAAGTTTTTCATCCCTGTCGCCCTCCTGCCTCTTACATTTCTCTCTACGATGCAGACGATACAGAAGCACAGTAACGCTCACCCCCAGAAGAAAGCACAATAAACCCATCAGAATATAAGTGAGTGCTGCATGATTTCCAATCAGGCTTGCTGCACCTGACGTGTGACTGACTCCGCCCAATGCACTCATTACCAATCCCGGCATGAAAGCTCCAATACCAACCACCAGCACAAGGCAGGCTACGATACAGCAGCTATCCAGTATACGTTGTTTCTTTTTTCGATTTTCTTCCTTTATTTCTTCTGTCCGCTTATGAATCAGACGGACACGCTCTTCATTCGTCCGCATAAGTAAATCCCTCCTGTTCCAGTATCGTTTTCAGGCGCTGCTTTCCCCGGTGAACAAGATTTGTGATTGCATATTCGCTTTTACCCATGACCGCAGCTGCACTTTGGTAACTCATATCCTCAAAGTAAACCAGATACAGAGCCTCTCTGTACTCAGTCTTCAGTTTTTCCAAAGCAGCATAAAGCTGTCGTCTCTTCTCATCCTGCAACAACTGTGTATCGACAAAACTGTCGCTTTGTAACTCAAATTCTAGTTTCTCCAGTTGGACAAACAAAAACCGATGCTTGTGCCTGTGGCGAAAAGCCAGATGACGTGCCGTTTTATAAAGGTAAGCTTTGAAGCTACCTTTATCATCAATAGGGCGTTCCTTAGCAAAAACCAGTGAGAAGGCTTCTATCATCAGGTCTTCAGCATTGTGGAAGTCCTGCAAATATCCATTTATATATAAGATCAGCGCATCGCCGTATCGTTCCACCAGTATATTGGCGGCCTGCTCTTCGCCAGTAAGATACCGCCTGTATAATGTTTCATCTGTCATTACATATGCCGCCCCTTCTATGTTTGCATTATGATCATGAAAAGCTCCTTCTTCATTTTTGATACTTTCAGTATAGTACCACAAATCTTAACATACAATAGGAACATTCCTGATTTATTTAATAAAGTCATCCATCAGCATTGATATCTTTTTCTCCGGCTTTTGGTAAAAAATAAGAGAAACGTTGCAAAATCAACGTTTCTCTCACTCATAATCATGCCGCAGACCGGAATCGAACCGGTACGGGTATCACTACCCACGGGATTTTAAGTCCCGGGCGTCTGCCA
>CAKRYE010000062.1 GCA_934426285.1 uncultured Blautia sp.
CTTTATCTGTATCAGTTGCAACTATCTGAACTTTTGCAGTTATAGTTATCTGTTCCATAAAATGTACTCCTCTCATTTATGTTTCACTAGTAATAGTGTATACTAATAATTAGTGAGTGTCAATAATTATCAGAGGTGATTTATGGATCATAGCATGGCTTATACCACCTTATGGTCCAGCCATTTCCTGCTGTGGAAACGAAGGGAAAATATGATCCCCCGCACTGTCCAGTCAGTAAACATTCCAATCCATACAGCCATTGGGCCAAAACCTCTGAAACGGATCAGATATACACAAAGGCAGAAACGGAATGTCCACATGGTGATGCAGGATGTGATCATGGAAAATTTTACATCTCCTGCTGCTCTGAGGCCATAAGCAGGGATAAATGCCAGAGTCCAAACAACAGGTTTGACAACCGTTATCCAGGATATCATATGGAAACACATTCTTGCGCTTTCCGATTCCATACCACCCAGCTTTGTGATCGGAATGGTTAAGGCAAACACCAAAAGACAGCTTGCAACAACAATGATTTCCGCAAGAATACTTAATTTCTTAATATAATAAACTGCTTCATCCTTTCTGCCTGCTCCCAGACATTGTCCTACTACTGTCATCAGACCGATTCCTACACCGATGGCTGCAATACCGTTAAGGTTCTCAAGGATATTTGTCATTGCCTGAGCTGCAATGGCTACCGTTCCCAGTGTAGATACGGAAGACTGTATTGCCAGCTTTCCAAGCTGAAACATGCTGTTCTCTATACCGGACGGGATTCCAAGAGCCAGAACTCTTCTGATCATTTTTCCATCGGGACGGATCTGTCTGTAATCTCTGACTACGATCGGCTGTCTGTCTATACGAAGCTGCCAGAGTACCACTACAGCACAGAAGACCCTGGATGCAAGAGTTGCAATGGCTGCTCCTGCCACTCCCATATTGAATCCCCAGATCAGAGCCGCATTTCCACCGATATTGATCACGTTTGAAATAACCGATACTGTCATCGGCCCTCTGGTATTTCCCTGTGATCGGAATATGGATGCCCCAGCATCATAAAGTGCTATAAATGGAAAGGACAATGCCGTATAGAAGAAATACACCTGAGAGGCAGTCATAACATCTGCTTCTACTTTTCCGAATATCAGCTTTAACAGCGGCACACGAAACAACAGACACAGAGCAGCCACTGCTACAGATATGGCAGTAATGATAAATAATACCTGTCTTGCTGATTTATTTGCCATTTCATGATTTTTCTGTCCTATGTACTGTGAACAGAGGATGGCACCGCCTGCTGCCAACGCCGAGAATGCCTGGATTACCAGTACATTGATGGAATCCACCAGAGATACCGCGGATATTGCGGCAGAACCTACGTTGCTGACCATCATGGTATCCACAGTTCCCATCAGGGAATTCAGTACCTGTTCAAAAATAACCGGTATCAACAGTGTCCGAAGCATCTTGTTTGTAAAAATATGTTGCTGTTCTTCCATTTTCGTCAATTCCCCTTTTTTACTTTACCCGGATTATTTATTTTTCCTGTAAATCAACATCAATCCCTTAAGAAGCAGTTCTTCATCCAGGATGATCTCCTTCCTGCAGTGCGACACAATCTTCTTTGCCAGACCACCAGTAGCGATCACAGTTGTCTTTTCTCCAAGCTCTTCTTCTATACGGTCAATAATTCCGTCCAAAGCCGCCGCATTGCTATAGAGCACCCCACTTTTCATACACTCAATTGTATTTTTTCCGATAATATGTCTGGGTGCATCAATGCTTATCCCACTAAGCTGGGAAGCTCTGGCAGTGAGCGCATCCAGAGAAATTCCCACACCTGGCATGATCATACCACCTATATATTGTTTCTTGCTGTTCACCACTGATATTGTAGTAGCAGTGCCCATATCGATGACCACAAGGGGAACCGGATAGCTGGCAAGTCCTGCCACCGCATCAGCTACCAGGTCAGCTCCCAGCTGTCCCGGATTATCCATCACAATATTCAAACCGGTCTTTACCCCCGGCCCCAGCACCATAACCTCTTTTTTCAGAATTTTCTCTGCTGCCAGTTTCGCAATACCTGTAATCTGAGGCACAACTGAAGAAATGATACACCCCTCAATATCTGTCCGTTTAATATGATAAATATCCAGCACAGTTTTAAGGTCTACCGCATACTCCAGCTCTGTCTTTGTGCGCACTGTTGAAAGCCGCTCTGTAAAATAAATCTTTTCTTCATCTATACATCCAACTACGATATTCGTATTTCCTATATCAATTGCTAAAATCATTCTGTCATTTCCTTATCTTTTTTACAATTTACTATAAATTACATAACAGGAAAAGAGACTGCCGCAAATCTCTTTTGTGCAACAGCCTCCCCTTCTATCCTTTTCTTTATTTGCTGCCCGCTGTCATCTCCAGAATTTTATCCAGAAGTCTGCCAGCTGCACCTTCTTTGGTCATAAGAGGAAGTGAAATTTCCTCTTCCCGGGTGATCAATGTCAGTACATTGGTGTCTCCCTGGAATCCGGCACCCTCTACTTTTACATTGTTTGCTGCAACCATATCCAGATTCTTCTTTACCAGCTTTGCTCTGGAATTCTCGATCACATTCTGGGTTTCCATGGAGAATCCGCACAAAAACTGTCCTGTTGGCTTATGTTCGCCCAGATATTTCAGAATATCATCTGTTCTCTCCAATTCTATGGACATCTGTCCCTCACTCTTCTTGATCTTCTCATCGCTGACTTTTGCAGGGCGATAATCCGCAACTGCCGCCGCTTTGATGATAATGTCCTGTTCATCACTGACAGAAGTCACTGCTTCATACATATCCTTTGCAGTCACAACAGGTACCAGATTTACAAACATTGGTGGCTCGATAGCAGTGCATCCACTCACCAGCGTAACATCTGCACCACGAAGCATGGCAATTTTCGCAATTGCGTAGCCCATTTTTCCGGAAGAATGATTCGTGATATATCGCACAGGGTCAATTGCCTCCTGTGTGGGACCTGCTGTTACCAGAATTTTTTTGCCCTTCAGATCCTTTTCACAGGCAGTTTCTCTTTCAATATAAGCAAGCAATGTCTCTGGTTCAGGCATCTTGCCCGCACCTGTATCACCACATGCCAGATATCCGCTTGCCGGTGCGATCACTTCATATCCATAATGCTCCAGAATCTTAAGGTTATCCTGTACAACAGGATTTTCAAACATATTTGTATTCATGGCAGGTGAAATAAATTTCTTACATTTGCACGCCATGATCGTGGTGGTAAGCATATCATCTGCAATCCCATGTGCCAGCTTGCCGATCACATTTGCACTTGCAGGTGCGATCATCACTACGTCTGCCTTCTTTGCGATGGATACATGCTCTACCTGAAACTGAAAATTCCGGTCAAAGGTGTCTACCAGGCATTTATTTCCTGTGAGAGTTTCAAAAGTAATGGGATTGATAAAATTTGTGGCGTTTTCTGTCATCAGTACATGCACATCTGCATGGCGCTTCTTTAATGCGCTGGCCAGACTGGCGATCTTATATGCCGCAATACTGCCCGTCACACCCAGTAATACAGTTTTTCCCTCAAGCATTTTCAAATTCTCCATCAGTCTATGATCGTAACTTTCTCGATCACCGGCTGCTCCTCTTTTGAAATGGTTCCATTATCATCTGTAGGTTTTGCATCCTCACAGATTTTATCCACAATATCCATACCCTCTGTTACATGTCCAAATCCGGCATAGTCCCCATCCAGGAAGGTGCTGTCTGCCTGTACAATAAAGAACTGAGAGCTTCCACTGTCCGGATCCTGGGCTCTTGCCATGGAAATAGTTCCTCTTGTATGAGAAATATTGTTTTCCACGCCATTGTTGCTGAATTCTCCCTTGATGTTCTCATCAGAGCCACCGGTTCCATCTCCATTGGGGTCTCCGCCCTGGATCATAAATCCCTCAATAATACGATGGAAAGTAAGTCCGTCATAAAATCCATCCTGGGCAAGCTTTACAAAATTTGTCACTGTAACAGGTGCGGAATCTGCATCCAGCTCTACCTCAATGGTACCGTAATCTTTAACCTCTATCTCTGCATGATGTGTTCCTGTAAGCTCTTTTGAGGTATCCAGAAGTACTCCCTGCGCAGCATCTGTGCTCTCCTTATCTGCATCCTTGCTTTCAGTATCTGAACTGTCTGCTGATTCGCTTTCTGAACCATCGGAGAAGCCTGCCTCCTCTGCTTCCTTCTCGCTTACAGCCTCATCACTGTCTGATGTCCCGGATTCTGTTTTTGTATCCGTTTTACTTTCCTGCTCAGAAGTATCTTCTGCAGATGTTTCCTGTGATTTTGATGTATCTTCTGCCTTTTCACTGCTTCCACAGCCTGCAAGCAGTCCTGCTGACATAGCTGTAACACAAAGTGCTGCCAGTAATTTTCTCTTCATAAATCTATACCTCCGATTGTTACTATTTTTTCATACCCGGTTTTACTGTGAAATCGCCAGGCTTCCTTATTGCATTATAACGTATCATTAAAAAAAAACAACTCTTTTCACATATTTTTCATGTGTATATTGCGATACAAAAAGTAGGCTCTTGAAATAAATCCCAGGGACTGCTACAATAAAAAACGACAAAACAGGCATATTGCCTGTGGACGATCCATCATATAGGAAAGTGAGGAATCCAAATGGAAAAAATAACAAGTTTCACCATAGATCATATTAAATTACAGCCTGGTATCTATGTTTCCCGCAAGGATAAAGCAGGTGACAGCGTGATCACTACTTTTGATATCCGTATGACTTCCCCAAATGAAGAGCCTGTCATGAATACAGCAGAGCTTCATACCATTGAGCATCTGGCTGCCACATTTCTCAGGAATCACCCGGAATTCGGGTCAAAAATGCTTTACTGGGGACCAATGGGATGCCGCACCGGTAATTATCTCCTGCTGATCGGAGACTATGAATCCAGTGATATTGTTCCACTGATGACCGAGACCTTTGAATTCATCCGTGATTTTGAGGGAGAAGTCCCCGGCGCCGCTGCGAAAGATTGCGGTAATTACCTGGATATGAACCTTCCAATGGCAAAATATCTGGCCGGAAAGTTTCTGAAGGAAGTACTTTACGATATCAAACCGGACAGACTGGTTTACCCACAATAATCTGGTTGCTCCAATTAAAAAGAGGAAACCGCATTCCATCATAATGCGCTTCCTCTTTTTATTTTATGATTTTGTTTTTTACTGATTACTGCTCTGTGTACTCATCCTGGGATGCTGCCTGATCTGTATCTGCCTGGTCTGCTGATCCGTCCTGAGTTCCCTCAGGTGCTGTAGTTGTTACAAAGTCACCGCTTGCATAACATACCTGTCCATTGTAATCTACACGGACCCATCCATTCTCACATACACCCGTGCTGTTTAAGGTTGTACCAGCTGCTACACTTGTCACCAATTCTGCATCTGCGCTTGCATCTGAGCGAAGATTCAATTCAGAAGCTGCATAATAGGTACCATTTTTCACCTCTACCTTTACCCCACTGGCAGTCTGCTCTGTGGTCACCTCCGGTGTTGGAGTTGCCTCCGGTGTTGGAGTCACTTCCGGTGTTGGGGTCACCTCCGGTGTCGGGGTAACTTTTACGATCATAACACTGGAATCAATAGTAGGATCAAATCCACAGCCGGAAGCTGCAAATGCCAGACCCAGTACCAGAACCAGCAAAAGTGATTTTTTCATAAGTAAGTAATCCTCCTTTTGCATTTTTCAATGCTATACTATCCTTTAATATACACGATTTGGTAAAAACTTGCAAGTATCAATCAGACATTGTAGATTTTTCGATTTCATATTATAATTGTCTTAAAAGGAGGTATTTTTATGAAAAAAAACAAATTTTTATATAGTCTGCCATTTAAGCTTCTGGTCAGTGTAGCCTTGGGTATGGGATTTGGTCTGCTTTTGAATTTCAACTCTGAATCCGCTTTCACCACAGCTGCATTAAATGTTATCGTAACTCTGAAATATATTTTGGGGCAGTTGATCAATTTCTGTGTTCCGCTGATCATTATCGGTTTTATTGCCCCATCCATAACCCAGCTTGGCAACAATGCTTCCCGCATGTTGGGGATTGCTGTCTTTATCGCCTATTTTTCTTCCCTGGGGGCAGCTTTATTCTCTACAATCGCAGGCTATCTGCTGATCCCACATTTATCCATCCGTTCCAGCGCAGACAGCCTGAGAAGTCTTCCTGATGTGATTTTTCAGCTTTCTATTCCACAGATCATGCCTGTCATGAGTGCTCTGGTTCTGGCTGTTATGCTGGGCCTGGCTTCTGCATGGACCAAAGCACAGCTGATGACTTCCCTGCTGAAGGAATTTCAGAATATTGTCCTTTCTCTGGTATCCCGGATCCTTATTCCGATCCTTCCCCTGTTCATTGGACTGACCTTCTGTTCTCTGGCTTACGAAGGAACGATTACCAGACAGCTTCCTGTATTCCTGAAAGTTATCGTCATTGTATTACTGGGGCATTTTATCTGGCTGTTTCTCCTGTATACTGCTGCCGGAATCTATGCCAGAGAAAATCCTCTGAAAGTTATACGCCACTATGGTCCCGCCTATCTCACTGCAATAGGCACCATGTCCTCAGCAGCTACCCTTGCCGTAGCACTTCAGTGTGCAGGAAAAGCTAAGCCCCTGAGAAAGGATATGGTTCAGTTTGGTATTCCTTTATTTGCCAACATTCATCTCTGCGGCTCTGTACTGACAGAAGTTTTTTTCTGCATGACAATTTCCAAAATCCTGTATGGAGCTGTACCGGCGCCCGGGACTATGGCTCTTTTCTGCATTCTTCTGGGAATTTTTGCCATAGGTGCTCCTGGAGTTCCCGGCGGAACTGTCATGGCCTCTCTCGGACTTCTCACCGGTATACTGAAATTCGGAGATTCCGCCACTGCTTTAATGCTCACTATCTTTGCACTTCAGGACAGCTTCGGAACTGCCTGCAATATTACCGGAGACGGCGCACTCACCCTGATTCTTACCGGCTATGCAAAGAAACATCATATTGAAGAGCAGCACATTTCTATTTGAATCTACGGGCGGATAATTTTATCCGCCCCCATCATTCGTTCAGTAATGGTATACATATCCGTAACCTTTCCTACCAAAAGCTTCTCCATAAGACCATAATGCTTCAGGCAGGTACCGCAGGTCAGTATCTCTGTACCTTCTGCTTCCATTTTCTTCAAATCTTCTATGCTGTCAGAGCCTTCTGTAGTAAGCTTCGCTCCTCCATTGTAAAAAAGGATTGTATCCACATGGGTCTCCATCTGTGATAAAGCATACAAAAAGCCCTTGATCAGAACTTTTCCCAGTTCATCATCTCCGTTTCCCATAACATCAGCGGAAATCACTGCTACCTTTACTTTCTTGCCCGGCATTTCACAGACAAACTCCTCTTCCTTCACTTCTGTGCCTGTCTGTTCGGTCTGAACCTTCATTTTTACCCTGTATTTTTTTACTTCCAGTTTTTCTGACACAAAGGTACAGCCGGTTTTATTTGCCAGTCTGCTGAGATTGTTTACCGCTGTCTCATTATCAACCAGGATTTCTATTTCATCTCCTGTTCCTGACTGATCAATCACCTTTTTTGTCATTACCACCGGTATGGGACACTGTTTTCCCAATGCATTTACTTCATATTTCATTTCAGATCACCTCATTTAGTTTTTTTGCAGGCAGATACATAACATCATTTCTGCTTTTATCGCTTTATACATAAAAACATACCATAATTCACAGACTACTTCAACAAATTTAACCGAATCAAGTAAGTCCCCTGCGGAGGTTGCGAAAAGCAATGAGTAGTCTACACTTCCTGTCAGATACCGCGAATAAATGTACAGACTTGCGAATGAGTCCGGAATCTTTTATACTAAATATATATAATGATGTTAGGGGCAAAAGTACCTTGCCCCCTGACCTGATATCAGGAGGTTCTGTTATGTTCATACAGATTCTGTCTGCCATCCACAATGCAGGCACTTTGCTTTTTGGAATTTACTGTTCTGCCTTTTTTCTTGGTGTAAAATCAAATAGGAAAAATATTTTATCCCTGTTCCTGCTGTTTTGTGTTCAGGGTTCCCTGTACCTCATTAATTCAGCATTTTTCGGGGAGACACTTGCCCTGCAATCCTATCCTTTGATTGTACATTTACCTTTAATCCTGTTTTTATCCCTTTATTACAAGTTTCCTCTGATTTCTTCCTGTGTTTCAGTTTTCTCCGCATATCTTTGCTGTCAGCTGAGTAACTGGATCGGATTATTTGCACTAAATCTGACAGGTGCAGAATGGTGCTACTATTCTGCCAGAATCCTGACTACGTTTGGAACATTTATCATTCTTTATAAATATGTTTTTCGTTCCACCCGTACCATTTTTGCAAAAGACACCCGGGAGCTGAGTATTATCGGATTCCTGCCTTTTGTTTATTATATTTTTGATTATGCATCTACCAAATTCTCCAGTCTGCTGTATTCCGGAAACAAAGCAGTCGTTGAATTTATGGGATTCGCTTTCTGTATTGCATATCTGGTATTTCTTATGATTTATTTCAAAGAATATGAAAACAAACAGGAACTGAAACAGTACAGTAACCTGATGGAAATTCAGCTTCAGTCCATGCAGAAAGAAATTGATCAGGTAAAAATCAGCAGTCAAAAACTGGCAATCCTGCGTCATGATATGCGCCACCACCTGAACATCATCCTTATGCAGCTGCAAAATAATCATCTGGAAAAAGCACAGGAATATATCAAAGAGATCAGCTCCGCATACGCTGATACCATTATTTCCAGTTACTCCCCAAATGAAATGCTGAACTCTGTAATCTCTATCTATGATTGCCGTTTCACAGACAAGGGATTTTCTCTTGAATGTAATATTTCTACCGGAAAAGATCTGCCCTGTTCTGACCTTGCATTCTGTACAATTCTGTCAAATGCACTGGAAAATTCTATGCATGCATTAGAACAGGCAGACAGACAATCCAGATGGGCCAGACTTACTATTTCTCAAAAAAAGAAACATCTTTTGCTCCAGATTGAAAACCCTGTAGCAAAAATGCCAGAATTTGTAGATGGTATTCCTGTTTCAGCAAAAGAGGGACACGGCATCGGAGTCAAAAGCATTATTTATTATGTTGAACAGTTAAACGGGCAATGCCAATTTTCTGTATCTGATCAACTCTTTATTTTAAAAATTTTTATATAACCTATTTACATTCCAGAGCCTTTGCCTGTCTGTAAATCTCGCAGGCTCCTGTATTTACACACCTTTCATGGGCACAATCCATAAATGACAGTGTTTTTTGGTTATCTTGTATGGTATATTCACAGCATACTGTCTGCCCCATATTACAGGTACGGCAAAAACCACTGATAAATTCCTCTTCTATTTTCAAATTTTCCATCTCCTTCTTATCATCTCTTTCGTGACAATGTCTGTTTCATCAGGCATTGCCATTTGGTCATTTTATACAATTTTAATTTCAGTTGCCTTATTTTTTATTGCATTTTACACGATACCGACTTATAATAATATCAGTACATCCACTTATTATATTCCCCCAAATCATATGATGTCAGTAACTCTATAATATCACAGCTTTTATTCTAAATCAAAATAATAAGAAAAGAGGGAGCATTATGAACAAAGAACTTTATGATGAGGCCGTGAGATCAAATGTATTGTCAAAAGCATTAATCAGTGAACTTCTTGAGAGTATGAATTACAGCAGTATTTCTTTTATCAACTGGACTGTAGAGGTTTTGAAGGTAATCCGCACCCGCCTGGAGCGCGGAGATAAAATCATTGATGAAGTATCCGGAATCACCTATGACCTGAATTCCTTTCATAAATTTGTCAAAACTAATTTTTCTTCTTATATAACCAGCCAGGTCTTTGATACACCTG
Organism: uncultured Blautia sp.; assembly: GCA_934426285.1. Lineage (GTDB taxonomy): Bacteria > Bacillota > Clostridia > Lachnospirales > Lachnospiraceae > Blautia_A. The sequence goes on from CAKRYE010000062.1 coordinate 9,998, forward strand.
ACAAAGCTGAGAAAGTATACTTCTCTTTAGAAAAAGCCTCCCCGGATGGTCATGCTTACAATATGATCATGGCAGACTCCTCAAAGAACAAAACCTATAAATGGATTTCCAGTCTCAGTGAACGTTTCTCCCTGGTAGAAATGATCTCTACCGGTATTGTCTATCTAAAGGATATTAAGGCCAATACTTACCAGCCATTTATATCCGGAAATGGAAAATATTGCAGATACGATTCCGAAAATGGACAAATAGTAGAATTATAATTTCCCGCAACAAAACCCCTGTCAAAATTATGACAGGGGTTTTCATTCTTATTCTTTGATTAGTTATTAATAAGTTTGTCTTCGCCATTCCAGCTGTAAAGTTTACGGATCTCTTCGCCAACTTTTTCAGACTGATGCTCAGAAGCTAATTTTCTCATAGCTTTGAAGTGAACCTGTGCACCTGCATCAGACATATCAAGTAAGAAGTCTTTTGCAAA
>CAKRYE010000063.1 GCA_934426285.1 uncultured Blautia sp.
ACTGCACATGAGATACAGATTGTGGTTAAGGATACAGGTGTGGGAATTCCCAGGGAAGATCAGGATAGAGTGTTTGAGAGATTTTACAGAGTGGATAAAAGTCATTCCAAAGAGATTGGAGGTACCGGACTGGGACTTTCTATTGTGAAGCATGCGGTGGGTACGTTGAAAGGCAGTGTTACATTGCGAAGTGAAGAAGGGTGCGGAACGGAGATCTGTATGAAGTTTCCGAAGACACATGTAGAATAGGAATAGATTTATCTGATCGAGAGGGGGACGCGCGAAACAGCATCTCTCTGTGGGTTCAGTTCTGGGGGCTAAGTAACTCTAAGGCTGGAAAAATCCGCTAAAAACATGAATAAAAATGCAAAACTCGCTCCGTCGCAGACTCCGCTCAGACAGGTTGCTATTTTTCTTCATAACGCGGATTTTCCCAGCCTAAGAGTTACTTAGCCCCCTTCAAATTCACCCACAGAGAGATGCTGTTTCGCGCTGTGTATCGGAAGATGTAAAGATTTAATGTTTTCAGGAGTTGTTTTTTTTGATAATATGGAGAGGAGATATTTAAGAGGATTGCTATAGGCAGACATCTTTTGGTAAAGGAGAGGGATTAGGATGAATAAGTATGGGCTGGATTTGAATAAGTATGCGGCGTTAGCGAGGCAGGCAACAGCGGAAGGCTGTGTTTTGCTGGAGAATGAAGGACAGGCGCTGCCTCTTAGGGAGGGAGAACGGGTTGCTGTTTTTGGCCGCATGGCATTTCATTATTATAAAAGCGGACTTGGTTCCGGTGGTCTGGTAAATACAAGATATGTAGTGGGAATTCTGGATGCGCTGAAGGAGTGTAAAGAGATTCAACTGGATGAGAAGCTGATGGGAATTTATGAGGATTGGATCAGAGAAAATCCTTTTGATGAGGGACAGGGATGGGGGCGTGTGCCTTGGTGCCAGAAGGAAATGGAGGTTACGGATGAGATGCTTGGATGCGCCCGTGACAATGATGTTTCTTTGGTTATTATCGGAAGAACCGCAGGTGAGGATCAGGATAATAATGCAGGACCGGGAAGTTATTGTCTGACTGAGACAGAGGAGGATATGATCCGCCGGGTCTGTGAGGTGAGTAAGCGCACGGTTGTGGTGCTGAATGTTGGAAATATTGTTGATATGAGCTGGGTGGAGAAATATCATCCTCAGGCTGTCCTGTATGCATGGCAAGGTGGTCAGGAAGGTGGCAATGGTGTGGCTGATGTGCTGACCGGTAAGGTCTGCGCCTGTGGTAAGCTGACAGATACCATTGCTGAGAGGATTGAGGATTATCCATCTACGGAGAATTTTGGTGATCCATATAAGAATTATTATAAGGAAGATATTTATGTAGGTTATCGTTATTTTGAGACATTTGCGAAGGATAAGGTGCTGTATCCATTTGGATATGGCCTGTCCTATACGAATTTTGAGACAAAGGCGGAGATTTTTAAGAATACTGAGGATGAACTCACAGTGGCTGCGACGGTTACCAATATCGGTGATGTGAGGGGCAAAGAAGTTGTACAGGTTTATGTAAAAGTACCGCAGGGTAAACTTGGAAATCCGGCAAGAAAGCTGATCGGATTTGCAAAAACCCGGGAACTGGCACCGGGTGAAAAAGAAGAACTTGTTATCATCATTCCCAAATATGACATGGCCTCTTATGATGACAGTGGAGTGACAGGACACAAATCCTGTTATGTTCTGGAAGAGGGAACTTATGAGATTTTTGCAGGCAGTGATGTAAGAAGTGCGAAATCAGCAGGAACTTACGAAGAAGAATTACGTGTAATAGAGCAGTTACAGGAGGCATATGCACCGGTTGAGAAATTCCGGAGAATGAAAGCTGTTCTGAGACAGGATGGAACTTATCAGGCAGTAACAGAAGAGGTTCCTGTCCGCACAGCAGATCCACATAAACGCAGAGAGGAAAGAATGCCGAAGACTCTGGAGTATACGGGAGATAAAGGCTATAAGCTGGCAGATGTACTGGATAAAAAAGTTTCTATGGATGAGTTTGTGGCACAGATCAGTGAGGAAGATCTGATTGCCATGTTCCGCGGTGAAGGGATGTGCAGTCCCAAGGTTACTGCTGGAACTGCAGCCGCATTTGGCGGTGTGACAGAGTCTTTGAAGGCTCTTGGAATTCCGGTGGGCTGCTGCGCGGATGGTCCGTCAGGGATTCGTATGGATTGCGGCACAAAGGCTTTTTCTCTTCCAAATGGAACTTTGCTGGGCTGTACTTTTAATACGGAACTTGTGGGTGAACTGTATGAAATGACAGGGAAGGAACTGCGCCTGAATAAGATCGATTCTCTTCTGGGACCTGGTATGAACATTCACAGAAATCCGCTGAACGGACGAAATTTTGAGTATATTTCCGAGGATCCGCTTCTCACAGGAAGAATCTGTGCAGCTCAGGTAAAGGCAATGGCCAAGTCCGGAATTGGCAGCACCATCAAGCATTTTTGCAGCAATAATCAGGAAGTAGGAAGAAGTACTTCAGATTCTGTAATGTCTGAGAGATGTCTCCGGGAAATTTACCTGAAGGGCTTTGAGATAGCAGTAAGAGAAGGCGGTGCCCGTTCTGTTATGACTACCTATGGAAGCGTAAATGGACTTTGGACTGCGGGAAGCTATGATCTTTGTACAACGATCCTCCGTAAAGAGTGGGGATTTGAGGGAATTGTCATGACTGACTGGTGGGCAAAATCCAACTACGAAGGTCATCAGGCAGAGGTTTCGGTAAAGGCTCCCATGGTAGCAGCTCAGAATGATATTTATATGGTAGTAAGTGATGCCAAAGCAAATCCGGAGAAGGATGATGTGGAGGAAATGCTTCATGCAGGAAAATTGACACTGGGAGAACTGCAGAGAAATGCGGCCAATATTCTGGGATTTTTGTTAAAAAGCCCCTCTATTCTTCTTTTGACAGACAGGATCTGTGCAGAAGAGCTGGAAGCTATGAATACAAAGGAAGCAGATGATGTGGATGCTGGTGATCTGATCGCCATTACCAGTGATCCTGATACACAGGAGATGGTGGTGGATGGCAGCCTTCTTCACCCTGCAAAGGGAAATACTGATATTTTGGCAGTGACCAATGATTATATGGGAGAATTCACTGTGAAATTTGTATTGAGATCAGAGCTTGGTGAACTGGCGCAGCTTCCAATTTCTGTATTTATGGATAATATTCATAAGATGACTGTTTCTGTCCAGGGAACAAATGGAAAATGGATAGAGGAAAGCCGGCCTTTTGACATATCTTTTGGACACAATCACTATATTAAATTGTACTATGGAGCAGATAATCTGGAAATAAAAGAAATTTTATTTACTCCAAATAGGTAAGACCAATTAGCGGAAAGCTTGCAATCCACTTTGATTTGTGGCATAATGATACCAATGCTCAGGACCCGTTGGAAAATCATGGGATGCATGATATTTTCAGAGTGCGGAACGGCTGTTCAGAGAAGGATGACAATTGACGGAATTAGAACAGTATGATGAGGAAAGGGTATATGTCTGGTTTTACAAAAGAGATAATTGCAAAGACTTTTACGGAAATATTGGACGAGAAACCGATGTCCAAGGTTACAGTCAGGGATATTGTGGAACGATGTGGAGTGAACCGGAATACGTTTTATTATCATTTCCGTGATATTCCGGATGTAGTGGAATATATTCTGAAAAAGAAATGGGACGAGATCCAGGAAGCACCTCAGGAAAAAAACTCTATTCTGGAATGTATGGAGGAAATGGCATCTTTGGCTCGGGATAACCGTAAACTGATGCTGAATGCATACAAATCAGTGAAGCGGGACACCTTTCTGATTTATATGAACGATGTTATCCTATATATTATCACGGAGTATTTTAAAAAGAACAGAAATAAATTCCAGCTGGAGGAAAATGAAATCCAGATACTGATCAGGTATTATAAATGCCTTTTTATAGGGATATTGATAGAATGGCTGGATCATGGACTGGAAGAGGATCTGGGGACAGAAATGCGCCAGGCTGCTGAAGTGATGGAGAAGCACCGGGAACTGCATACAGTTATGAATGGATTCTAACTTATACAAAATAAAGCTCTTGTCTGATTTTTAGACAGGAGCTTTTTTTTGTCTATTTATTGTTAATTTTATCACAGTTATAATAACAGACATAAAAGGAATGGATGCAAAATAATATGGAAGGAGGAGAGAAAGATGGATGCATTGAAACAGTTAAAGCTGGCAAAAAACGGATATATTGTTATGTCAATTTTATTTATGATCCTGGGAATTTGCCTGATCATCTGGCCGGATTGTTCCATGGCAGTATTCTGTACAGCAGTGGGAATCATGCTTATAGCATATGGATGCATCAAAATTATAGGATACTTTTCCAGAGATTTTTACTGTCTGGCATTTCAGTTTGATCTTGCATTCGGAGTGCTGCTGGCAGCTGTAGGTGTGATCATTATTGTACGGAGAAATCTGGTGGTGAATCTGATCTTTGGAATTTTTGGTGTTCTGATACTTGCGGATGCGCTTTTCAAAATCCAGATGTCCATAGATGCCAAGAAATTTGGATTAAGTCTTTGGTGGAGAATCTTACTGATGGCGATCCTCACAGGGGTTCTGGGAGTGTTGCTTCTGATCAGGCCTTTTGAGGCTGCAGAGGTTATGATGATCCTGGTGGGAGTTTCTGTTCTGTTTGAGGGAATCCTGAATCTGTGTGTTGTTATTTATACAGTGAAAATCATCAAAAATCAGAGACAGGATATCATAGATATGGACGAGTATTAAATATATTAAATAAATACTACAAATACTACATTACAACAAGGAGGAGTAATATTATGAATATTATGGATAAAGCAAAACAGGCGGCTCTGATCGCTGCCGTTAAAACAGGATTAGGTTATCTTGAGAAGGATCCTGAAGTAAATATACCTAAATTAATGGAGCTGATTGATAAGGTAGTTCCGGATGGCTGGTATGAAAGCCAGAGAAATGCAATCAGAAATGCAATCCAGGATAAAAATAGTAACTGGTACAAACTGATCCTGAGAATCTATGAACTGGACCCTGGTGTACGTGAGTCATTCTTCACCAACTTTATCATCAATGCCAGTCTGAAGGGCAGTGCCATTCAGGAAGAGGTATCCGAGAAAAATAACTGTAATGTACCATGGGCAATCCTGCTGGATCCTACCAGTGCCTGTAATCTGCACTGCACAGGATGCTGGGCAGCGGAATATGGACATAAGCTGAACCTTGATTTTGACACCATCTGTTCTATTGTAGAGCAGGGCAGAAAGATTGGTACATACATGTATATTTATACAGGCGGTGAACCTCTGGTCCGCAAAAAAGACCTGATCCGTATCTGTGAGAAATATCCGGACTGTGAGTTCCTTTCCTTTACAAACGGAACTCTGATCGATGAGGAATTCTGCCAGGAAATGCTCCGTGTAAAGAACTTTGTTCCGGCTATCAGTCTGGAAGGTTCTGAGGAAGCAAATGACGGACGTCGTGGAGAGGGAGTATATGCCAAAGTCATGCATGCTATGGAACTGTTGAAGGCCCACAAGCTTCCTTTTGGTATTTCTACATGCTATACTTCTGCCAATGTGGACAGTGTAAGCAGTGAGGAATATTTTGATAAAATTATTGACTGTGGAGCTCTGTTTGTATGGTTCTTCCATTATATGCCGACAGGAAACGATGCAGTAGTAGAGCTGATGCCAAATCCACAGCAGCGTGAGAAAATGTATCATCAGATCCGTAAATTCCGTCAGACCAAGTCTATTTTCAGCATGGATTTCCAGAATGACGCAGAATATGTAGGCGGATGTATTGCAGGTGGAAGACGTTATCTCCATATCAATGCAAACGGTGATGTGGATCCTTGCGTATTTATCCATTATTCCAATTCCAACATTTATGATAACACACTGCTGGAAGCACTGAAGAGCCCGATTTTCATGGCATATCATGACGGTCAGCCTTTCAATGAAAATATGCTCCGTCCGTGTCCGATGCTGGAGAATCCGAAGCTGCTCCGCCAGATGGTAGAGAAGTCCGGCGCCAAATCTACAGACCTTCAGTCTCCGGAAACAGCAGAACATCTCTGTGCAAAGTGTGATGCCTATGCAGAGCATTGGGCTCCGAAGGCAGAGGAGTTGTTTCATACCAAATAAGAGTGAAAAGTAATTTTCATGTATAAAATTGTTAACTCAAATTTAGCTAAATAGTCAGAAAGAGTCTTTTGTTCGGTTGTTGTAGGCCGGACAGGAGACTCTTTCTGTATTGAACGGAGGAGATAAGATGCTGCGCCGGATACTGCTAAAGCTAGGATAAATGTGAAAAATAACTTGTCTGGAAGGACAACATGTATTAAAGTTATATAATTGAGAGTGTACTGTGAGCGAATGAGTGACTTATCATATTGGCAGGAGGAATAAAATGCTAAAGACATTTTTGGTAGAGGATGAAGTGGTGATCAGAGAGATGATCAAAAAGATGATTCCCTGGGAGCAGTACGGGTTTGAATTAGCTGGGGAAGCGGCTGATGGAGAGATGGCTTTGCCGCTGATTTTGAAGAGTAAGCCGGATCTTCTGATCACAGATATTAAGATGCCGTTTATGGATGGTCTGACTCTTTGTAGATTAGTGAAGAAAGAGCTTCCGGATATCCGGATCGTTATACTTAGCGGATATGATGATTTTAATTATGCAAAACAGGCTATCAGCATAGGGGTAGAAGACTATCTTCTGAAACCTATCACGAAAAATGCTTTTATAGAACGGCTGGAAGAAATACATAATCGTTATGAACATGAGAAGACGCAGAGGGAATACTATGAGAAATTTCGCCTGGAAATGCAGGAATATGAGAAAAATGCCAGCAGGGACTTTTTTGAGACTCTTGTTCGGGCAGATTCTGACCTGGCAGAGCTTTACAGGAGGGCAGATAAGCTAAATCTGGACATTGTAGCAGAAGCATATAATATTCTGATTTTTACTCCGGATACTTCAGAGGGAAACTATAATTCCTATGAAGGATGCTCTGACTGGGAAGCAGAGGTGCAAGATAAAATTAATACTTATTTCCTGAATCATCCGGTGGCAATTCTTTTCAGGCATCAGGTATTCAGCTATGCAATCCTGGTCAAAGGACAGAAAGATACAATAGAGAAAAACACAGAGGAATGTGTGAAAGCAATACAGGATATTATGGAGCAGACAGGGGGAAAGACTGGCTGGTTTATTGCAGTGGGAAAGCCGGCAGATCGTCTGAGTATGCTTGGACATAGTTATCGTACAGCTGTCAGAGCCAATTCCTTCCGCTATCTGTGTGATGGACATATTCTGGATTATCAGTCGCTGGAAACTCAAAAGGAAAATCCATCTGATTCACGCAAAGAGGATTCTGTACAATTAAGGAATGTGAATATCAATGCCCTGAATCCGGCAATTCTCCAGAAATTTCTGAGCAGTGGACTGGCAGAAGAAGTGGATGATTTTATCAGGGATTATTTTAATGCAATTGGTCAGGAACCGATGGGTTCTTTGGTTTTCCGCAATTATGTGGTGCTGAATGTCCGATTTTCTGTATTGTCCTTCCTGAAAAAGCTGGGCTGTGATGACAGTGAAATATCCGGGCAAGAGACGGAAAATATTGTAGATGAGACTGGAAAAACTATAGAAGCAGCAGTGGCTTACTGTGGAAAGATACTGAAAAAGGCTATTGCACTCCGAGATGAAAATGCGGGAAATCAGAATCGCAGTGTATTAAAACTGGCTGTTGATTTTATTGATCATAATTATATGGACGAGGAAATTTCACTGAATAAGGCTGCACATGTGGCAAATGTCAGTGCCAATCATTTCAGTGCCCTGTTCAGTCAAAATATGGGGCAGACCTTTACGGAATATCTTACAGGACTTCGGATGAGTAAAGCAAAAGAGCTTCTGCGCTGTACCTCCATGCGTTCCAATGAGATTGCAGGAGAGGTGGGATATAAGGATGCCCATTATTTCAGCTATCTGTTCAAGAAAACCCAGGGAATGACTCCCAGTGAATACCGCAAAACGAGAGGAGAGACCTGACCTATGTCTGAGCATAAAAAAGGGCCGGAAAAAAAGAAAGCAGAATCCGGAAAACTGGAGTTTAAAATGAGGTGGATGCTTCTCAGCACTATGATCCCTATGGCAGTTCTGATCATAGTGCTGCTTATTTTTTTCTGGCAGTATACCAATGAATATAATAAATTATCCAATAATCTGGCTGTAAGCAGTGAGTACAATGCCAACTATAAAAACTCCAGTAATGATATGAGTTTTAAGGCGGAAGTAGATATGGACATCTACTATGTAACTATCGGACGTAAAGGAAAAGACGGTCTTCCGGTGAAACAGGTGAATAAAGCGATTGAAACGGTGGAACGACTGAAAACCACAACTACAAAGGAGGAAAGTCTTCGTTCCCTGAAATATCTCACCAATTATCTGGAAAATCTGAAAACCCGCATGAATCAGCTGCTGGAGATCCGTGATTACCAGAAACGTCAGGAATTTATGGAGAATAATACGGTGATCCTGACTACTTTATTTGAAAAGGAAATGCAGAACTATATTTATCAGGAGGCCACTCAGTTGGTGCAGGTGGAGTCTCAGCTGGCAGGAAATGTACGTCTGACTTTGATGGCAATGTGCGGGGTACTTCTGGTTACTATGCTATTGCTTTTTAGCCGTTCTTTCCGGTTGACTTATAATATTACGAAGCCAATTTCTGAGATCCTTCATAATATTAAAAAGGTTGGAAAAGGGGAGTACAAGAATATTGCTCCGGTAATTGCAGACTGCATTGAGATCCAGGAGCTGGATGAAGGAACACGAAAGATGGCAGGAAGGATCGAAGGCCTGCTGGAAAATGTGCGAAAAGAACAGGATGCCCAGCATCTTACAGAGCTGCAGCTGCTTCAGGCGCAGGTCAATCCCCATTTTCTCTACAATACGCTGGATACCATTGTCTGGCTGGTAGAAGGAGGCATGGAACAGGATGCGGTGGATATGATCACCAGCCTCTCGGTTTTTTTCCGTACTTCTCTGTCAAAGGGAAAAGATATCATTTCGTTGGCGGAGGAGGAACGTCATACTTTAAGTTACCTGGAAATCCAGCAGTCCAGATATAGGGATATTATGGAATTTGAAATCAAAATTCCCAAAGAACTGGAAGGAGTCATGGTACCTAAACTGACCCTTCAGCCGCTGGCAGAAAATGCGCTTTATCATGGAATCAAAAATAAGAGAGGTAAGGGTAAAATCCTCATTGAGGGATTTGATCTGGGTGAAGATATGATGCTCAGGGTTACTGATAACGGGCAGGGAATGACCCCGGAGCGACTGAAGGAGGTTCAGGATGCTATCTGTACAGGAGAACGGGCAGGATTTGGACTGGCAGCAGTATCTGAACGAATTGCATTGTATTATGGGGCCGGATATGGACTTCGGATCTCATCTATAGAAGGAGAGGGAACGGTGATAGAAGTGTATCTGGCAAAACAGATAAAAGAAAAATAAATCCCATTTATATTTTATGCACTATGCATAGTAAAATAATTAACCTCTATCATAAAAAAACAAACTTTGTATAAACTGTGAACAAAATATGATAGAAGAACAAACTTTTTGAAGAAGATAATCTATGGAATATTTTATGGATTTTACTATAATAAAGACATCTTAAATGAATCGGGAGGATTTACAAAATGAAGAAAAAAGTCGTATCAGCTTTATTAACAGCAACAATGGTATGCGGTATGTGTGTAGTTCCTACAGTAGGTGTGGCAGCAGCGGACGACACAATCACAGTTGGTTTCTCACAGGTTGGTGCTGAATCTGACTGGCGTACAGCTAACACAGAATCCATGAAATCTACTTTTAGTGAAGAGAACGGATATAACCTGATTTTTGATGATGCACAGCAGAAACAGGAAAATCAGTTAACAGCAATCCGTAA
>CAKRYE010000064.1 GCA_934426285.1 uncultured Blautia sp.
CTTGCAGACTTCCGCTCCTACGCAGACGCTCAGAAGCGCGTAGAAGAAGCATACAAAGATGAAAAAGGCTGGGCAAAGAAAGCCCTCCTCAACACCGCCTGCAGCGGCAAATTCACCTCTGACAGAACCATCCAGGAATACGTGGATGATATCTGGCATCTGGATAAGGTGATTGTGAGAAAGAAATAAGTAGATAAAATCAACAAATCCCCGGCAGTACAACCCTGATAGTAGTACTGCCGGGGATTTTTATCGTAAAAGTAAAACACCAGGGTTCAATGTATTTCCAGCCATATTAGGTTTTTGTAAAAGAGATACAGATAATATATAGAAAGTATAGATAATATCTGATAAAATATATAGAAACAAAGTGCAAAGAAGGTGATAGAAAATACAACAGACTTTGCACAAAAGATAAAGTTTCCGGATATATCATGTCGGAAATTAAGAATACACCCGAAAACATGATCAAAATACACCAGAACGCAGACTTTCAAGATACAAAAGCGGACGATACATAACAACCATGAAAGGAAAGCCGCATGGCAGATAATACTATATTTGATGATGTTTTCAGAACAATGCTGGAGAAAATGCCAGAATTAGTAATTCCTCTGATCAATGAAGTATTTGGCAAAAATTATCCGGCAGACATACCAATTACACAAATGAGAAACGAACACCAGACCCAAAGTGGGGAAATCATCACAGATTCCCGCTTGCTGATCGCAGATAAAATCTATCATATAGAATGTCAGAGTACCAGTGATTCTAAAATGGTACTCAGAATGATAGAATATGATTTTGCCATTAGTCTGGAAGACGCAAAAATGGAAAATGACATATACCGGATGTATTTTCCGCACTCCTGCGTGATATACTTACGGGGAAAAGGAAGGAAAGACAATCTGACGATGGAAATTATTATGCCGGACGGACAGAAACTGAAATATAGTCTGCCGGCAGTCTATGTGGAAAAATACACAAGAGACACTATTTTTCAGAAAAAACTGTTTTTACTTTTGCCATATTATATTATGAGATATGAGAAGCAGAAGGAAATCCTTGATCAGGATGAAGAAAAATTAAAAATTTTGTTAGATGAATATGCGGATATTCAGAGAAAACTCCATGAAAGCCTGCAGAATCAGGATATGGAAGAATATTACGCAGATATGGTCAGCTTCATCACAAAGGTATCAGACTATATTTTCAGAGATTCTGAGAAAACAAAGAAAGGATTGGAGAAAACTATGGGTGGAGAAGTTCTGGAACTGGAATCAGAAAAATTGATACGAAAAGGGATACAAACGAATACTGCAGAGACGGTTATTCGCATGCGAAATACAGGAAAATTTACAGAAGAAGATATAAGTCTGGCAACAGGCCTTGATCTGGAAGCAATCAGGAAGATAAAATAGGCGGATAATGCATCTGACAACAGTCCCGGAGAGACAGCTCTCTGGGACTGTTGACTGTAAATACATATAGAAATACATCATCTTGTGACAAATTCAGAAAATCATCTCAACATGTAACAAATTGTTGGGTTTATATAGGAAAAATCAAGGAAATTAAATGCTCCAACACGCGGGAAAATTTAAAAAAATCGTAAAATTCTTAAGCATTACACTTGACAAAAAGTGGTTGAAGCACTATTATTAACCATAACAGACAGATTATGTCTAGGAATCTTTACCCAAAAAGAAAATAGTTATATTAAGGAAAGGGGAACTATAATCATGACAAAGATTAAAAACACAAAGAAGGGCATGGCTAAAAAGACATTAAGTATGTCTCTTGTAGTTGCAATGCTTGCTACTTCTAATGTGCCGGTATGGGCTGCTGAGTTCAGCGATGGTTCTGACGTAGCAGTTGCTACAGAAGCTCCTGCAGAATTTACTGATGAAACAGAAGCTGCTCCAGTTGTAGAAGACGCTGCTGAAGAAGTTTCTACTGCACAGGTAGCAGCTGACTACAAAGTAACTACTAATATGGAGTTAAAAGATATCAACTGGTCAGAGGGACTTAATTTCTCTAAAAAAGATGGTGTTACAAGTACTGAGGAATTCAAGGTTGAGGATAAGAACGGACTTGCTAAAGATATTACAAATATTGAAATTTATACTGATGCCGGAAAGGTAAAAGATGTAAATGTAGCTGTAGGTAAAGGACAGACTCTTGCAGATGCTTTGAAAAATGCTTTGCAGGCTGCTAATCTTGATGTAAATATCTATAAAACAAGCACAAATAAAAAAGTTTGGGCAAAATTCTATGTGGCAAATGAAAACGAAGCTGTTTACACTACAAATGAAGTGACTATCAAACCTGTAACTATTGATTCCACATGGACAGTTAATGCTACTGATATAACTGCTACTTACAATGGTAAAAAACAGAGCCCTGCTATTACAGTAGAAAAAAACGGTGTTACAGCAAGTGCTGTTGTTAAATTTGAAAATGCAACAGAGGCTCAGAATGTAGGTGAGTACAAATTCTATGCAGAAGGCGTGGAAGCAGATGGCTTTGTTGGAAATACACATGACAAAGCAAAAGATGGTACATTCACAATTAATCCAGTAGATCCAACAGATAGCAATTTGTCCGTTGCTATTTCCGGAACAGCTACATACAATGGTACAAATGCTAAACCAACAGTTGTACTTACAGATAAGTTAACTAACACTGTTATTCCAGAAGAATTATATACTGTTGCAGTAAAGAGTGGAAAAACTGCAGTTGGTAGTTATACGAAAGACGATCTTACAATTACTTTAAAAGAAAAAGCTAAAGTTGGTACAGATACAAAAGAAACAAAGAATAATTTTACTAAAGATAAGGATGTAGCATCTTTAGCAACTGGTGAATATAAGATTAGTGCTCTTGATTTATCCAAATTAGGTGATACTTATACACTCTCTATGGATGCAAGAACTGTAAATAAGACAGCTCCAACATTAGCAGACGTTAAATTTGTTAACAAAACCACTGGAAAAACTGTTACAGATGCTCTTCCAACTGCAGACGTTGAAGTTACTGTTAGTGGAACTGACAAAATTGGAACTGGTACATTAACAATTGTACCAACAGCTGCAGCAAAAACAGCTGGAAATGTAACAGGTTCTTATTCTGTTAATTTTTCAGTAGTTTCTGGTATTATTGATGATTCAGCAGTTTCTATTCCAGCTAACACAAAGATTGGCAATGATACTTTTAGTACAAAAACAGCATTGGGTGATACTAAAGTTAAAGACGCCATTAAAAAAGTTATTGGAGATGGCACCACAGCAGTTGTTGCTTATAACAGTACAGCTATTGAACCGTTAAAAGATGTATTTTCTAAGCTTGAATTAACAGTTCAGACTCCAACTGTAACACCAGAAACACTTGTTCTTGGAACTGATTATGATATTACATACAGTGATAATACAGATTCCTTTGATGTAAGCAATAAGGTTTCTAAGATTACTCTTACATTTAAAGGAAAATATACTGGTAAGATTGAATACAACTTCAAAATTGCAAAAGCTACAGTAACTGTTACAAATCAGAATGTTGAATATACTGCTGGTAAAACATCCTATGATGCAACAGCTAAAGTTGAGACAACAGTAAACGGAAAGACAGTAGCGGTTCCTGAAAAAGACTACACAATCACTACAACACAGAAAGCAACATTAGCAACAGGTTCAACAGCTACTGGTGTTGTGAGATTTGAAAATAAGAACTATGTAATTAATGGTGGTCAATCTTCTGATGGATACGCTTATAAAACTATTACATCTCAGGTTGCACAGCGAGATATTTCAAAATGTACTGCATCTGTAGAAGGCACATATGTATATACAGGTGAAACTATCAATCCTAAATTAGTTGTAAAAGATGGCACTGTTACTCTGAAAGAGGGTACAGATTATAAAGTAAAATCTAAAACTGGTGCTAATGCAGGCGATGCTACTGTAACAATTGAAGGACAGGGATGGTATAAAGGCACACTTGATGTAAAATATACTATTGCAAAAGCAAGTCTTGCAAATGCAACAGTTCTTGATGGCTCTAATGACAAAAAATTTGAAGTTAACTATACTGGATATCCGGTAGTTGATGTATCTTCCGTAGTTGGAACTGTAAAAATCGGTAATACAATACTGACTCCATATGATGCGGGAACAAAAACTGGTGATTATGTAGTAACTCTGGATGAGAATGCAACAAACGTTGGTACTTATAATTTCACTATTAAAGCAGCACCAGGAAACAGCAGAGTAGAGGGAGAATACAAAGGAACATTTAAGATTGTTGCCATTGCACAGACTGGATATTTTGCTAAAAAATTAGATACAGCAAACGATGTAAGCAAGGATAAATCAGGAAATACCGTTGTTCTTGGTGCAACTGATACTGGAGCATATTATACAGGAAAAGCTATTACTATTGATTCTTTCAAAACTAAACTTGTAGTTGTTGATACTACTGGCAAAGTTCTTACAGAAGGAAAAGATTACGAGCTGAAATATACAAAGAATGTTGATGCAGGTATTGCTACTGTTGAAGCATTCGGTCTTGGAAATCATAAAGTTGTTAATTCTTCAGGTAAAGATGTTGCATTTGCTACTTTACAGTATTATATTGTAGCTAAAGATACTATCACATCAGACATGATTCAGAAAATCAATGATGCTGAATACGCAGGTGGTCTTGCTGTAGAACCTCAGGTTGTTATTCTTGACGCAAAGGGCAACAGACTTACACAGGGCGTTGATTATACTGTAGAGACATCTGTAACAGATGTAACAGCTAGTGGCACTACTTTAGCAGGAAATTTAGTAACAATCAAAGGTAAAGGTGCATACACTACAAACAATGCAAACAATACAGCATTAACAGCTAAAGCTTCCTTAACATGGAAAGTAACAAAGAAAGATCTTGCAAACACAGCAGTAAGCGTTGACAAGAACAACAACGTAACTGTACTGAACGGTACTGTTATCGTTCCGGCTACAGAATACGACGTTAAATTCAGCGATGACAAGAAGAAAGTAACTGTAACAGCTAAAGCTGACAGCACAAAATACACAGGTTCTAAAGAAATCGCTGTAGAGTCTGCAAAAGTTGGTCAGGCAATGATCGCTAACGTAGTTGTTAAAGGCAACACTGTAACACCTGTACTTTCCAGCGAAGTGGAGGAAGCAGTTGGATACGACTATGTAATCGCTACAGAAGAAGACTACAAGAACGGCCGTGTAGATATCAGCAAGAACATTCTGAAGACAAACACAGACTTCCACTATGTACAGCAGGGTACCTACTATGCATACTGCCACGCTTGGAAACGTAACGCTGAAGGCAAGAAAGTATTTGGCGAATGGTCTAACATCGTTAAATTCACAGTAACAGCTACAACACCTTCTACACCAACCGTTACAAGCGTAAAGGTGAAAGGAAATACAGTAACTGTAACATATACAGTATCTGAAGATGCAACAGGATATGATGTAGTTCTGGGATCCGCAGTTAAGAAAGTAAACGGAGAAAAACGTCCGGTAGACTACGGAACACTTGTAAAGAAAAACATCAAAGGAAATGTTGTAACAGCAACATTCAAGAACGTACCAGCTGGTAAATACTATGCAGGAGTTCATTCCTTCAACAAGACATCCGAAAACGGAAGCAAAGTATTCAGCAAATGGTCCAACAGCAAAGCAGTAACTGTTAAATAATCCATTTGGGTAAATAATACAGATTCCTAAAAGAAAAGCTCCAGCCAGAAATGGCTGGAGTTTTTCGTATGCCTCTCATATCCCAAACTTCCCTCTGGCCAATAACTTTCTGCTCTGGGGCATCTGGAGGGGTCTGACCATCGAAAATAACCGGAAAGATAATAATCTCCACATAAAAGAATTCTAAAATTTATATAACATAAAATTCCTTACCCATACATAAAACCATCCTAGCTATATGAATAATATACATAGTCGGGATGGTTTTAATTGTGAATTATTACTCTGTCTATCAATTTCCTGCAGTAAGTTTACACTATCGAATATAGGTTTTCTCTTGAAATCAAGAAGCAGTCATGTTATATTATTAATAGAAAAGATGCCACCGATAGACGGTTGGCCCGATACTAAATGTTAAGCTTTAGAAAAGCCGCTCAGTTTTCTCAGGACCGGGGCGGCTATTTCTGTGTCTTATTATTATCTTTACCAAAGGAATATCCTAATCCAAAGCAGGTTAAGCCAAAGCTCACTACTGCGATAAAATCAACAATACTCATAAGGCTCAGCCCTCCTTTCCGTTGATTCCCGTTTGGGTTTCTATGTAATCGGAGGGTCCAGTCCCTCCGTAGAGGGTCAACCGCCTACCGTTATGGTAGCATCCGATACAATTTTATCATGAATATATTCTTTTTTCAATCAAATCCGCCAGCCTTTTAACTGAATAACCCGAACTGGAAGGGTCTGACCATCGAAAATAACCGGAAAGATAATAATCTCTACATAAAATGATTCTAAAATTTGTATAACATATAATTTCTTACCAACATATAAAACCATCCCAACTATAAGAATGAGTTCAATAGTCGGGATGGTTTTGATTGTGAATTATTACTGCTCTGGTTTATCAGTATTTTCATCTTCAGATGGGCTCTCTGATTCTGTAAATAAATATTTCTCTGCTAATTCCAGGATTTTTTCTGCAGTTTCAATTTGCTCTGCAGTTATCATTTTCGAAGCTATATAAAAAGTATCGTAATCACTTGCATGTCGAATTTCTTCAGCTTTCACAATTTTCCTGCCTAATTCACGTGGAAAAATTTCTGGTTGCACATAATTTTTATTAAAATAGCTAAGTGTATCCTTATGGCGTTTAAAAGCGACTCCTTCTTTCGCAAGTACTGCACATATTGTATGAGATATACTGTAGTAAGCTCTGTTATTTGCTCCACGATACTGTTCTGCTTCGAATGTAAGATGAGCTGTTTCCAGATCTTCTCTTGCAACATTCAGGCGATGCCGTACCACATCCATCTGAGTTCCCACATCAATGGAGTCAGGCTGCTTCATATAAAACAACTCCCTCCTTTTGAACATTAGAATAAAACGGATAAGACGCTGCCCAGTGGTAAAAATGCTGCTGATTTTTCACTACAGGCATCATCCATATATCATGCTGAACATTATATTTAAATCCAAGTTCTGAAAGAGCATCTGAATATGCATCCATTTCTTCTTCGGAAAGATCTACCAGAATCATTATATCTATGTCTGAATCTGGTGTATAATCTCCTCTGGCATAGGAACCATATAGAATCACGCTTTTTAAGTGCGCCCCATATATCTTTTGTATCTCTGATAAGTATTGAATAAGCAGGGTATGAATTGTCTGTGGCATATAAATCCATTCCTCCTTTCTATCATTTTCAGTATAAAGCAAACGATACTTTTTGGCAATGTGAACAGCCTTTTATCTAACTCAAAATATCAAGCCTTTTTGAAATAAGTTCCCCTATTTGCTCTTTTTGCTCTGCTGACAAGTAAGATTCTTCTATCTGTGCAAAAAGTTTTGTCTTTAATGAGCATACTTTTTTCATCATACGTTCTGCAGAATTTAATGGGATTCCACAGGATTCTGCCAGTATCCGAAATTCTTTCTTATGAATATTACGTTTTTTTCCATTTATTGTCAGTGCCAGCTGTTCCTTATCTTCTGGCATGATCACATTAACAGGAAGCATATCATATGCTTTTGATAATTGGAAATTTCTGCTGCCAGGCTCCGTTTCCTTTAGTGAAAAGTTTTTCAAATGCATATCTGAATTTCCCATAACGAAAGATCCAACAACACGCAGAAACAGCTCTGACAGGTCTAAGCCCGGTGTTGCAGAATATTTTTTGATGATTCTTCCGCATTGTTCATAAGAACCTTTATATTTATCCTGTGTCAGTCGGTAAGACAGCTGACAGAAGTCTTCCATAGCATATAGTTTGGTCTCTTTTTCTGATATTTCCCGGTCTATCCTTCTAGTAATATACGCGTATTCATCATTCATTTTTATAAGAGCATGGGGAACTGTCTGGATTCCCATAATTTCTGCGAGACGCATTGCCAGATCCTCAAATTCCGGCATATTATGAAATTCTTCCGTCTGCGGCTTCAGGATATATCCTGTTGGATAGTCCACAATTGTAAGTCTTGCATTAAGATCTGTTGATAAATGCAGGGAAAGCTTTTTCTGAACTCCCGGCACGGTAAGTCCCTCATTTACCGTCTCATTTGCCAGTATTTCCAGTTGGTCTTTCGTAATATCCAAGATTGGTAATTCATCTGTCTGAAAAAATCTCTTTACACACTTTTTGTGCCAGCACCATTCTTTTTCCACATTCGCTGCACTATTTGTTATTGGCTTTCCACAACACAAGCATTTCATACCTTTTCTCTCCTGATACAAACATCGCCAATGCAGTCTCTGCAGGCAGATAACAGTAATCCAAATCGGTCTTTCTGGTTGATTTTCCAGTTTCGGCTGACCACTCCCAGAAGCCATCCTTCCGGAATCAGTCCGTCAAAAAAAGGAAACAATATGGTTGTTTCATAAGGCTCCTGACGCAATGGAAGTGTCAGGCTTACTGCCACTGTATCTTCTCTGTCCAGATAATCCTGGTCATAAGTAAAAATATATCCTTCTTCAGTTTCTGCAATGATTCCGGAAAAATGATTTTGAATATATACATATCCTTTTCTATATTCTGACTCCACCTGCTATTCCTCCTTTTTTCCTGGTACAGCTTCTTTCCCAAACATTGCCAGTGCCTGATTCACTTTGTCCAGACGCACCGTTTCTTTTCCCTGTTCCAATTCCCTTACAAAACGAAGTCCAAGTCCGGAACGGATTGCAAAATCCTCCTGCGTCAGCCCTGCTTTTTTTCTTTCTTTTTTTATATAATCTCCAATTGTACTCATATTAAACATATTAATCCCGTTCGGGTATAATTTCAAGCGAATTATATACAAAAATCCCGTTCGGGTATAATTTATATATTTCTATATCAAATCATCCCGAACGGGTATAATGATATTTTCACGAATAAAAATAAAATCAACCGGGTTAACCTGCTTTAAATTAGGATATTTCTTTGGTAAGGATAATAGTAAGATACAGAAATAGCCACCCCGGTCCTGCTATTTTTTATTGTTTTGAAATATTTTCTGCTAGCAAGTATTTGTTGTGTTTGTTATACTGATAGTAGTGAAACGATGGTCAATTAATTGAGATATACTGAAAAATTCGGAAAGGAAGGTCGGCACATATGGGAATCTATCTGAATCCGCCAGCAGATGCATTTGAAGTAATTTTAAATAAAAATATCTATATAGATAAATCCGGATTAATTTCATATACTAACAGCGTTCTGGGAAGTAGCCGGATGCTTACCTGTTTCAGCAGACCCAGACGTTTTGGAAAATCTTACGCTGCGAAAATGCTGGCCGCCTATTACTCCAGAGGAGCCAGTACAGATAGTCTTTTCAGGGATCTGAAAATTGCAGAATGCGACAGCTACAAAGCCAACCTCAATCATTATGATGTCCTTTTTCTGGATATTGCATGGTTTATCTCCATATCCAGCACGATTGAAAATACCGTACACGAAATGCAGGAAAGTATTATTTCGGAATTGAGGGATGCTTTTCCGGGCTGTGTTGGTGAAACTGTATGTTCCCTTCCGGTAGCCCTGTTGCAGATCAGTGCCAAAACCGGCAGAAAGTTTTTCATCATCATTGATGAATGGGATGCCTTATTCCGGGAAGCAGCAGCGGATGTGGCTTTGCAGAAATCCTACATTCAGCTATTGAGGGCGTTGTTCAAGGGACTCCAGGTTTCACAGTTTCTGGTGGGCGCTTATATGACAGGAATTCTGCCAATCAAA
>CAKRYE010000065.1 GCA_934426285.1 uncultured Blautia sp.
ATGTCCGGAAAGGAATAGGTGATATTATGGGAGGAAAAGTTCTGGAACTGGAATCTGAAAGACTTAAAGCTGAGGGAAAAGCGATTGGACGTGCAGAAGGAGAGGCAATCGGACAGGCGAGAGGTGAGGTGATTGGACAGGTTCAGGGAGAAGCTCGACTTGGAAGTTTAATTACTCGATTGCTTCAGGATCAGAGAACTGAAGAAATCCCGATTGTATCAACAGACGCTAAAAGACGTGAACAGTTATATAAAGAATATAATCTTTAAGAAAAATGACAGGAGGAAAGGCAGATACCTTTCCTCCTGTTGTCGTCATATATATTTTATTTTTTGAAGTTTATTAGCAAATTACAAGTCCCAATGCCTTGAAAAAACGGTATGAATCTATAAATGCTGCAAGATACAATACGGCATGAGATTCATCATCTATTTCCGTAGATAAATCAATAAAATGATCTACAGCATTTCTGGTTTCCACAGACATCTCTTGGTGGTTCAGCTTTTTCTCGGCTTCATCTGTTTTACTAAGGAGCGATTGATAATATTTATCTCTATTAAGCAAAGAATAATAGGTTTTCTTCATGGCCTCTCCATAGATTGTCCTGACAAGTTCGTAGATTTCCTCATTTGTAGCACCGCTTTTAATAGCGTCAACCAGTAGTTCATTAGATAACATTGGCTTACCTCCTCGAATTTTTTATGAAGTTGATGCCACGTCTACTACATTCATTTATAATAGTAAGATTATTTTTATGTCACTCTATGAATAAAAGAGACATATGGTTTTGCTCAAAATATGTGAATATATTTCCGAGACATGCGTAGGCATGATTTATTTAAGTATTGTTTATAAGGGTATTATATAAACGTAAGGCACCAAGTTATCTTTTGTAGGGTATATAGCTATAATACTTGTAAGAACTTACAGTTCTATTATAAAAGATTTTGATGGATTTTGCAAGGAAGAAGAAAATCGAATGTTCTCGAATTGTTATGATTTCGAATAAATTTTTATGATGCTATGCGAAACATATCGTAATACATATTGCAAAATCTGACATACTATTGCTTTTCAGAAGAATCTTCAGCAGGAATATATTCGATCAGATCATGCAGATTGCAGTCAAGGACATAGCATAAACGTTTCAGTATATCAATATCAAGTCGCTGGATTTTATTATCTCTATAATTTCTTAACTGTGTACGCTGCATTTCAGCTCTGAAAGATAACTGATTCAGAGAAATGTTGCGTTCTTCTAATAGTTCTTTCAAATGAATCCTGATCTCACCATAGTCATTAGAATTAACAGGAAGCTGGCGTAAAGGGTTTTCTTTTTTTACTCTCATTAAATGGCTACCTCCTTATATTCTGATTATATTTTTATTATCAGTATATTGTAAGACTGATTTAAATATGGTATATTTATATATGAGCATATATATACTCGTATATGCACGGGGAAAGGAGGAAATTAAATGGCTGGAAAGATATGTCCAAGATGTAGTCAGTATACTTTTTTTGAAACAACTAATGGAAGAAAGTGTACAAAATGCGGTTATACAATGATTGTACCGGCAAACGATGGAAAAGGTGGAAGAGGACAGAAATGCTCCAATTGTGGTCAGTTTACAGTTTTTAACAACAAATGCAGGAGTTGTGGAGCTATTTATCAGTAGAGTGGATATTGAAATGACAGATGAACAGAGAGCTAAGTGCCATGCAATTATACATACTGCCAGTGTTGCAACTGCAGGTGTTGGAGGTGGTTTTTCTCAGATTCCAGGAAGTGATAATTTGGCGATAATACCTATTCAATTGACAATGACTATTTAGGAAAAGTATTTGATATTGAATCAACTGAGACAATTGCAAAAGCAGCAATGGGATCTATAGCTGCGAGCACTGCTGCTTTGTTAGTTATAAAGCAGCAGTATATTTTTATTATTGATATTATAAGGAAAAGACAAGATTTTGCAACAAGTATGTAGGAAAGGAAAAAATATGGAAAAGAAGTATCTTTTTTTTCAAAAATGTCCATTGAATATTAGGAAGATATTGGACTTGGCTATATATATTATAGCATTGAGTATAGGAATAATTATAATGTTACAAGTACTCTTGAAAGGGTATATAGTTATATGCAATTACTGGGATATGGGAATTGTAAGTATGATAACACTGTTTTTAGATGGTATATCACAAATTAAACTATTATGTTTTTTTCCACTTTTGGATTTTTTGGATACGTTAATATGTTCTGAAACGTATCAAAAAGTTACCAATAGCAATAAGGCTAAATATATTTCCGTTTATTTGGTAGGAACTATTCATGTGTTTTTTATTTTATACTCATTAAGTGCAAAAACTTTAGATATAACATATGGATTGGCAGGAATAGGCCTATTGACATTTAAGTACTTTATATATAGTTTTGCACAGGATATACTGTTAATAATTACTATTGTAGCTGAAACAAGGTATCTTCTAAAGTTAAATGTAAAATTGGTTGATAAGGGATGGCGAAGCTATTTAAAATTATTTTTCGAATTAGTAGGAATATCACAAAATTTAATTGATTTACATGAAGAAGAGGAAGTAAAAAATCAAGATATAGCAAATACAGATGAAATAGAAGATTCTTCATCTGTATTTGAAGTGGGAAATTTTGAACCAGCTTTAATATTTTTTATTATTCCTTTTATGATATTTGGGTTGATAAAAAATGATGTAGAAAGAGATTTAGGAAGTATATATGCCAATGAAAATTACAATATTGAGTTTGAACAAGACACAGATGATGAAAATGCTTCGGAAGATGAGTCGTTAATAGAAGAAAACAAAGAAGGCAATACGTTAGATTCTGATGTCGGAAATGATACATATTCTCAATCTGAGAATGAGAAAACAAATGATACAGAGGATAGTTCTGCAACAGCTTCCGAATACACGATATATGGGTATTATATGGCTCAAAATGGCGATGAAATTTATTTAAATGATAGCTCAGAAGTTTCGGATAATGGAACAGATTTTGTGGCTGAAATGGGTGTACTGTCAGGAACCCAGTATCAATGGTCAGGATATATTGCTGATATGTCTGCGAATCCAATTCAAGTACTGTCTAAAAGTGAGAAAGTAGTGGCGTTAATTACACCTGCTGAGGATGGAATATTTGTTGAGTTTTGTAATAGTTCTAATAGTCAAAAAGTTTGGTATAATAAAGAAACAGAAAATGAAGTAACAGATCAAAATGCAGACAGTTTTATTGGCGCGATGGGACAATATATAAGTACCAGTGGTGGTACAGAGAACTATGTCAACATGGAGATATATGATTCTGGAAACGGTAGCATTAATATTACTTTTAAGTCTATGACGCATGACGGCGTTATTTCTGCACAAGGGAAAATAACAGGGAGCGATACTGTAGAGGCAGATTGGAATAATGTACATTTTACTTTGGAGTGGACAGACGCGGGAAATGTTCTTGTTACGAGAGAGGGAAGTACAGGATACTCGGATTTTGATAATTTTACAGAGTATGAAACATTTATTAATAATTCCTATTATCAAGTAGGATAAATAAAAATATGTTAGTATTATAATAAAGAATACTATTATACAAGGAGAAGGATGAAATGAAGAAAAAAATTATCGGATTTTTTATGGCGGCAATATTGCTAGTTGGACAAAATGAAATGCTTGTTTGGGCTACAGATTTTGATACAGAACAGTCTGATTCCGGTGCAGGACAGGCAGATGATGAATCAATTATAACTGGTTCATTACCAACAGACCCGGATGCATATTTGATTGCAGACAGCGCAACAAGAGCAATTTCTGCTGATGAAGTGGGATCTTTTGACAAGAGTTTGTTAAAAATGTCTATTAAAGAGATATATGCTCGGCGTGGGGTTCGATTTAGTGATGCAGATGTACAGGCATATTTTGCAGGTAAAAGCTGGTATGTGGGAACCATAGATGAAGCAGATTTCAGTGATGATATGCTAAATAATGTGGAAAGGCAGAATATATCCATTTTGAATGAATGCATAGAAAATTATTCGGAAGATGCTTCCGGTGATAGTGAGTATGAAGACTTATATAATGCGAATACCATAGAAGATCTAGAGGATTATGTTGGAGAAAAGGTTATTTGCAGCGGAAGATTAATTGCTAATAATGTAAGTGCATTTTCTGTAGAAGTCTGGGGACCGCAAATGCCTTATGTTACAGTAAATTATGATCCAGATAAATATGATAAGACATTAGATAATCAGGGGATATCAGAACATCCTATTTCTGTAACTGTATGGGGGACTTTGACAACCGGAGGAAATGCACCACAAATTGATATGGAACATATATTTATGGGCGGCAATGATTCAGGAAAGGCAAGTGCCAGATTAGTAGATTATGATTATTTCACAGGAGATTGGCCAGAAAATATAGGAGAAATTGTGAAATGTATTGGCATTTTCAGAATGGATAGCAGATGGCAGGCGTGGGACAGAAGTACTTCAGATCAGGAATTTTTGGAAAGTTTTTGTAATAGTCCTCAGGATGATCAAACATATTTGTCTTCAGGAAATAAATTTGATTATTTAAATCTTTCATATGATTTTAGTGCAATAGGGGAAGTGTCTATTAATGGAATTACCACGTCACAAAGTTTTGCTAATACACCGGTTGCAGTATACGGCAGCATGGTAAATACTGGGATTATGTGTGTAGAATACATAGAACCATTGCCAAAGAGCCAGTGGACTCCGGAAATAGAAAGTATGAATGAAGTGACAGATATGATATTGTCTCAAAAAGATGAATATATAAGAAATGATTTATTAGAGAATTGGGGATTCCTTTTTGATGAGGATGATTCATATGAAGAGGATGATCCTTACGAAGAGGATGATTCATATGAAGAGGATGATTCTTACGAATAAGATGGTTCTTATGAAGGATAATTCTTACAATGAAGATGATTGAAAAATAAATGATACCGGATTGGGCAGAACAGTTCAATCCGGTTTTTTCGTTGATTATTCTAAGGCAATCGACTATAATACAACTATAGAAAGCAGGAAGGGAGCGTGATAACATGGCTTTACCAAAAGAGCATACTTATACAATAGATGATATTTATGCACTTCCAGATGGCGAACGTGCAGAGCTGATTAATGGACAGATTTATTATATGGCACCACCGAGCAGAAAACATCAGGATTTATCCATGGAGCTTTCCGGTACTATCAGAGAGTATATACGTTCCCATAAAGGCAACTGCAAGGTATATGCGGCTCCATTTGCAGTATATCTGGATGAAACATCTGATACCTATGTTGAACCGGATATTTCCGTGATCTGCGATAAGAATAAGCTGGATGATCGGGGATGCAAAGGCGCTCCGGACTGGATTATCGAGATTGTTTCTCCGTCCAGTAAACAGCTTGATTATCTTATAAAATTGCTGAAATATCAGGCAGCAGGTGTCAGGGAATACTGGATTGTAGATCCGATGAAGAATCGGACAATTGTATATAACTTTGAGCATAACAGTATTGATGAATATTCTTTTGAAGATACTGTACCGACAGCAATATACAAGGATTTGTCTATTGATTTTAAAAATCTGGATTTATGAGCATTATGACAGATTATAATAATGCTTATCTAAGTTGGATACACATGAAAAAATAATGGCCGTAGAGACATGCTATCTCTGCGGCAGTATTATATGGAAAATGGTAGTAATAAAAAAATGATACCGGATTGAGCATGATAAAACTCAATCCGGTATTTTGCGTTACTATTACAATCCTGACGCTTCTCTAATATAAGCTTCTAATGCCATCTTACTGATTTTCCAGGTAGATCCCATCCGGAATCCTTTAATAGTTCCCTTGTTAAGTAATTCATAAATACGGTTCTTGCCGACACCGAGAAATGTAGCAACTTCAGCAACAGTCATAATGTCTATTGGATCACTGCAGGAATCAGATGTGCTTTTATAAAATGGAAATGAATTTGTCAAGATTTCGTCCTCCCTTATTTTCTGATATTTTTTATGAATATGTTTCTTGGTTATATATTTTTTACATTTATAGAAAAAAACTCAGAGCTAAACAAAGCTGTAAAAAATATAACAAATAAATATACAAGTTGAAAAAGTTTTTGCAAGTAAAAGAGTGCTATTCGACACAGATACGCTTTCTGGAGAGGCTGGCAAAGAAAAAACGAAGTGTAAAAGTTTGAATTGTATATAATAAGCGTGTGGAACACACGCATTATATACAATTCTAACAAAATCACAAAAACTTCGTTTTTTGCCACCAAAGTATCTCAGATAGTGTATTTTGCACGCCTTACAAATAAATTTGTGTATTTATAGAAAGAGGCATATGATGGACAAATTTGAGATTAACATTGATAAGCACCAGATAAGAAAGAAACCACCGAAAGGTGATAGGATTTTTGGAAGAATCAGTAATCGTGTTGCAAAAAATAAAGAGGTACTTTCGATAGAAGAGATCATATATGAAGTGGGAGAACATTATAAAGCATTTACCAGAGCTAATATGTGTAATAACACGCGAAATGATAACAGCTTTGAGAAGCAGATATTTTTAGTACTGGATTTTGATGAGAATCCTGATTATGAAAAATTTAAAGAAAAATGTCAGAAATATGGACTTAATTATACATTTACATATCGTTCATTGAGATGGTCAAAGGAAAATCAAAAATTCCGGGCAGTATTTGTATTAGATGACTGGATAAAAGACCGTCGTATCGCAAATGTGGTAAACAATCTGCTTTTAATAATGTTTGATGACACCGATTTAAAAGCAGATCAGAAATGCAAGGAACTTTGCAGAATGTTTCTTGGAGGGAAAAAGGTGATCGAAGCATTTCCTGAAAATAGAATATCCATAAGGGATGTCTGCTATGCATTCCATGAATATTTCAGAGGAAAAAAGAGAGATAACTACGGTGCAAGATTAAAAACGGTTGCCAAGGATCTGAATGTTGCAATTATTAATAATGAACTGGCGATTTATAAGGCAGCACAGGCAAATGTTATGCAGACTGATCTGGAAAGAGTAGAAGATGGTAGCATTGTAATGTTTCTTCCGAAAAATAATAAAAAAATAATTAACCATAAGAACAAAACCGGAAAAAATAATACTGAAGCTTCAACATTAAGAACTATTACGATTAATAAAGAAACACTAATGGAAATGTGTCTGCTGTTTAAAGAATTTACAGAAGAAACAAGAGAGCTGGAACATGACGAGAAATTTATTCTTGCAACGAATCTGAGATTCATAAAAGGTGGGAAAACATGGTTTTTTGAAGCATTGCCAGAGCATCATTCAAAATGGAAAAGTCATTGGAAGTATAACGTAGACAATGATTATATGCCTTCTGGGTGTAATAAGGGATGTCCATATGCAGAGCAATGTGGCGGTTCAACTATTTATTCAAAATGTGGATCAAAAATCAGAAAGCTTTCCAATCTCGATACATATTTGCCATTGGCTAATTGCCAGGAACAGTTAAAAACTTGTTTACGTGAAGCTGTAGATGCAGAAGATGATAATATCTATGTAATCAAGGCCCAGACAGCACTTGGAAAAACGGAAGCTTATTGTAATATCATACAGGAAAGCCCAGACAAACAGTTCATTATTGCAGTTCCAACCTGTAAATTACAGGCAGAAGTGGTCCAAAGACTTAAATATAAAGGAATCGAGTGTACGCAGACAGAAAGCGTTTACGAAACCATTAAAAAACTTGACCTGCCAGACTTGGAAGAAATGGTAAAAAAACTTTATGAAAATGGATATGGTCGATTTGTGGTAAAGCAGATCAGGACATATAAGAACGAAAATTATAATAAGTTAACAAAATACCAGCGCCAGGAATTAGATCATCTGACGGGAAAAAAGCAGGGACTGGAAACATCAAGATGTATCGTGACAACTCATGCTTATTTTCAGATGATGAATATGGATACATTAAAGGATTATGAGATCATTATAGATGAAGATTTTCTGATAACCCTGTTTAAACGAAACTGGTCTCTGTCATTAGGAGATGTAAAGAAAATTATCGAAAAGAATATGCTTTCTTCAAATGACAGAGAAAAATTGAAGCTAATCCTTGAGATGGAAGATCAGGAAACAAAGCAGATTTCATTTACGAAACCTAATATCTGTAAACTGGAAAAACTCTATAAACGTGCTGATGAAATAAGCGGACCTTTGCCAATGCTTCTGGAAAGTTCGTGTGTAGTCATGGATCGTGTACATGAGGAAATCATGTTCTGTAAAAAAATTGAACTTCCTCCAAGAAAGATGATTATTTTGTCAGCTTCTGTTAATGAAAAATTATATGAAGATGTACCGGGTGGAGGTGAGAGGGTACGCTTCTGGAATGTCCCGGATGCAAAATATAAAGGGCATGTTATCCAATATACAGCACACACCATGAGCCGCAAGTGTATAAAAACTGCAGGAACTGAAAAGGTTCAGGAGAAAGTTAAAGAAATTGCAGGCGATGTGCCTGTTATATCTTTTAAGATGATAGATACTGATCTGGATATCCATTTTGGCAAGACAGAAGGCTTTGACAATCTGAAAGGTAAAGATATTGCAATTGTGGGTACACCACATAACAGACCTGCTCTCTATAAGTTGTTGGGTGAAGCACTGGGCTATAATACCGCAGGAAACATCACCAATCATAGAGTAGAGCGTAACAATTACGAATTTCGCATCATGACGTTTGCTGATAAATCCATGCGGAATCTCCAGTTATTCCTTATAGAAACCGAATTAGAGCAGGCTATTGGAAGGGCAAGAGTATTAAGAGAGGACTGTACGGTTTATGTATTTTCAAATTATCCATGTCAGCAGGCAGAACTGAATATGGAGCCTTATCTTGATATTACAGTGGAAGAAGAAACCGAAGATGAGGAGGAGATTAAAGAATAACAAGAGAGTAACATATATGTGACGGA
This sequence comes from uncultured Blautia sp., assembly GCA_934426285.1. Classification (GTDB taxonomy): domain Bacteria; phylum Bacillota; class Clostridia; order Lachnospirales; family Lachnospiraceae; genus Blautia_A. The sequence continues at coordinate 9,029 of CAKRYE010000065.1, forward strand.
AGCTTCTGGAAGCTAACGGAAGCTTTCGCCATATCCTAATTTTTTCAATTTACTAAAGCCGCAGGACAGAAAGAGGTGGGAATTGTAAAAAATCCTTTTAAAATTAATGAATGTATGCGTAATGAAAATGATAGAAAATATATGAAATTAGGAATATACACCCAGGGTGCAGAAATCAGAAGAAGCCGGCTGATATCTGCACAAGCTGGATACTACTGTTTTACGAAAACGTAATATCTGGCTGGGTGGGAATCAGTGTTTTCTGAATGACAGGAAGAACACTGATTGTTGCATTATCTGAAAATTAACAGGTAATGCAAGGGTGGTGTATTGGATGCTAAATACGGTTGTCCTCAAATGCTCAGAATTGGCATTTGAGGATATTTTATGCAACAGTGACGCATGATAAAAGCG
>CAKRYE010000066.1 GCA_934426285.1 uncultured Blautia sp.
TGGATATCCTTACAGAGCCGCTGATCAACTTCGGAAAATTAAAGAAAAGCGAGAAAGAAGCCAAAGCAAGAGAACTGTTGGAAATGGTAGAGCTGCCTGGAGATTTCGTAGATCGTTATCCTCACAACATGAGTGGCGGACAGAGACAGAGGATCAGTATTGCAAGAGCACTTTCACTGGAACCGGAAATCCTGGTTTGTGATGAGGCGACTTCTGCACTGGATGTTTCTGTACAGGAATCTGTGATCGAACTTCTGGTACGTCTTCAGAAAGAAAAAAATATCAGCATGCTTTTTATTTGCCATGACCTGGCGCTGATCCGCTCTTTTGCCCATCAGATCGCTGTTATGTATCTGGGAAATATCGTAGAGATTATTCCCGGTGAAGATGTTACAGAGCATGCAGTGCATCCGTATACACAGGCACTTCTGGGTGCACAGCTCTCTATCCACATGGATCCGAACCAGAAGATCCAGAGTATTGAGAGTGAAGCACCAAGTCCTCTGGATGTACCTAAGGGCTGTCCTTTTCAGAACCGCTGTGAGCATTGCACTGACAGATGTAAGGCAGAGATGCCGAAGCTGAAAGAGATTGCTCACGGACATGCAGTGGCATGCTTTTATGTGGAAGAACAAAAGATATAAAAATGAGAAAGAGACTATCGCATCAGGGATTTTTCCGGTGCGACAGTCTCTTTTGCATAATGCTCAGTCTTCGTGAAACAGAATCTGTGTGAAGAATCTCACATCTGAGTCATCTGCCCAGCAGACCATACCAACTGCATCAGCCATTTTCTGTGCATCTACACTGTAGGCGGACATACAGGAACAATTCTTATACGGTCCTGCGCTCATGATCAGGATATCTTCTTTTCCTGCTTCCTGCATCTGTCTGGCAAGCTGTTCGGTAAGAATATTCTGTGCATGCTTTGCCTGTTTGAAAAGAACCGGATCCATGATCGGATCTTTCAGAACAGTCTGGAGAACCAGTGCCTTTTCATATTTCAATGCTTTTGCCTGCATTTCTTCTACAGTACCGCAGGCAGGCGGACATGCAGGAACCAGGTTATAATTTCCACAGAGATTGTCCTCGCAGAACTGTCTGTATTCCGGTACAAATACCAGGTCTTTTGTATCCATGATCGCTGCATCTGCGAAACCCATGGAAAGTGCTTCTTTTATGAAATCCATAAGAATATCTCCCTTCTTAAGTTGGAATGTTGATTTTAGATATTTCAAAATGAATTATAACATTTTGAGATAAATAAAAACAGAGAGATCGAAATAAAAAGAAAAATATACTGTAAAGAAAAAAATAAATCGGCAAAATCATGGATTCTTCATAGACATTTTTGGGTCAGAAGTTTATAATATTGCATCATATGGGGACTAGGCAAGCGGATAAAATCATCCGCTTTGTTACTTGCTCATAACCGAAATTCGGTTAAATAAGTGAAAGGAAAGGCTATCAAGTATGAAGTATATTAAAATAGATGAAAATGGGATTCATATTGTTTTTGGAATTACAGACAGGAATCAGATTAAGCTGCTTCATTTTTCAAAGGCAGAATTTTGTGAAGAGGATATCTGTAAATTTGGACCGGAATGTAAAGCAGAGGATCTGGCAAGGCGTGATCAGCTGATCGATGAGGCTTTTCAGCTTGTGCAGGTAAATCTGGCAGGCTATGACAGGCCTTATGAAAAACATGGAAACAAACATATCTGCACTGTGCCTGGATATTTACTGACATATGCAGGCATGGATGACTGTGTCAATGAGATGGGACGTAAAATCACTGTTTACCAGGAGGACAAGGCAGTGACTCACGTTCGCCTGGAAACAGAAATGCAGTTTTACAAAGGAACCTCTGTAGTCCGTATGAAGAACAGAATCATAAATGAAGGTGAGGACACACAGTGTCTGGAATATCTTTCCTCTTTTTGTTATACAGGAATTGAAAAAGAAGGAAAAAGCAATTCAGATGCCAAAATGAGAGTACGCATTCCTTACAATGGATGGCAGAAGGAAATGAGCATTAAGGAATTTAAATTTGGTGATGTGGGACTGGCACAGACACAGCCGGGAGTATATCAGCGTACCTCTCAGATTCTGGAGGTGACTAATACCGGACATTGGTCCACAAAGAAGTACCTGCCATTAGGCTATGTGGAGAATAAAGAAGCTCATACCAGCTTATTCTGGCAGATTGAACATAATGGTTCCTGGCACTATGAAATCAGTGATCAGAATACCCATTTCTATGTATGTGTCAGCGGACCTACTGAGATACAGTCCCACTGGTTTAAAAACCTTGCACCCGGTGAAGCTTTTGAGTCTGTGCCGGTTGCTGTAGGTGTAGCAGATGACAGCTTTGAACAGGCAATGGGAGAGCTGACCAGATATCGCCGTATGATTCGCAGACCGAATAAAGATGACGAGGAGTTACCGGTAATCTTTAACGATTACATGAATTGTCTGTTTGGAGATCCAACCACTGCAAAGGAGCTTCCGCTGATTGATGCAGCTGCTGCATGTGGCTGTGAATACTATGTGATCGATGCCGGATGGTATGCACCGGGAGAATGGTGGGACAGTGTTGGTGAATGGAAGGAATGCAGGGATCGTTTTCCAAATGGCATCAAAGAAGTGACAGATTGCATCCGTAAAAAAGGAATGGTTCCCGGTGTCTGGCTGGAACTGGAGGTTATGGGAATTAACTGTGAGAAAGCAAAAAAAGCACCGGATGACTGGTTTTTTGTGCGCCATGGAAAGAGAGTCTATGACCGCAGCAGATATCAGCTGGACTTTAGAAATCCGGCAGTCATAGAGCATGTGAATGAGGTCATTGACCGTGTGGTGAAGGAATATGGTGTAGGGTATATTAAAATGGACTACAATATAGAGCCTGGAATCGGCACAGAGATTGGTGCAGAAAGCGTGGGACAGGGTCTCCTGGAGCATGAAAAAGCATATCTTAACTGGCTGGATGGTGTATTTGCACGCTACCCGGATCTGGTAATTGAAAACTGCTCCAGTGGAGGACTCCGCATGGATTATGCACTGCTTTCCAGATACAGTATCCAGTCTACCTCTGACCAGGAGGATTACCGTAATTTTGCTACCATAGCAGCAAATTCCCCGGCAGGCGTGACTCCGGAGCAGGCTGCGATCTGGTCCTATCCGATGCGTCAGGGAGACAAAGAAGAGGTTATTTATAATATGGTCAATGCTATGCTGTTCCGTATCCATCAGAGCGGTCATCTGGCAGAGCTTTCCCAGGAACGTCTTGCACTGGTAAAAGAAGGAATTGACTGCTATAAGACGATTTGCCAGGATATCAGGCAGGCACTGCCTTTCTGGCCTCTGGATATTGCAGATAATGAAGATCTGTGGGTATGCGGTGGACTGCAGCTGGAAAATAAAGCCTATCTTGCAGTATGGAAACGTCAGATGGAAGGGAAAAATAATGACAGATATCAGAATGCCGGTATCAGCTGTACAGAGGACAGCTTATCCATTCCCTTGGGAAGTCTCCCCTTTGCAGGGAAAGGCTTAAAGGTATCCTGCTTATATCCGGAAAAGGAGCCTGTTTCCTTTGAACTTGACAAAGATATACTGACTGTTCATTATGACAAACCTGTTATGGCAAGACTTTTTGAAATCAGCTTCTAGAGATCAAATGCCTGTTGGGATGGATGATCGTTCTTGAAATCTAAGACCAGAAGGAAAGTATATTAATATGAATTCTATTATATTACAAACAGAAAATCTGGAGAAATCTTTCAGCACAGAATATGGAATGCATCGGGTTCTGAAAGGAATCAGTGTTGATTTTTTTCAGGGGGATTTTACAGCCATTATGGGAGAAAGTGGATCTGGAAAATCGACGTTGTTATATGCTTTGTCCGGAATGGATACACCAACGGGTGGGAGGGTTCTTTCGGCCGGAAAGAATCTTGTAAATATGAATGTAAATCAACTTGCAGAATACAGAAAAAGACATTGCGGATTTGTTTTTCAGAATAATTGTCTGATTTCGAGTATGAATGTAATGGATAATATATTGATTAGTGGTCTGTTGGGCAGCAACAAGAAAAAAGAGGTAATTCATGCGGCAGAAAGATTATTAAATCAGGTAGGAATTGCTCCGGATGCACGTACAAAATATCCTTCTCAGATTTCAGGAGGTATGGCTCAGAGGGTAGGAATTGTGCGTGCATTGATCAACTCACCGGAATTGCTGTTCGCGGATGAACCCACGGGTGCATTGGACTCCCAGTCTTCTAAAGAAGTGCTGGATATTTTTACATCTTTTAACAGAGCAGGCCAGAGTATTATTATGGTTACACATGATATAAAGACAGCCATTCGTGCTAATCGTATTTTGTATCTAAAAGACGGGAATATTGTGGGGGAATCCCGTTTAGAACCATATGGTATGGATGATTTTGACAGAATTAATAAAGTAAATGAATTCCTAGAAGCAATGAGGTGGTAAAACACATGAATAAACGAATCAAAATTCTGAAAGCATTTTTTAAAAATATAAAAAGTCAAATTGCGTTTATTGTATTATGTGTTTTTTTAATTTCAGTTTTGATGAATTTATTCTTGATTTTATTGACTGATTATCGGGAAAATTTTGTAAGGCAGCATCGTGCATTACATGCAGAACACATTTCTTTTATTGGGCAGAATGCAGATTTTGATTTTCTGGAACGTGAAACAAGCAGGATTTTATCGAAAAAATCAGAGCTGACAGAAATAGAAATCAATAAAGTTTATCATGCATGGTGTAATTGTGACTATGATGGGCAAACATTAGAGTCACATTTATGTTATATGCCAGAAGGGGAAGGGACAGAAAAGAAAATTGGAAAAATAGAAATTCTTTCCAGAGAAGATGGAAAAGATGGGGTTATTCTGCCTTATATTTTTGAAATGGGTGGAGGTTATAAAATTGGAGACTTGTTTACAGCGTCGGATGGCAGTCATGATCTCTCATTGCCTGTTGTGGGATTTTTTTCGAATGCTATGTCCGCAACGCCAAATTGTGGATATATGATAATCTTATTTTCAAAAGGTATGGAAACTGAGGTAAGCAATTATTTTGAAAAAGAAAGCCTGCTGTGTAGTATTCGTCTTAAAAGTCCAGGTGAAAATCGGAAAATGGAAATGACTGTTTCGGATGAGATAACCAATGGAATACCGGGAACAACAGTTGCAGTTACCAATAAATACGATGCTGTTTTTGAAGGGCGGTATGTTATGGAAACAATAAGTATGGCGATCATAGGTGGAGTGGTTGTGCTGTTGATCGTTCTGACTGTATTTATTGTTTCGTCTAATATAGCTTTGTATATTTCGGATCATAAATCAATGTTTGGAATTCTGGAGGCAATTGGATATACTAGCCATGACATGATTCTTTCTGTTGTTCCTGCAGTCATACTATTGGTACTTTTTGTGACTGTTTTGGGAATTGCCGCATCGTATTTGTTTTTTCCACTTTTCAATCATACTCTGGAAGCTCAGACAGGTATGCCTTATCAGGAACATTTTGTTTTACTTCCAGCGTTAATTACTATAGGTACGTTGCTTTTCAGTGTTTCATTTTCGGTATTTCTGTCCATGCAGAAACTTCATAAAATTACACCCCTTGATGCAATTCGTTCGGCAAAAGCGTCTTCTCACTCGACACAAAATAAGATTACAGTCAGGAATCTGAGATTGCCCTTAAATCTCGCAATTCCGGTACAGTCAATGTGTGCGAACAGAAGTCAGAATATATTAATTTTTGTGGCTGTGTTTTTGTCGGCGTTTTTATGTACATTTGGTGCATCACTTTTGCAGAATATTCTGATAAATGATGTTGCAATTGCCAGCTTTGTCCTGGGAGAATTTGCGGATTCTTCTATTGTTATTTCTGATCGGGACTGTGCAGAGATTTGCAGTAATCTTGATAGAAATCCGGAAGTAAAAAATTATGTCGGTTATCAGGTGATTCAGGCTGGCAGTGAGGAAGGAGAATATCTTTCGGCAGTTGTGATAGAGGATGCAGAACGGCTTACCAATACCGCCTACTGTTATCTTGGTAAAATGCCATCTTCTATAGGAGAAGCTGCAATTGGCGGGAAGTTTGCAAAAGAAAATGGAGTAGAGATAGGGGATACTGTTTCCGTAAGCATAGCAGGAAAGCAGGCAAAACTTAAAGTCTGTGGTTTTCTTCAAAGTGCCATGTATCTAGGATATGATATTGCTCTTACCAAAGAGTGTTGTGAACAAATTGTCCCGTTACAGACATACCGATATTATATTTATTTAGATAAGGATACAGATGTGGCGCATTTTAATAAAGAACTTGCCAGAGATAATCCAATTCTGTTTTTGTCTGATATGCGATCTAATCTTGAAGGGCTTAAGCAAATTTATTTTTCGGGAATAAAATGGCTCTGTGGAATGATGATTACCATTAGCCCGGTGATGGTTTTTCTTATTTTGTATATTTTAATCCAGAATCTGCTGGAACGTAAAAAAGATGATTATGGTATTATGAAAGCGCTTGGATATTCTTCAAAAACTTTGATGCTTCATACTGTATTGACTTATTTGCCGGGAATTATAATTGCCACTGTGATTGGCAGTGTTATTTCAGGTCTGACTTTTAATTTAATTATGAGTTGTCTGTTAATGGGGATTGGGATTCAGAAATGTAGTTTTGAAATCCCTTGGCTTTTAATTGCTGGCATAGGATTGGCTGTTGTGATTTTTTGTTGTATTTTTACAATGATTGTTTCAGGAAAAATAAAAAGAATTGAAGTCAGGGATTTGCTTTCAAATTAGTGTGGGAATAAGTATTGGAGGTAAGCAGATGGATGTGGGTATTATATTATTTGCAATTCGCATTACGGCAATAGTATTGACCTCTATGGTTACATTATATGCTCTATGGCTGGGAGCTATTGCATTATTCGGGAATTTGATTCCAGAAAAAAGCTATCCGCATGCCAGACCACATACTTTTGCAGTTATTATTTCGGCAAGAAATGAGGAAAAGGTTATTGTACAGTTAATTGATAGCCTGAACAGACAGAAATATCCACAGGAATGCTATAAAATATTTGTAGTTGCTCATAACTGTACAGATAAAACGGCAGAAATGGCAGAAAATGCGGGAGCAGAAGTAATCATTCGAAATGCAGATGGGGAGTTTAAGATTCATGCGTTATCTTATGGCCTTGATATAGTGGAAGAACGTTATGGAGATGCGTTTGAATATGTTGCGGTATTTGATGCAGATGCACTTGTGGATGAAAATTTTCTGGCAGAGATAAATGATGTGCTGGATGGTACACAAGCTGATTGCGCTTCCGGATATTATGCATCAAAAAATTTTAATACGAATATAATTTCCCAGTTGTCAGGGATGTTGTACCATGTGCTTATGTGCTGTAATTCTATGGTCGATAACCGGCTGAATTTGCCGGTAAATGTTTATGGAAGTGGGTATGCATTCAAATTCCCATGGCGGCGTTTATTTCATCAGATTGATACAATTGTGGATGATTTTGAATTTTCATGTCTTATGGTTTTGAACAGGGCAAAACTGGTTGCTGCACCGAAAGCTGTGATTTATGCGGAAATGCCTGAAAAAATGCAAGATGCGTTGATCCAGAGACAACGATGGGCATTTGGTGATACCCAGTGTTATCGAAAGTACAGACACGATTTTCGTAAGGCAATTGTTACACATGGAATGCCTGGACTGAAACAGTATATGGATCTGGTGATGAATCCGGTTGTTTTTCTGACAGCATTTGGATTGGTTTTATGGATACTGGATGCCATATTGCATGGTATCCGGGTGAGACAGGTGATCTATGGTGTCATTGCGCTTATCATTACATATCTGGTATTTGAATTAATGGCACTATTTGTATTAAAAAAAGAATCGTTACAGATCAGGCCTAGTGTGAAAGCAATGCTGCTGTTTCCGTTTTGGGTGTTATTATCCGGCTGGGAGGCAATCGTGTCAGTACTTAAGCATGATATAGAATGGAAACCGACCAAAAGAAATAGCAGTAAAAAGATTGAGGACATGAAAGGAGCTGAGTAAAGTTGGCAGAGATTTCACTTGAACTAAAAGAAATAAAAAAGAGCTTTACAGAAGAGGAAGCCGTTCTGGACAATATCAGTCTCAAAATTAGCAAGGGTGAGTTTATTACACTGCTGGGATCATCTGGATGCGGCAAAACCACTACACTTCGGATTATTGCCGGTCTCGAACAGCCCGATGCAGGAAGTGTCTGGCTGGACGGCAGAGACGTGACAGGCCTGGAGCCGAACCAGAGGAATGTGAATACGGTATTTCAGAATTATGCGCTCTTTCCGCATATGAATGTTGCGGAGAATATTGGCTATGGCCTGAAACTGAAAAAAGTTCCAAAGAGTGAGATCAGGAAAAAAGTTTCTCAAATGCTGGAACTGGTACAGCTTGAAGGATATGAAAAAAGAAAGCCTTCGGAACTCTCGGGTGGTCAGAAACAGAGAGTTGCCATTGCGAGAGCACTGGTGAATAATCCTGAAGTACTGCTTCTGGATGAGCCGCTGGGAGCGCTGGATCTGCAGCTTCGCCGCGCGATGCAGATAGAACTGAAGCATCTGCAGAAGAAGCTGGGAATTACATTTATCTATATCACTCATGATCAGGAAGAAGCTATCAATATGTCTGACAGGATCGCGGTGATGAAGGACGGACGTATAGAGCAGATCGGAACACCGGATGAGATCTACAATCATCCAAAGACCAGTTATGTAGCAACATTTGTAGGAAATGCCAATATCCTGCATGGAGTTGCAGAGAGTATTCAGAGAGAGAATGCAATTGTAAAAATCGGAAATGACAGGGTAATTGTAAAGCTTGAAACAAGTCAGCAGGATACAAAGGATACAGGGGGAAAACAGCACCTGGCAGCAGGAGAAAAAGTAACTCTGGCTGTGAGAAGTGAAAATATATTGTTACAGGATAGTGTATCGGGCTTACAGGCAACTGTCACAGAGAAGAACTTCGCAGGAGGTCAGCTTCGTGTAACGCTGAAGCTGAGTGATGGTACACAATTGATCGCCAGCAGATACGGAATCGATGCATCCGTGGCAGAAGGCCAGACAGTAAGATGCAGTTTTCTGCCGACAGATGCAGTACTGGTAGACAGGGAGGACATTCATGAAGA
>CAKRYE010000067.1 GCA_934426285.1 uncultured Blautia sp.
AATTTTTCCTGTTCTTTGGGATTCAGCCTCATGATATTCCTCCTCTCGAATTGTGCGGATTATAATATGCAAAAATCCTCGTAGTACGCAAAAAAGAGCAGACAATGGGATTCTTTCTCAGACCCCATTGTCTGCTCTTTGCACGAAAATTTTTATATAGGGGATTATAACTTGTGTTTCTTTGATGGTCAAGATGTTTTTTGTGAACTTTTTTCGAAAATTATTAATAAGTATTACTGTTCACTCCGTTATCAGTAACGTAGCCAAAATTCATTCCAGATTGCCTGCGGCAATGGAATTTGGGCTTGTATGTCTCGGGGTTTTGGCATATTTATGCCAAAATTCCTCGCGGGACAGTAATGTGTGAACAGTAATAAATCATCACAAAATTCATACAAGATGACACAGTATTCCATTGTTTCGCTGCATATCTACATGCTACACTTAAATCACATATCTTATGGGCATTTCGCCCGCAAACAGGAAGATTCAGGCCAGAAGGCCGGGAGGTTTTTATAATGATTATTTACGTTGATGCATCCGTGATCCAGACCGGAAACGGAACAAAAGAAAATCCATTCAAAACTATTCAGGAGGCCGCTGCAAAGGCACTTCCGGGAGATGAAGTCATCGTTGCACCGGGATTATACCGCGAAGCTGTTAATCCGATTCACGCTGGAACGGCAGACAAGCGTATCACCTACCGTTCTGCAATAAAAGGACAGGCGCACATTACAGGAAGTGAAGCTGTCAAAGACTGGGAAAATGTAGAAGGCACTGTATGGAAAGCAGTCATTCCGAACGGAATCTTCGGTGATTATAACCCATTTACTACCCTGGTATCCGGAGATTGGTTTATCGCTACATTTATTGCTCATACAGGAGATGTATATCTGAATGAAAAATCCATGTATGAAGTAACCGCTCTGGATAGAGTTAAAAATCCACAGAAAAGTACTATCTCATGGGATCCTGATTTCTCTGTATATACATGGTACGCAGAACAGGATGAAGCCAATAATCAGACCATTATTTATGCAAACTTCCATGAAAAAGATCCCAATAAAGAAAACGTTGAGATCAGTGTAAGAAGAAACTGCTTCTATCCGGAAAGTGAAGGAATCGGATATATCACTCTCTCCGGTTTCCGTATCAGTCAGGCTGCTACTCAGTGGGCTCCTCCTACTGCTTATCAGGAGGGAATGGTCGGTCCTCACTGGTCCAAAGGATGGATCATCGAAGACTGTGAAATCTATGAATCCAAATGCAGCGGTATTTCTCTTGGAAAATATCTGCAGCCTGAAAATGATAACAAATGGTTAAAATGGAAATACAAAGACGGAACTCAGACAGAACGCGACTGCATCTGCCAGGCTTCCTATGAAGGATGGGATAAGGAGCATATTGGTTCCCATATTGTACGCAGATGTGAGATCCATGACTGCGGTCAGACAGGTATTGTAGGACATCTTGGAGGCGTATTCTCTGTTATTGAAGACAACCATATTCATCACATTAACAACAAGCAGAATCTGGCAGGCGCAGAGATCGGCGGTATCAAAATGCATGCTGCTATTGATGTTATTTTCCGCCGCAACCATATCCACAACTGCACCCGTGGTCTGTGGCTTGACTGGCAGGCACAGGGAACCCGCGTTACAGGAAATCTCTTCCATGACAATGCTCTTCCAAATGATTTCGAAGCAGGCGATGACGCTGTCACAAGCGTAGGAGAAGATATCTTCGTTGAGGTTTCCCATGGTCCGACATTGATCGACCACAATATCCTGCTGTCTGACCGTGCACTGAAAATTGCAACCCAGGGTGTTGCCCTTGTACATAATCTGATCTGCGGCGGCTTCGTTTCTGTTGGTATCGGTACAGACAACGGTGCACCTGATATTCCATCTCCGAGATATACTCCATATCACACCAAACACGGAACTCAGGTTGCAGGATTTATGACCATCCTTCATGGAGATGACAGATTCTACAACAACATCTTCGTTCAGAAACCGATCCGTCCTTGTATGCAGGATCTGGCTGATCTTATGGGCAGCAACGGAAATATGTGGGATGACTGCAATGTGCTCACCGGAACCTTCAGATTTAACGGATATCCAACCTTTGATGAGTGGAACAGACAGTTCGAAGGTTACTGCGGAATGGGTTCTGAGACAACAGGCAACTGCTATTATGATCATCTTCCTGTATGGGCATCCGGAAATCTCTATTTCAACGGAGCACGTGCATGGGAGAAAGAAACAGATGCAGTCACAGATGCTGAACACACTGTAGATATCTCTGTTGAAGAGAAAGAAGATGGATGGTATCTGAAGACCAACCTGTATGATATCATCAAAGAAGAAACCGACGGTATCATCTCAACCGAAACACTTGGAATGGCATTCGAACCGGAACAGAAATACGAAAATCCTGACGGAAGCCCGATTATCTTTAATCAGGATTTCTTTGGAAATCACAGAGATGTCAAAACTGCCGCAGGACCATTTGCGGATAAAAAAGCATCTGAGCAGAAGCTCTTTTAACCTGATATCCATATAGTCAATAGCTTTACCATATATAAACCATACATAAAAACAGCTATGAAGAGTACAGATATTTTTATCTGCCGCTCTTGCATAGCTGTTTTGTTATTTTATCATACTTTTATTAGATGCAAGCATTCTTGTAGATTTACGAATGCACCACAAACATGTCGGAAAAATATAGCAGGTTGCTGTGATCCAGGCGGTCTGGTCTGCGAAGCAGATGGCTGTAAAGCCAAAAGTTCCTACAAATCCAAGACTGACAACTGTTCTGGCGATCATTTCTGTTACGCCGGAAAAAACTGCTCTGCCTGAATATCCAAGTCCCTGGGTTACCATACGGGCAACATTCAGAATACCAAGACTCCAGTAGAAAAATCCCATACATCTGAGGTATTTGGCAGAGGCATCCAAAACTGCCACCGCACTCTTTCCAACAAACAGCATGGAAAGTGTACGCCCTGCAAAAATCAGTAAAATTCCCGCTGCAATACCATATCCTACTCCCACTGTAATACCACAGCGCAGTCCTTTCTTAATCCTGTCAGACTGTCCTGCGCCAAGATTCTGGCTGCAGAATACAGATGCAGAGGTTGCGATAGCATCGAACGGACACATGGTAAACTGCTTAATCTTCATTGCCGCAGTAAAGGCTGATACATATGTACTTCCAAGCCCATTGTTCGCCGACTGCATAACCATACTTCCAATAGCTGTGATTGAGAACTGAAGTCCCGTAGGCATTCCCATTGCCAGCAGTTCTTTTACTGCATCCCCCTTTATCGCCCTGTTTTCTTTCTTGAGCCACAGAAGTTTCATCTTGCGGATAATAAAAATAAGACACAAAATCCCGCTGATTGCCTGTGCAGAAATCGTTGCAATGGCAGCTCCGGCACATCCAAGTCTCAGCACTACAATACAGAATAAATCCAGAAAAATATTCAGAACAGCAGATAACGCCAGAAATATAAACGGTGTCCTGCTGTCTCCCACTGACCTCAAAATACTGGACAGATAGTTATATAAAATCGTAAAGGGAATCCCCAGGAAAATGATCAGCAGATAGCTGTATGCATTGTCATAAATGTCCTCCGGTACTGATAGAATATGTAAGATCTGAGGACATAAAGCACTGCATAATGCAGTCAGGATCACTGCGATTCCAGCACATAATACAGCTCCATTAAAGATATAATCCCGCATTTTCTCTATCTTTTCCGCGCCAAAATATTTAGCTACAGGAACACCAAAACCTGTACAGCTTCCCATGCAGAATCCCAGTACCAGAAACTGAATACTGCTGCTGGCTCCTACACTTGCCAGTGCTTTTGCGCCAAGGATCTGACCTACAATCGCAGCGTCAATAATATTATAGGTCTGTTGCAGCAGGTTTCCTAATAATAAAGGAAACGCAAACTGTAGCATCAACTTCAGCGGATTGCCCTTTATCATAGATGTGGTCATTTCTATTTACCCCTCATTTTTATATTTCTATAAGGTTTCCATAAGTCAAACGGATATTCGCAAAAATCCAAGCTTCCGGTTTCTGAGATTCCTGATTTATTTCCAGATGGATTTCATTTCACAGATTTTCACATGCGCTTCTTTCTCGCTGCTCAGGCAGAACATCCCCTGTCTGTTACTATTGTAGAACAGTCTGGTTCCAACATCTTCTCCATCATTTAAATATACTTCTATTGTTCTTCCGTCTACAAAAATTTCTGCATTTCTGCATTTCTCCACAGAAGAAACAAACTGTACCTTATCGCTCTTCACACCGGCCATTTTAAAGAATACTTTTCCCCCTTCTGCAGTCAGACTGATGGATTTATCCCCATCCTGACCAAGAAGAATGTTGAAATCTCCTGTTTCTTCAAATGATACAGATGCATAATATCTGTTATCTGCAATGGAGCCGACTTTAATCTCACTGCCTGTACCTTCATATACTGTATCACCCAGAAGAGTATAAACTTCCTCTACAGGTTTTGTATATACATGTTCATTCTTCACATGGAGTTCTCTTGGCAGAGTCATGCTTCCATAAGCTCCCGGCTCTGTGGCAATATGCTCTCCATAGAAATCACTGATCCAACCGATCAGGATTCTGCGGTCTTCATGCTGAAAGCTCTGCGCTGCATAGCAGTTACTTCCAAAATCCACCCACTGCTGCGTATGAACATCCATTGCATCACCGTTCCAGTCTCCCACATAATATCTGCACTGCTGGAATCTTCCATATTCATCATAATGACTCATCCATGCGCCCATAGCTACATATTTATCATCCAGTGGGAAAAAGTCCGGACACTCTATGGTTCTGATCTTTGTTTCCTCTGTGATCAGAGGACATCTGTACTTCCAGTTCTCTGCATCCTCAGATTCATACAGAAGAAATGTTCCTTTTTCATCTACGCATGCACCTAATACAATATAATACTTCTCACCGATCTTAATTGCTTTCGGATCGCGGAAATCATAGTTAGTACCTTCCGGTTTCTCCCTGATAATCTCTTTTTCCGGCTCAAAATGAATCATATCGCTACTCTTTGTCATTGTCTGATACTGAATAGTGTCCCATCCGTCATCCTGGGGTCCGATATGTCTTGTGAGATAGAAGTACACCTCATCTCCCATCGAAAGTGCACTTCCGGAGAAAGCACCACCTTTAATCGCAAGATTATCCAGAATTTCTTCCTGAGGCTCTAATACAACCGGAAGATGTGTCCAATGCACCAAATCCTTACTTGCTGCATGTCCCCAGTACATATTATTCCATTCCTGTTTAAAAGGATTCAGCTGATAGAAAAGGTGATAATAGCCCTTAAACCAGCAAAGTCCGTTAGGATCATTGTTCCAGTTCACAACCGGTGAGAAATGAAACTGCTCTCTGTACGGAGTGTCAATGAATTTAAAAAATTCTTCTTTATTCATTGCTTTAAAATTGTCTGTGGTATTCAGTACGCAAATTCCATTCTTCAGGATATTTTCACATTCGCTTAAATAAGCAAAGGTAATGGTGCAGTCCTGTGCAGTAATCTCGTATTCTGTATCTTTATCTGTCTGGAACTTGATCCAGTTCCCATAGATATGCTGCAGTTCTTTTATTTCTGTTTTGTTTTCTTTTATCTTCTTCAGGCTCACACTACCTTTTTTCCCGGCTTCTGGTTTTACAAATAATTCCAGACATTCATAGTTTCCTGTATACATATGTAAAAATCCCCTTTCTGAATTTTGTCTCTGATTCACTATATATCAAAGTATAGCACTGACCTTCTGCCGACATAATCTTACTATATCATAACAAAATCACGAGGAGTTTCAATAAAATATTTTGACATTTTTTTATACTATTTTATCCTGTATGATCACATATAAAAAGGATGCCGGGGGCAAATCCGACATCCTTTTTACTGTTAGCTTATATTTATTTACAGCAATCCTCATAGATAATATATTTGAGAGGATTGCTATAGAAATGATGCAATTTATTTGTTATCCTGCTACTATTATTCGCCTCTGTGTTTACCCTGAGACAGATCTTCCACTACTTTTGCATAGTATTTATCTACGTTGAAGAATGCCATGCAGATTACACAGATTACAGATGTGATAACCGGTACCCATGCAAATGCGATTGAAATAGAGGACAGTGCAGATGCGCTCTGAACCTTAAGCTGTGCATCAAATCCACCTGCTGCAAGGATCCAGCCAAGTGCTGCTGTTCCCACACCGGAACCAACTTTCATACAGAAGGAAGAAGCTGCATTTCCCATACCTGCTGTACCGTATCCATTATACCATTCACCGTAGGTGATAGCATCCTGAAGGCATCCAAACATAGTTGCTCCGCCGCATCCGAATCCAATACCCTTGATAATGGAAGAAAGACAGATCAGAGAGTAGGAAGTTGTCAGTCCTGACAGCACGAAACCAACGGTTGCAGCTGCCATTCCAGCCATAAACAGGTAACGTTTACTGATCTTCTTCATCAGGAATGGTGTGATGAACAGAGTTACGATCTGTGCAATTGACAGAAGGTTGGATACCATTGCATAGTATCCGTCATTTCCCATGTTATACATTGTGAAGTATACTGCTGAACCAAAGAAGCAGGACATCATAAAGTACATGGAGAACAGACTCACTACCATTAACAGCCAGTATTTATTTTTGAAAAGACCTGCCAGACCTTTTATAAAGGAAACCTGATTTTCGCCGCCTTCTGCGCTTTCTTCATGTACACGTTCCTGGCATACAAAGAACATGAACATGTTCAATGCGATAAATACGATCATCAGTACTACAAAAGTCATTGTCCAGCCCTTCTGAGTGTAAGCATCTCCGCCACCGAAGAAGCCTGTCATTTTCAGAACAACTGTGTTGATTGTCATAGTTCCGGCTGTAGCCAGAAGGTTACGGAAGTTTCCGAGAAGTCCTCTTTCATACTGGTTCATTGTCATCAGTCCCTGCATAGTTGCATATGGAACGTTAATACCTGTATAGAAGATTGTGGAAACAAGGTTATATGTAAGGAACATATATGCGATCTGCACTTTTCCTGCAAATGCAGACGGTACGCTGAACATTAAAACTGTACATACTGCCAGCGGAATACATAATCTTGCGATCCATGGGCGGGCTTTTCCCCACTTACTGTGTGTATGGTCTACGATGTAACCCATTGCAAGGTCAGAAATTCCATCCAGGAATTTGGAAATTGCAATGATAGATGCTGCTGCAGCTGCACTTGCACCAATTACGTTTGTGTAATATACCAGCAGGAATGCACTGATTGCAGAGTACACCAGGTTTCCTGCATAGTCGCCGATACCATAAGCAAATCTCTCAAGGAAAGACAGCTTGGCGTCTGGATTCATGTTTACGTTCTTCATAATCTTTTCTCCCTATATGCTGCTGTGATCTTTTCATTCTCATCACAACAGGTGCCCTTTACTTTTCAATAAATCTGTTCTTATTTCTCAATTGGAAACCATCCGAAGTCTGCACATCTGCCGAAATCCCAGCTGTCCCAGCCTACCCAGCCAGGTGTGTTTACTGTATCTGTGAGAAGTTTGTAACTCCAGTAGAAATATCCGCTTCCTGCGTTCCATGCATCAAGCTGAGCTTCTGCAACTGCATTGTAGATTTTCTTCTTTTCTTCAGCACTGACTGTTTCCTGTGCCATGCCTTCTACACCGTTGAGAACTGTCTGTCCACCCTTTGTATCACAGCCAACTGCAAGAGAGTTGAACAGGCACCATTCGCCGCAGATTACCGGAAAGTATTCCTGCATTTCTGCGATGTCTTTTTTCAGCTCTTTTACATATTTCACGTACTCTTCTACAGTCTGCTCGCAGCCGTTCATTTCTGCAACCATCAGATACTGGTGAGTATCCAGAACTACATTCTTGTATTTGTCTTCACGCATAAAGTCTTTCCATGCTTTTAAGCGGAATGCATCATGGAATACCACATATTTGTCTTCCGGCATATGTCTGCGGATTCTGTCGTATGCTTCCAGATAAAAACCACGGACGAATTCCATTGTATTTGGCTTTGTTCCTTTTGCTTTCTCAGGATCAACTGCAGGATAGCGCTCTGCTACCTTCATGGACTCCCACATATCTTCCAGTACCGGCTCATTCAGGATTTCAATTCCCCATAATCCTTTTCTTGTTCCGTATCTCTCTGCCAGTCTTTCCAGTACTGTAAGTTCGAACTCCACTTCGTCCGGCTCCTGTGACCATTTGCATACACCACTGATTCCACCGTTGTCAAATCCATTCTGGCTATCCGGTGCTGTATGAAGATCGATCAGAATCTGCAGACCATATTTCTCAGCCCAGTTGAATGCTTTGTCCAGTTCTTCAATACATCCGATGAATGGTTCTCTGTCACCGAAAATGAAATATGGAACCGGAATTCTCACTGCATCCATTCCCATGGATTTAATTCTTGTGAAGTCTCTTTCTGTAATGTACTCAGAACGATGGATCTTGATTCTTGCTTCATAGACTTCTTTGGAGAGCTGTGTGGGCAGATAGTATTCATCTTCTGCTGTTGTGCCGTCAAACAAAGACGGGCTCATCCATTTTTCAAGTACCAGCCAGTTTCCAAGATTGACTCCCTTTACTTTCATGTTTTCCTCCCTGATATTGGTATAAATTTTACATTTCCGGAAACGTCTTTCCGATATCAATTTACTTTCGCGCGCTCTTTATTTTTCAATCATTATTGTATCGGCGAAAAGAGGAATTTTATATTATAATTCTCAGTTTTTTATCACTTTTCACAGCAAATATGTTATGATATAAATACTTTTATATCTTCTCTTTTATATCGCATCAGACTACAGCAACCAAATCCTGGCCAAATACATTACAAAGTGAGGAATCCATCCATGATTTTTAATATTGATTATCTCATGCAGCATATTTCCTATGAATTACATACAATTGTAAAAAATTGGACAGAACATTTATCTGTACAGACAAAACCGGAAGTTGTCTGTGCACGTAAAGATATAAGCGATGAATATCTGCCATTTTCTGTTTTTACGGATTCTATTTTAAATGCAGAAGATACTTTCAATCT
>CAKRYE010000068.1 GCA_934426285.1 uncultured Blautia sp.
GACCTATAGGGCTCGAACCTATGACCCTCTGCTTGTAAGGCAGATGCTCTCCCAGCTGAGCTAAGATCCCATATTTACAAGTCTGTAATCGTTCCCGTTCACAACTCGCTTTGCTATTATATAATGGATTTTCATGAATGTCAACACCCAATTTTGAATTTTATATATTTTTTTAAATTTTTATACAATTTTCTCCAAAAATCTCTGCAGAAAAGAGCTGTATTTTTCCTACAGCTCTTTTCCCAGCTTTACATTTACTTTTTTATTTATGGAAGAACGATATTAGTTTTTTCCTGCTTTTATCTTATCTGTAACTTTCATATATCCCTGCACAAGTAAATCTGTTACCACCAGTACTGCCACTGACCACAGCAGGCATTCCTTTACATTATATGGATAAAATGCAGAGAGACCGGCAATTGCCCAATATACTCCTATATGTATTGCATACATCTTGGATATCTGTTTCGAGAAATAACATAATTTGTTATATCCGAATTTCCATTTTTCCACCAGCGGCATGATCCAGAATGCAACTGCAAATACAAATATGATCGCACAGAAACTTCCTGTTACCTTTAAAAGTCCCGGTGTCCTGTATTGCACCAGCATATAATCAAAGAATTTCTCTACACTCGGATGTGATATGATACAGCCCACAAACCAGATGGCTGCGATCACTCCACATACTGTTCCGCCCTTTTTATAGAACTCACCTTTTTCATTTTCAGGCACTCTTCTGATCACTTTTCCGAAAACATATCCCAGGAATACATAGCTCAAATAGGGAAAGAAACAAAAGCTTGTCTCACCTTTTCCACCAAAAGTCATATCCAAAATCCAGTTAAGGGCCTGATTGTCAGAAATCAACAGCTTTGTGAATGGTGACAAGATTCCTACTATTACAGCACTTATGATATATCCGCTCAGCTTTACCTCTAATTTACGGTAGATTGCAAGTACCAGGTAACACATACCGGATATAAAAAATATATTTACAAATGTAAGCACAGAGTACAGGTTTGCTTCATATAATTCTCTGCTGCCAGCCACTTCTCCTGTGAGCAAAATTCTTATGTGAAAACAGATCATAATTGCTGCTGCATAGCACAGATTACACAATCCCTGATATATCAGAAGCCTTACCCCATTCCTGACCATATCCTTAGGTTCCGAATGGCGGGTAAAAACACTTCCAAACCCCATGGTAAACAGATACAGACAGGCACCTGTAGGCATAAACAGTGCAAACAGGATTTTATGTACATTGGATTCTGCTGCCGCAGCACCTGCAATACTCTGAAAGGAATGTATAAATACGATCATAATCATCAGGAAACCTTTTACCAGATCCAGCTCCCTCTGTCGCCCTACATTTACTTCCTTATCCTTCAAAGAAAACATATTTATCTCCTTCTCTCTGAAACAGAGGTATATTCTCATCGTAATATCATAAATACATTATATGGTATAAAAGGTTTTCACGCAATTACTTTTCGTATTTTTCATTTTCCTTTCTGCTTATTTTGTAATCTTCACAGAGTTCTTCTGTCCTTTGCCTTTCAGGAGCTTCTGATAGGTATCTAATTTTGCTGCCGGAACTTTGATCACTGCTTTTGCAGAGATTCCCTTAAATGCAGAAGAACCAACTGCTTTTAAGACCTTGGAGCTGATTGTTATGGATGTCAGTGCTTTGCATCCGCTAAATGCCTCTTTGCCGATTGTAGTAACCTTATCGCCAATTTTTACGCTCTTCAGTTTTGTGCATCCGGCAAATGCTTTATTTCCAATCGCTGTTACCTGGAAGGTGTATCCATTGAGCTTTACAGTTGCAGGAACAGAGGCACTTGTCAAAGTTTTCTTAACCGGCGCATATACACTTACGGTTCCGTTTTTATATGCTGATTTGGTTACCTTGTATTTCAGGTTTCCGGATGTATAGACTTTACCCTTTGCAGGAATTGCTGCAATCTTATACTCTTTGCTTACTGTACCTACATACTGGCCTTTTCCTGTAACGATCACGGAAGCTGTAGAACCGGCTTTTGTGTTGTTTGCATAAGAAACTGTATAATCTGTTCCTTTTTTCAGTTTTTTACCGTTTAAGGTAACGGTTACTGACGGTGTAACTGCCTTGCCTGCATAGACCTGAGTTTTAATATCAGAAATCTGTGCAGATGCAATGCTTTCCAGGTTCTTTCCCGCAAATTCAAAATAAGCCGGAATTTCTACTGCTTTTTCTTCCCCTTCCTCGCTCCACCAGTCAAAATAGAATGCAAGTCTCTTATTTCCCTCAATTCCATCTGTGAGATTCTTGTATTCTTCCAGATACTTATAACGTGGTGCAGCCTGACAGGTTCTTGTTTCTCCCTTGTCATCCTGAAGATCGAGCATAACTACCAGTTCTTCCATTACATTTTCTGCATCTGCTGTGCTTCCTATTGTAGCAAGATTTATTTTTTCACCCTTATACTGGCAGGGGTAATTCCACCAGTGATCTGTTTCATTATCATACCAGTCATAGTTATAGCTTTCATCAAAGCAGTCTTTCGCACATAATGCACCTACACTGCGGGCTGCCTTTTCATCAAACTGTCTGAGTCCCACAAGCCTTGAATACTCTTTTCCCTCATACACAACTTTTCCGGAATCTACATTACCACCGAAATAAACCTGTGCCCGTTTCTTTCCATTTACACCAACAAAAATCGTAAGCGCATCCTCAGAATCTGATTCTGTGATCTTAATCTCTCCCATATTCAGATAGGCACCCGGCTGTCCGTAAATCACCATTCCTTCCGGCTCAAGGAATGCTTTATCAAATTTCAGGTACTCTGATATGATCAGTCTGCCACCCAAAGCGGCAACCAGTTCCTTACAATCCAGACTCTTTACTACAGCATCTGTAATCTGAAGCTTATCTGCTTTTACATTAGTATTTAATCTGGCATTAAGAAGTTCCGCTTCTCCGGCTCCTGTAAACGTCAGAGTGTTTGATTTTACCAGAATTCCCATAAGCGAAAGCTTCTTGCCTGCCGGAACATTTACAGAGGAAATATTAACCGGAACAAACTGATTAGTATCTGTACTCTCATCATAACGATTAAGACCTTCTACCTTCAGAGCAGTTACTCCCTCCGGAACTGTAAGCGTACCACTGATCTTTGCTTTTGCTCCAATATGCAGCAAATAGTATCCTTCTGCCTGATTCTTTTTCTGGTATGCAGTCATATATCTTTCTGCCATTGCTGTGCTTGGTGCTATTCCAATTTCCTCACATCCACCTTCCGGATACTTCCCTTTTCCATGTGCTTCAAAAACTTCCTGTGCAGACATTCCCTCACAAGCCTGGAACTTATCAATTATAATGATATTCTCTTCATTTGGACTCCAGGTTTTTCCTTCCATATCCAGCTGATACCAGTTCTCCGGTGCAGCAACACCAGTTCTATCCAGCATTTCTGTAATATCAACATCTGACATGGCAAATTTCGCACCGACTTTATTTTGTCCAATATCTAATTGCTTCCAGTCTTCGCCCTCTTTCACATCAAAGGACTCAATATACTGAATTCCAATCCCATATTCACCCGAGTGTTCTCCGTTTTCATCTTCAAATTCTCCTGATCCCCAGTCAAATGTCTTATGGAATACCGGTGCCTTCTTTTCACTGTATCCTTCTATGTGAAGCCATACAGCCCAAGTTTCATCTGTACATCCTGTATCATTATAAAGATTATAGAATTCAGAAGCCCCTTTAATATTAAAGCTTCTGCATCCTTTTCCAAAATGAACATTCTCTACTCCGGAAATGCTGCCGGCAAATGCATCTTCATAAAATACAACTGTATCATTGGATCCGCTTCCTTTAATTGCTCCTGATGTATAGAGCTGTCGGAATCCAACGGTACCCTGGCCTTCTTTAATCTCTATGGATTCTGTTTCATTTCCAACACCCCAGAAAATAATGTTTCCATTTGGAGTAATACTTCTGATCTTTACATCCTCGGAATAACCGACAAATACATTCAGACCTGCCGGAACTACAATATCCTCTTCTCCGCTCAGATCATGAGGTACGACCAGACAATATCCTGTATTCTCTCCCTCTATACTGTTTAACGCATTTGAGAGAGTTGTATCTTCGACCATTTTCATTTCTATTTCCGGTCGTTCTTCTGACTGCAGGCAATTATTATACTGTTCTTCCGTAATGTACGCTACCTCATAGCTTCCGGTTCCCTGTTCTGCTCCTGCCGCATCTGTCAGTTCTTCTGTGTCTTCTGATGTAAATTCATCAACTTCCGGAATTTCGTCCGTTCCAAACTCCTCTTCTCCCTCTGAAATCCAGATACTTTCTGCTGCCTCTTCATTTTCCGTTTCTGCAATCTCAGGCACTACCTCTTCCGCTGATGATGGATCCATGGTTTCCACAGTCTCTTCCCCTGAAGAAAATTCCGCACCCATAACAGCTGTGCCTTCTACTGCCGTTGACACACTTAAAAGTGCTGCAAGTAATACTGCAATTTGTTTTTTCTTCATACACTTAACCTCCTTTGGATTTGAGTATTTATACACTGTCAGCTTTTATTCTGACAGTATTCAGAATCCCTTCCGGGATATCTTTCTTTTATTTTACAGTAAATTTTCTTCCTCAATTTCATCCAAAAAACTATTTATCTGTTCAAGAGTCATTTTTTCTTCCAGTCCGTAAATAATTGCCGCGTCATAGCGCACTCGCGGATAAAGCCTGGGCTTCTGACCGATATCCAGAAGCCTTTGTGTATCCGCCAGATCAAGAGAAAGGAGAAACGCACACTGCAGCAGTATTTTCCTTGTAGGGATCCGCTGACCGCCAAACAGCTTTCGTGCATAGGATTCTTCCAGATTCAGCTTTCGCACAATGTCTTTCTTTTTCATTCCACGCTCTTCGATCAGATGCTCAAGATAAAGTCCCACCTCTACCTTGTTTCCACGTTCTCTTGCAAAATATGCGGCACCCTCCTCTTTTATCATCCCCATGATTTCATCTGTTTCTTTCATCTCTTCTCACACCTCTTTCCTGTTCATATCTCCTTCCTGCCAAAGCATACCTGGTGCGACATTTATTTCTTTGTCACTGTCTGCTGTCCGATAACTGCCACGAATGTCAAACGCATCAAACGGATAAAATGTTTAAAAAGCAGATATGATACTAGTAAGTGTACCATATCTGCCCATTTTAAGTCGGGACAAATTTGTCCCTTTTTATGTATAAATTTCAAAATCCGGAGAAGAATTCAGTTTCAGAATTTCCTGTTTCTGTTCTTCTGAACAACGTACCTCTTTCAGTCCTGTATGTTCAAGCAAAGGCTCATAGTTTTCAATTTCTGCATTGGAAATATCTATTGTCTGCAAGCTCTTAGCTCCTGTGATCGGGCTCAGATCTTTCACCAGACTGAAACTCACTGACAGAAAGTTCAGAGAAGGAAACTGTTCAATCCCCTCCAGTGAAGAGATCTGTGTTGTAAATGCAAGGGTTTCCAGTTCTTCCATTCCTTTCAACGGCTTCAGGTTCTCCAGTTTTGTACTGTCTCCCCACATAAACAATGCCTTTAAGGTTCTCAACTTTGAAAGAGTTTCTGCAGCCGCCTCATTGATATCACACATACACAGCGTATCCAGTTTCTTCATCTCTTCCAATGGTTCAAATATATTGTTTTTTATTTCTGCATTACTCATATCCAGATAATCCAGCTTCAGATTTTTCAGAAACTCTATATCTTCCAGATTCATCCCCTGTATATTTAACCGCGAAATACCGGTGCATTCTCCAACCGGTGACAGGTCCTCTGCCGGATTCTCCATAATACAGAGAATATCCAGATCTATCAGGTTGGGAAGCACAGAAAAATCTGTGATCATATTTTTGCTCAGATAGAGCTTTTTCAGTGGAAGCTCCTTTAACCCGAAGATATCTTCAATCTCCTGATTGCACAGCGCAAGCTCCTCCAGATTTGTCATCTGTGCCAGATCTGAAAGATTCTTAATATCTCCGCGCACAGAACCAAAGCTGCTGTCCTTTCCATCCACATGATGCCCTTCACCCCAGAAGCTGTCCTCATCCTCAAGGATCTCCTTTCCTACAATGCGCAGCTTTCTCACATCCTCCAGCATGGAAGCAGTTATGGTATCTGTCTCTGAAAGGTTCAGTTCCTTACGGACTGCTTTTTCTATCAATGCTTCTTTAAATACTACAGGGGTATTTTGAGATTGTTCTACATTCTGAACCTGTTTCGGATTCTGAATCTTTTCTGCAGTCTGTTCCGGATTTTGAGTCCTTTCTGGAATCTGTTCCATTTCTTCATCCTGAGTTTCCGCTGCTGCCTGCAATACTTCTGTTGCATTCTGATCTGTTGCAACTATTCTTTCATTTTGGATTGCTGCCATACCAGGAAAAAGAACTGCCAGTATATAGCCGGCTGCTATCAGTCCCACTGCTGCACCAGTTTTTTTCCAGAGGGTTTTCCTGCTGTTTTTCTGACATTTTTCAATCGCCCTGCTTAGTTCTGATGCATTCGTATATCTTTTGTCAGGCTCAAATGAACAGGCTTTTTCTATTACTTTCTTCAGTTTCCTGCTGATGTTACATTCAGAAAGCTGATCCATTTCATAGCTTTCTGAAACCATATACAACATTGTCTGTCCGATGGCGTACACATCTGTGCGCTGGTCTGTCTGTGCATAGCCATACTGTTCCGGTGCTGCAGTCCCTCTGGTACCCACCACAAAAGTATCTCGCGACCCGTCTTTTTTGTAACTGCGCATAGTACCGAAATCAATAAATACTGCTTCACCGCCAGTCGTGATCACAATATTCTCCGGTTTGATATCACGGTGTATCATGAGATTATCCGGATTCTGAAACTGCTCTGCTGTCCTGCAGATCTTCCTGCTGATCCTGCAGATTTCCGTTTCCGGTATTTCGCCTTTCTGCAGAACCATCTGAGCCAGAGGTGTTCCCTCTATATATTCCCTGACCAGATATACTTCTCTGTTTTCTTCAAATATTCTGTACACCTTCGGGATTCCGGACAACTTCCTGTCTGCCAGTTTTTCCAGGATTTCCATCTCATTGCGCAGCAGTTCTGCCTGCATGTTCCGTCCCCATTTCAGCACACACAGGATCCCGGCAGCTGTTTCTTTTACAATAAATGTTGCGGAATCTTCACTTTCTTTCAAACATTCATATACTGTCCAGTGCTCTTTCATTTCTACCGGAAGATAATCCTTCCATATCTGTTTTTCTTTCATACGCTCTCTCCCGCTTTATAGCAATCCTCGTAAATAATGCATTTAAGACAGTTCAGCAGAGTGCGAAAGACAAGGAAGATATTTGCAGGCGTGCTGACGCACGGCAAAGATATCTGACGCCGGATTTCACACTCTGCTGAGCTGGATTAAGATGCATTATTTTAGAGGATTGCTATAGTATAGGCCGGTAAAATTTTCCCGGAGTTGTTATCATTGTATCAATTCCATAATATGCCAGATTGCCTGCAGTATTTTGTAGAGTTACTATAGATTGTATCAGAAACTACAGGAAAAAACTACAAAAGATTCCTTCTCCAGTTTTACCTGAAAAAGGAATCTCTTGTTATCTGTCATTATTATCTGTTATTATTCAGCATCTTCTGCTGCTTCCGTTGTTTCTGCATTTTCTTCTGCAGCATCATCTTTTACTTCGTCCTTGCTGTCAGTTTCTTCTGCATCAGCCTCTTCAGTGTCTGCGCTGTCATCGAAAGGAATTACAGCACCATCATATTTCTCATTGATAAAGTCTTTGATCTCATCAGATTTCAGTACGTCAACCAGAGCTTTGATCTTATCGCTGTTTTCGTTGCCTTCTTTGACTGCGATCACATTTACGTATGTTTTCGCTGCTTCAGAATCAGATTTCTCATATGCAAGTGCATCTTTTCCTACTGAGAAGCCAGCTTCCAGAGCATAGTTTCCGTTTAATACCACATAAGCTGTCTCACCTGTAACACGTGCTACCTGTGCTGCTTCCAGTTCTACAATTTCTACATTGTGAGGATTCTCTGCAATATCCTTAACAGTTGCATTTAATCCTGCACCATCTTTCAGAGTGATGATTCCGTTATCCTGGAGAAGAAGAAGTGCTCTTGCTTCGTTTGTGGTATCATTTGGTACTGCAATGGAATCTCCGTCTTCCAGATCATCCAGGCTGTCTTTTGTTCCGGGATAGATTCCGAATGGCTCATAGTGAATACCACCTGCATTTACAAGGTGTGTACCTTTCTCTTCATTAAACTGATCCAGATATGGGATATGCTGGAAGTAGTTCGCATCGAACTCACCGCTCTCTACAACCTCGTTTGGTCTTACATAATCGTCAAATACAGTAACTTCAAGGTCATATCCTTCTTTCTCAAGAAGTGGTTTTGCTTCCTCAAGGATTTCTGCGTGAGGTGTTGCAGATGCTGCAACTGTGATGGTCTTGTCATCATCCTTTGCGTAAACACCTGTGCTTAATGTTCCTGCTACCAGTACTCCTGTTAAAACTGCTGCCACTAATTTTTTCATAATAATTGTCCTCCTGAATTTTATATTTTAACTTTTTTCATAACCATTTTATAATCAACAATTTCTTATAACTATTTTCTTCTGTCAATCTTATTTGCGATCATCATTCCCACTGACTGGAAAATCTGTACCAGTACTACCAGCAGGATAACTGTGACGATCATAATATCTGACTGATATCTGTAATATCCATAGCGGATGGCGATATCACCAAGTCCGCCTCCACCTACTGCACCGGACAT
>CAKRYE010000069.1 GCA_934426285.1 uncultured Blautia sp.
TCTTTTAAATACTTTTCAATATCAGCAACACTGACGGTAACTTCGCTTTGTTCTTTCATATATTCCAGAATAACCTGCCTTGTTTTTGTGACATATGGTTTTCGCTCAGCCATTTTGTAATATCCTCCCACGGTTATTTACTATTATTGTATCTTGTGATTCCTTTTTCGTCAATGGAACTTAGAATTCTCCTTGCTTACCCTCTTTGTATAACGTATAATAAAACATATAATAGGTACGAATATTTAGGAAAAGAGGCGGATTATGGTTACGATTAAAGAAATAGCGAAGCACTGTAATGTTTCTATCGCGACAGTTTCCAATATCATCAACGGGAAACCCAACGCGAGCAAAGAAACAAAAGAGCGTGTGCTTCAGGCTATCGAAGAATTAAATTATACTCCAAATTACATTGCCAAGAATTTAAAGACCAGAAGAACCCGGACCATAGGTGTTGTAGTGGAGGATATTACAGTATTCTGTGCACCGGAGATTATTGACGGAATTACGAAATGCTGTGAGGAAAAAGGGTATCACATCCTGCTGACCAATCTGAGACTGTACAAGAAGTTTGGGGACAGTTATTATGACAACGAAAAATTCTTCCAGATGGTACGCAGGGAAGTAAAAGAACTGATTGCCAAGCAAGTAGACGGGATTGTGTACGTAACAGCTCATGAGAGAGCATTGAAATGTCTGCCTGAGAATCTGACAGTTCCTGCAAGCATGGCCTATGGATATACGAAATCTGATCATTATCCATCGGTTGTTGTGGATGATAAAAAAGGTGCCTATGAAATCGTAAATTATGTGATTTCCATGGGACATAAAAAGATAGGTGTGATCACAGGTAAGGAACGGAGCATTCATACCCACGATCGTCTGCTGGGTTATCAGAAAGCATTGTATGATCATTCCTTATTCTTTAATCCGGATGCGATCGTAGAGGGCGGATGGACCAGAGAGGGCGGATATGCTGCAACAGACCGCCTGTTGGAAGAGAGGGTAACTGCGATTTTTTGCATGAATGATATTATGGCGGGCGGTGTATATGACCGTCTGGAAGAATTGGGAATGATTCCCGGTAAAGATGTTTCTGTGGTGGGATTTGATAACCGTGAGCTTTCCAATTACTATAAACCACCACTGACCACCACTGAGCTTCCACTGTATGAGATTGGATATACAGCCTGTGCTAATGTAATTGAAGAGGTAGAGTCGGATTCAGAAGAATATGCTAAATCAGATCAGATCGTTGAGATTCCGAAAAGCTGTAAACTTCTGATACGTCAGTCTGTCAAAGATATTCGGGAATCATAGGAAATTCCAGAAAGCTGCCGCAGACGATTCCTGCCCGGAAAATAAGCTCTGAATATCCAGAGTACTCATTCAAATGTAAACAAAAAAGGAAGATAGTATTTGTACAAAATGTATAAAGTTAAACGTTTCACAATATGGCATATTGACACAAGAGCACAATTATGATATAAAAAATATAAGCAAAAATACTTACGGAAAGGCATCAGAAGGCTTTTCCGTAAAAAAATACAAATAATGTTAAACGTTTAATAAAACCGGGAAAGTCCAACGAAGTACGATTTTTCAGATTACACAGAGAAACGGCGGTCCCCGGATAAAAAGGAGGAGAGAGAATGGGAAAAGCGGCGAATTCAAGTATTTCTCTAAAGAATATCCATATAACAGATAATTTCTGGAATAAATATGTACATCTGGTGAAAGATGTAATCATTCCCTATCAGTGGGATATTTTGAATGACCGTCTGGAAGATGTAGAAACAAGCCACTGCATAGAGAATTTCAGGATTGCAGCAGGAGAAAAAGAAGGAGAATTCCAGGGAGCAGTATTTCAGGATACAGATGTAGCCAAATGGCTGGAAGCTGTAGGATTCGCATTAAGCTATGAGCGTGATGAAAAGCTGGAAGCACTGGCAGATGAGACCATTGACCTGATCGGCCGCGCACAGCAGGAAGATGGCTATCTGAATACATATTTTACCATAAAAGAACCTGACAGACGTTGGAGTAACCTGATGGAGGGGCATGAACTTTACACAGCCGGACATATGATCGAGGCGGCAGTTGCCTATTATGATGCAACAGGAAAGAAGCATTTCCTGGATATTGTATCAAAGTTTGCAGATCTTATCTGCAGAACATTCGGACCGGAAGAAGGAAAGATCCACGGCTATCCAGGACATCAGGAGATTGAGCTGGCACTTGTAAAGCTTTACCGTGTGACAGGAAAGAAAGAATATCTGGAGCTGGCAAAATATTTTCTGGATATCCGAGGCGTGGGAGCCAATTATTTTCTGGAAGAAGAAAAACGTCCCGGACATAAGAGGATTTTCCCGGAATTTGCCAACTATGACCCCAAATACTCCCAGTCCCATGAGCCGGTAAGAAAGCAGAAAACAGCAGAAGGCCATGCAGTCCGTGCCAATTATATGTATTCTGCAATGGCAGATCTGGCATATGAATATCAGGACAAAGAACTGGAAGAGACCTGTAAAACTCTCTGGAACAACATGGTTTACAGAAGAATGTACCTTACAGGAAGCGTAGGCTCATCCGGACTGCTGGAGCGCTTTACCACTGACTATGATCTGCCCAATGACAGCAACTATTCTGAAACCTGTGCATCCATTGCACTGGCAATGTTCGGAAAGCGAATGGCTGATATGGAGAAGGATGCTTCCTATATGGATACAGTAGAACGTGCTTTGTACAACACTTTGTTGTCCGGAATTGCCATGGACGGAAAGAGCTTCTTCTATGTAAATCCTTTGGAAGTATGGCCTGCCAACTGCATCCCCAGAACTTCCAAAGAGCACATCAAGCCTGTGCGCCAGAAATGGTTTGGAGTTGCCTGTTGTCCGCCGAATATTACCAGAACCCTTGCTTCCCTTGGACAGTATATTTACTTCCGGGAAGAAGATCAGATTTACGTAAATCTGTATATTTCCAATGAAACAGAAGTTTTGATCCATGATATCCCGTTCACTATGAAAATGGAAGGAAATTTCCCATGGGAAAACAGCCTGAAATTCACAGTAGAGGGAGAAAAGGAAACAGATGCCATGTTTGCATTTCGTGTTCCGTCCTATGCGAAAAACTTCCATATTAAACGAAACGGTCAGGAAGAAAAAATTCATACAGACCATGGATATGTTAAAATAGAAACAAAGGTTTATAAAGATACATTTGAGATCACTTTCGATGCACCGCCGGTTTTCGTTCATGCCAATCCACAGGTGAGAGTGGACTGTGGGAAAACAGCCCTGGTAAAAGGACCTCTGGTTTACTGTTTGGAAGAAACAGACAATGGCGATGATCTGGCATCCATACTGGTAGATACTAACCAGAAGCCTGAGGAAACCTATGAAGAAGAACTTCTGGGCGGCTGCAGTGTGGTTCATCTGGAAGGGAAAAAGATTTCCTCCCAAGAATGGGAAGATGACTGTCTGTATCAGGAGAAACCTGTAACACTGGATAATGTGAAACTGACTCTGGTTCCATACTGCTATTGGGGAAACCGTAAGAACGGGGAGATGCTTGTATGGATGAGGGAGTTTCTGTAAAGGGGGAGAAAGATGAAAAAATTTCTGTATTCAAAAAAAGCTGCACCCTATGTATTTATCCTGCCTTTTGTGCTGACATTTGCGATTTTCTGGATCGTACCTATTGCAAAATCAGCGATCATGAGCACGGAGAAAATCCTGCCTGGGCAGGTGCAGTTTCTGGGAGCCGGCAATTATACAAGGCTTCTGGGAGACCGGGTATTTAAGGTTGCCGTATTTAACAGTTTTAAATATATGATTGCTACGCTGATCCTGTTGATTCCTATTCCCATGCTTCTGGCATGCATTATCAACTCGAAAGTAGTAGGAAAAAAGATTCAGAGCTTTTTTAAGATGTCACTGTTTATTCCTGCGCTGACTTCCGTAGTTGTTGCAGGTACTGTATTCCGCCTTATTTTCGGTGAGATGGACACTGCTTTGATGAATCAGGTGATTGGATTTTTGGGAATGGAGCCTATTAAATGGCTGAAAAATGCAGGTACAGGATTTTTTGCACTTCTGCTGCTTGCCTGCTGGCGCTGGTTCGGTGTGAATATGATGTATTTCCTGTCCGGACTGCAGAGCATTCCTACAGATTATTATGAGGCAGCCTCTATTGACGGAGCTACTACCTGGCAGAAATTTACACGTATTACAGTGCCTATGCTGAAGCCGACCATTGTATATGTGCTGACCATCAGTATCTACGGCGGACTGGCTATGTTTAATGAAAGCTATATGCTGTATTCAGGAAACAATTCTCCCAACAACATAGGACTTACCATTGTAGGTTATCTGTACCGTCAGGGTATTGAGAAGAACGACATGGGATATGCATCCGCAGTAGGTATTGTTCTTCTGGTGCTGGTATTAGTTATTAATATTGTACAGCTGACTGCTACAGGAACATTTAAGAAGGAGGAGAAGTGATAAAATGAGCAATGTTACAAGTGTATCTGCCGGCAGATCAGGTAAGCCGAAGAAAACAGCGGTAAAAATACTTGCCTATCTGTTCCTTATCCTGCTGGCAATTATCATTCTGATCCCTTTCTGGGCAATTTTTGCAGGAACCTTTCAGGAAGGAACCATGTTGATCCGTTATGGACTGAATCTGAAAATTGATTTCGCGAAAGCGAACTTCAACAACTATGTGATGCTGTTTACAGATTCCGGTAATTATTTCCGCTGGTTCTTTAACAGCTTTGTACTTACCATTGTGCAGGTGGTGCTGACTCTGTTTATCAGTGCTTTCGTAGCATACGGATTTTCCGCCTATGAATTTCGGTTCAAAAATGCACTTTTTATATGTGTACTGCTGATCATGTCCGTGCCTTTCGAGATGTTAATGCTTCCACTGTACGTACAGATCAATGATATGAGATTATCTGATACTTATGCTGCAATATTCCTGCCGTTCCTTGCACATGCATCTACGATCTTTTTCTTCCGTCAGTATCTGACCGGTCTGCCGAAAGAAATTATTGAGGCAGGAAGAATTGACGGTGCCTGTGAATATGGAATCTTCTTCAAACTGGTTCTGCCGATCATGAAGCCATCTTTTGCAGCTATGGCTATCTTAAACGGTATGAACTCCTGGAATAATTTCCTGTGGCCGCTGCTTGTACTGAGAAGTTCAGAGAAGTACACACTGCCGATTGGATTAAATACACTGATCACACCGTATGGAAATAACTATGACCTTTTGATCGTGGGATCATTCTTCTCAATACTTCCGATCCTGATCCTGTTCCTGTGTTTCCAGAAATACTTTATCGAAGGTATGACTGCCGGTGCAGTAAAGGGTTAACCGAATCTAGCAAGTATCGAAGCGGATTGCGAATATCCGCTTGACATAATAGTGGCAATAAAACAGACAGAAATATAATGATTAACAGACAAACAGGAGGACAGACTATGAAAAACGCAAAAATGATCGTTGATAAGGCTTTTCGCATCTCCGAAGTAGATAAAAGAATCTATGGTTCTTTTATCGAACATCTGGGTAGAGCAGTATATGGCGGCATTTATCAACCAGATCATGCAACTGCAGACGAAGACGGATTCCGTAAGGATGTACTGGAACTGGTAAAGGATCTCAATGTACCTGTGATCCGTTATCCTGGCGGAAACTTTGTATCCAACTTTTTTTGGGAAGACAGTGTGGGACCGCTGTCTGAGCGTAAACCCAGACTGGATCTGGCATGGAGAAGCCTGGAACCCAATACATTCGGTCTGGGAGAATTTGCCAGATGGACAGAGAAAGCAGGGGCAGACATAATGATGGCTGTGAATCTGGGAACAAGAGGAACGGCAGATGCCTGCAATCTTTTGGAATACTGTAATCATCCGTCTGGAACAAAATACAGCGATCTGCGTATCAAACATGGAATAAAAGATCCATATAACATCAAACTCTGGTGTCTGGGAAATGAAATGGACGGAGAGTGGCAGCTGGGAAAGAAAACCATGCATGAATATGGCCGTGTGGCACAGGAAACTGCCAAAGCTATGAAGCTTATAGATCCGTCTATCGAACTGGTTTCCTGCGGAAGCTCTTTTATGGACATGCCCACATTCCCACAGTGGGAAGCAACTAGTCTGGAATATGACTATGATTATGTGGATTATGTATCCCTCCATCAGTATTATGGCAATCTGAATAATGACAGCACAGATTATCTGGCGAAATGTGATGAAATGGACGCATTTATCCGCACTGTGATCTCCACCTGCGATTTTGTGAAGGCAAAGAAACGCAGTAAGAAGACCATCAATTTAAGCTTTGATGAATGGAATGTATGGTTCCATTCCAAGAGCGAAGAGGAAGATATCACAACCAACCATCCGTGGCAGATTGCGCCGCCGCTTTTGGAGGATCATTATAATTTCGAAGATGCTCTTCTGGTAGGCCTGATGCTGATTACACTTTTGAAACATGCAGACAGAGTAAAAATTGCCTGCCTGGCTCAGCTGGTAAATGTTATTGCGCCTGTTATGACGGAGAAGGACGGGACAGCATGGAGACAGACTATTTATTATCCATTTCTCCATGCATCCAGATATGGCCGCGGTACAGTCCTGCAGCCATTGGTAGATGGCCCGTCTCATCCGACTCTGGAGCACGGAGAGGTTTCTGATATTGTCAGTGTGGCAGTTTACAATGAAGAAGCAGAGGAAGTGACTATCTTTGCGGTAAACCGTAACCTTGAAGAGGATATTCTGCTCACTGCAGATGTGAGATGCTTCCAGGGATACCAGGTAAAAGAGCACATTGTATTGGAAAACGATGATCTTAAGGCAGAAAACGGCCCGGACGGAGAGAAGGTTATGCCGAAGCAGGTGGCAGCAGGAAAAGTAGAATCAGGAGAATTGCAGACAATGCTGAAAAAAGCAACCTGGAATGTAATCAGACTGGGTAAAAATGCATAAATTAAGTAAAACGTATAATCTTGTGAAAAATGCATAATAAAATAAATGTATTTTTGGGAATAACAATAGAAAACACAAAAAATAAAGAAAATATATTTACAAACCAGAAATTAAGTGGTATATCTATAAACAAGAAGTAAAACGTTTAATAAAACGAAAATAAAGGAGGACACAACATGAAGAAAAGAAAAGCGATGGCACTTGCATTATGTGCAGCCATGATGATGGGAACCTTTGGAGGATTTGAGGTAAAGGCAGCAGACGACAGTTCTGCAACAGAATTGGAATTCTGGACATTCGTAGAACTTCACGGACAGTTCTATGAGAACATGGCAGAGAAATGGAACGAAGCAAATCCTGACAAACAGGTTAAGGTTGATGTAAATGTAATGCCATATGATGACATGCATAACAAACTGCAGATCGCATTAACTTCCGGCGAAGGTGCTCCGGATTTCGTAGATATCGAGCAGGGTAAATTTGCTAACTTTACACAGGGAACACCTGCACTGATGGATCTGACAGATGCTGCAGAGCCATATACATCCACAGGCGATATCGTACAGTCCAGACTTGATCTGTACAGCAAGGATGGTAAACTTTACGGACTTCCAACACACGTTGGTGCTACAGTGGCATTCTACAATACAGAACTTCTGGATGCAGCAGGTATTGATTATACAACCATTAAGACATGGGATGATTTCAAGGATGCAGGAAGCAAATATTATGAAGCAACAGGTAAATATCTGGGAACAGCAGATACCACAGCACTCTGGACAGAGAACCTTCTTCTTGCAGAACTTGGCGGAGAATATACAGATGGTGATACAGTTACTGTAAATTCTGAGCAGATGAATGAAGCAATGAATATCTTAAAAGATCTTTATGATGCAAAGGCAATCGGAACAGTACCTGGAGGAAACCCTGACAAAGAAGAAGCATACGGTGCATTCAACAGTGGTGATTATGCATGCGCGATCATGCCAATGTGGCAGATGTCCAGATACACAAGTTATATGCCTGAACTTTCCGGTAAGATTGCAATCGCACCTGCACCGGTTGTAGAAGATACAAAAGCAAAATCCGTTGGTGGCGGCGGAACAGGTACAGCAGTTGTAGCTGACGGCGAGAATGCTGAACTTGCAGCTGAATTCCTTTCCTATGCGAAACTCTCCAAAGACGGTGCAGCAGAAATCTGGAATCTTCTTGGATTCGATCCTTGCAATAAGGCTGTATGGTCTGACGAAGCTGTAACAGATAATCCTGATAACCAGTATGTACAGTATTTCGAGAACAATCCATTTGATGTACTGAAAGAGATCGAAGATGGAATCGTAGGTCTTGAATCTCATTCTTCTTCTTCCTATCCGTCCATTAATACAGAGTTCACAACTGTTACTCTGAATGATATCTTTGAGAATGGCGTAGATGTGGCAGAAGCACTTGACCAAGCACAGTCAGATCTTCAGAATGAGCTGGGACAGTAATTAAAAATAAAATTTAAAATCAAGCCCCATGTCCGCACCGTCCAGGTGCTGGGCATGGGGCTTTTTGCATATCAGGGTTCTGTATATGTAGGTGTGTTTTTTCATCGGGAAATATGATATACTCGGATTAGCTCAATAATAGGAAGTTGTAGAACTGGCTTATTTATATTTCTGATATTTTATTTATAAGGAGAAAATTATATTTATGAACGATAAATGTGTGGTATTGAATGCAAAGAAAATGAATTTTGATGGGAAGCTGGATTTTTCCATTTTATCT
>CAKRYE010000070.1 GCA_934426285.1 uncultured Blautia sp.
GACTTTGATCGGCATATATCCTCTCTGGAATTTTACTTCCAGAACCGCATCCAGTTCTGTTTCAAATTCAAATAACAAGCCGCCATGACATGGCGTCACTCTGACAGGATCGTATTCTTTTTCTTTATATTCCCAGATAGCCGGATTCTGTTCTGGCTCTGTAAAATATTTACTCTGCCCCGCTGGTACTGGTGGCGTATTGTAATCTTCTGCCATCCATCCCTTATCAGAACAGATCATATCACCCTGCACATAAATACAAGGAAATGCTTCTACACAGCCAGCGTGAATGGAAACCTTTACTTTTCCCGGATCTGCTGTGATTAGTTTTCCAAATGGATATTTCTTATCTCCCTTTTCTTCTTCTACAAGAACATGACCGACAGCATTGGAAAATACGGTAAATGTAGTTTCTTTTTCCAACTCATAAATACGCCGAAACGCCACACGGTTACGGAAGCCTTCACTCTTCCAGAATGCAGGCCATCCATAGCCTCTCTCCACACGGCTGAAATTCTGTTTCATTCCATGATATAATTCAAAATCTCCAGGATACCAGATCCAATAACTTTTTCCTATCATTCTATTCCTCTCCGTCTTCTGTTTTAATAAGTCAGATAAGTTCCTTTACAAGATAATCTCCCATCTGTAACCTTGGGCTGCAGAATAAGAGGGCTGTCATCCCGTCAATTTTATTTATAAAATTTGCGTAGAAAATATGTTGGCGTGCAGCTCCATGCATGGCAAAAACTATTCACAGCCACAGATCCATATGGAGATTCAAATTTATTATACGGATTGTATAACTCCCAGAATGTATCTGCACCATCTTTCACCATTTCACCCCAGTAACGTTTCATTTCATCCAAAGCACGTTCTTTCTCATCAGAACGGATCAATGCATCAATATAGTGATGATACATGTATGGTGTTACCATTCGAATACGTGGATTTACTTCTATTGTATGAAGAATAAGCTTCTGGTTCTGTTCCTTGTTAAATACTCTGGCAAGAATCATCCAGACCTGGGTTGCCCAAGATACCTGTCTGTCTTTTCCGCTGATAAACAGCTGCTGTTCTTTGTCCCAGAAATGTTCTACTGCTGACTTCTTCAGCAGTTCCATCTTCTCTGCAAGCCAGTCAGCTGTCTTTTCATCGTTCATATAACCAGCCAGACGGATGCCATATCTCATAGAATAAATCAGGATTGCAAGAGAAGCGGCCTGTGTATTCAGTCCTTCTCCCCAGTCTACGAAACACCAGAATTCACCGCTTCTGTCCGGTACAATATTCTCCTCATTCAGATAAAACATTCCAATTTCGATCTGACGGATTGCTACAGGATAAAGGTCTTCCAATGTTTCTCTGTCTTTTGTTTCCTCATAATAGTCAAGCAGCACAGATCCATATAATAATGCGTAATCAAAAAGATACGTATCATCCGGAGCCAATTCCGGTTCCAGGAAAAGACATGCCGGAACTTTTCCCTCATTAAAGGTCAGTCCGCCAAAAAGATACAGACAGCGTTTTACCAGATCCGTATTTCCAAAAGTTTTGTAATTCGCTCTTGCCTGCAGTCTTAAATCTCCCAGCCACATTCTGCGGTCACGTTTCGGACCGTCTTCAAATACAAGCTGCATACAGTTTCTCAATGTACGGATACTTACTTTATCAATTTCCCGGAAAATCGGTTCCTCTGCTGAAACCGGCTGAATTTCTTTATCTGCTGCGGACACGGATGTACCTGTCACATCACTGATCACCAGAGAATACTTAGGAGACACATCAATTACTTTAATCTCCAGATAGCGGAATGCATATCGTCTCGGCAATTCCAGTTTTACAGGAAGTACATCTACATGAATATGCTCTTCCTGGATCCAGCTTCTGCTTAGCCATCCATTATACTGGTCACTGTCTGCTGCCAGTTCATCCAGCCTCTCTGCAAATTTCAGAAAAATATATGCCGGTGCATCCTGGTGGCTTCCTACTGACTCCAGATCCAGAGTTACATATCCAACATGATGATTTCCAAAATCCAGAATTACAGATTCATTTCTTTTTAATTGCTTTTTACTCAGTTCCTCAGCCGGTTCCTTACCCACGATCACCGGTTCCGGATGTCCCTTTGTTTCTAGTGTAAGTAAACTTACAGGTTTAATTTCTCGTTTATGAAGTTCTGGTTTTAACTGTTCCGCAATTGCAAGAAACTTCTCATTTTTATGTACTTCAAATTCATCCAGAATACAGATAGATGCCATATAAAATACCCTCCAATTTTGCGATCTTCAATTCTATATTTACTTAAATGTTGTTTCACTGCTAATAAAACTCTATTTTCTTTCATGTGACTGTTTTTTTCTTATAATATCACTATAAATGTACTACCTCTGACTGTCAAACTCAGTTGGCGTTCAAAAAAAGACCGTTTACGATTGACTGTCTGAACAGTCCCGCAAACGGTCTTTTAGAATTTTAGCATCTCCCTTTCGAAAAGATAGTTTTGTTCTGTCTTTTCTGATATACTAAAGCTTGTTCTTATAATAAATTATTTTCTCAGTTTTATAAAACGAGGTTACATTTATGTCATTATATCATATATCTGCCCCCAAAATAATAAAGCACTGTACTTTTTTATTCTTCGCAACAGCTCTTGTCATGTCTTCGGCTGTTTTATCCGGATGTTCGACACAGACAAAAAGCAGGGAAAATACAGCTGCTGATTCCCAGGAACCTATTTCTGCTACTGCAATCAAACTGAATACCGCAGTTACAGTTACTATTTATGATTCTAAGGACAAAGACCTGCTCACCGAATGTATGAATCTGTGTGACAAATATGAAAAAGTATTCAGCCGCACTGCTGCTGACAGTGAATTATACAAATTAAATCACCGGAAGCTTACACCCGTGGAGGGAACAGAGGATACTTATCAGGTGTCGGATTCTCTGGCGGAGCTGGTTTCTAAGGGGCTTGATTATTCTGAATTGTCCAAAGGAGCATTTGATATTGCCATTGAACCGCTGACATCTCTGTGGGATTTCACTGCCGAAGATCCCCAGGTACCGAAGGACAGTCTGATTCAGGCAGCATTACCCAAATGTGATTATCACAATATTTCTGTTGATAAAGATAAAAATGAGATTACATTAAAAACAGACGATACTGCAATTGAACTTGGCGCCATTGCCAAGGGTTATATTGCAGACCGCCTGAAGGATTATCTGGTTTCTCAGAATGTAAAAAGTGCGATCATCAATCTTGGTGGAAATGTTCTCTGTATTGGCGAAAAACCGGACAATTCTGCTTTTAAAATCGGGATCCAGAAACCATTTGCAGACCGCAGTGAGACAATCGCAGTTATGGACATTAAAGATAAGTCTGTGGTTTCTTCCGGAATTTATGAGAGATGCTTTGAACAGAATGGCACATTATATCATCACCTGCTCAATCCTGAAACCGGATATCCCTATGACAATGGACTGATCGCTGTTACTATTATTTCCGACAAGTCTGTAGACGGGGATGCACTGAGTACCACCTGCTTTGCCCTGGGTCTGGAGGATGGCATGAAGCTTGCTGAATCCCTGGATGATGTACAGGCATTTTTCGTAACTTCTGATTATGAGATTCACTATACCAAAGACTTCCAGAAAAAAATTAAGGTTACGGAAACGGAATAGAAAAGCATCATCCGCAAAGCGAATAAAGCCAGGGGGGGAACAAATGTTCAAATAGTCCTTGCATTATCGAACATAAGTTTGTATAATAAGGATATGAATTCCATCACAGACAGCACTTATACCACCCAGGAGAAATTACAGATTCTGGCTGATGCAGCAAAATATGATGTCGCATGTACTTCCAGCGGTTCCAGCCGCCGGGGTAAGAAAGGAGAGCTCGGCAATGCGGAGGCATGCGGTATCTGCCACAGTTTTGCTGCAGACGGAAGGTGTATTTCTCTGCTTAAGATCCTGATGACCAATCACTGTGCCTACGACTGCAAATACTGCATCAACCGTTCCAGCAATGATGTACCCAGGGCAACCTTTACCCCTGAGGAGATCTGTCAGTTAACCATTGAATTTTATAAAAGGAACTATATTGAAGGACTGTTTCTCAGCTCAGGCGTCCTGAAGAATCCTACCTATACTATGGAAAAGATGTGTGAAACACTGCTGCTTCTCCGCACCAAATACCATTTTAACGGATACATTCATGTGAAAACCATTCCCGGAGCCTCTGATGAGCTTCTGGCTGCTGCCGGATATTTGGCTGACCGTATCAGTGTGAATATGGAGCTTCCCACACAGGAGAGCCTGCGCCTGCTGGCACCGAATAAGACCATGCAGAACATCCTGAATCCTATGGGAAAGGTGCAGAACACGATTTCCTCTCACAGAATAGCTGTGGGCAAATCTGCATATATGGACCGGAGCCGCGGAAATCAGTTTTTAAATCAGGGAATTTTTTCAGATAATTCCAAGAAAATATTCAGAGAAAAGCTTGAAAGCCAGAACATGGATGCAAAGCTTAAAGCTGACAATGCTCCGACAAAGAATGACCGAAACGTATTTTCAGGCAAGGAAAACGAAATGTACAATCGAATTCTCACCTGGGAGAATGCCTGCCAGCTGGCGCCCCGTGATATGTCTGATCTGAAACGGAGCTTTGCCCCTGCAGGCCAGAGCACCCAGATGATCATTGGCGCAACCGGGGAAAGTGATTATACTTTGCTGCAGACTACTCAGGCATTATATCAGGGCTTTGATCTGAAGCGTGTATTTTACTCTGCCTATATTCCACTGAATGAGGATACGGTTCTTCCCCAGATTGGCACACCGCCTCCTCTTCTGCGGGAGCATCGCCTGTATCAGGCAGACTGGCTGCTGCGCTTCTATGGATTTCAGGCAGGAGAACTGTTATCGGAAGAGCAGCCAAACTTCAATGAATTATTAGACCCAAAGTGTGACTGGGCCCTGCGTCACCTGGAGCAGTTTCCTGTGGATGTAGAAAGAGCCAGCTACGCAGTTTTACTTCGCGTTCCTGGCATCGGTCCAAAATCAGCCAGCCGTATCACCCATGCCAGACGATATGGAAGGCTGGATTTTGACAGCTTAAAGAAAATGGGCGTGGTATTAAAACGGGCGCACTATTTTATTACCTGTGGAGGAAGACAGATGTATCATACTCCCATTGAACAGGAATACATCACAAGACAATTAGTCACTGTAGATAAAAATGATCTGTGGAAGATCCGGCATTCCGGTGAATCCTATTCCCAGATGACCCTTGCAGATTTTGGAATAAAATAGGAATAATAAGAAGAGAAAATTCATGAAAATATTTACATGTCAGGACCGCCTTGAGGACATCATGACCTGCATCTATGATGCCTGGTCTGCTGCCCTGAAGGCGGGTCACAGTCAGATACAATTAAGAAAAGAACCTGTATTTCAACAGACAATGTTTGACGAATATATCCACGTAGACGGAAATTCTTCCAAAGCAGAAAAAGTGATCCGTTCTATCCGCAGAGATATTTCAGAGGAAGCTTATCTGGATATCTACTATGCTTCCCTGTCCGCAGATGAAGATGCTCTACAGGCAATTTATAATTTTCTGAGAATAGGCTTTGCAGTGGGAAATACTGTAACCCAGCTATATACCAATCCTCATGTGGTAAAGCTTCTGGAAATCCGACGCAGGGTATCCAATGAAGCCCATCATTTCCGAGAATTTGCCCGCTTCCAGAGTCTGGATTCCAGAGTATATATCAGCCATCTGGAGCCCAAAAATGATGTGATCATGCTGGTTGGCAGACATTTCGCAGACCGAATGCCCTCAGAACACTGGATGATCATTGACGATAACCGTAAAATTGCCTGTGTGCACCCAAAGGACGGCGAAAACTATCTGCGTTATCTTACAGAGGAAGAATTCCTGACTCTGCGCCAGACAGAAGCATATGAAGATGAATTTACTGATATGTGGAAAACCTTTTTTCATGCTGTCAGCATTAAGCAGAGGGAAAATTACGTCTGCCAGAGAAATCTGTTCCCTATCTGGAAGCGGAAACATGCTGTGGAATTTATCCCCAGATTCCACTCCTCTGCTCTTCCAGATGATCCAGTATGTAATTATAAATATCTATAGATACACTGTCCGGATAGTGTATTCCATCTACAGTCGAAAAGCCTTCAGATACCAGATGTGAATATATATCTATATAAGTAACCCCGCTAAGGTTTGCCTGCATCGCT
Source organism: uncultured Blautia sp. (assembly GCA_934426285.1). GTDB lineage: Bacteria > Bacillota > Clostridia > Lachnospirales > Lachnospiraceae > Blautia_A. The sequence continues at coordinate 6,265 of CAKRYE010000070.1, forward strand.
GCATTAAAGCTCTCTATCTCCCCATTGCTGCAGTACGGATCATTCTGTACCGGTCCCACAGATACAAAATATGTCTGGGCTCCACGGTTTCCCCATTCTGCTGCCTTGGAATTAATATAGCTGATATAATCATTAACATGATAAAGATCATTGACTCCCATCAGGATAATGACTGCTGTATTGTCCTCTATCTGATCTTCTACCTGCGGCACACCTGTAGATACCATCCAGTCATATCCCATGGAAGAAAGACAGGACCAGACACTGTCATCCCTTACAGCATCCCTCAGCCCCTCTGTCCTGGAATCTCCAATAAAAACAAGCTTGTCTGCTGAAATCGTATCCGGGTGATCCGGTCTGCTTAATGTTCCCTGATCTGCCGGATTCGATGCATCTGTTTCAGCAATGTCCGGTACAGGTGTTGATGTTGGCTTCTGTGTTGGTACAGGCTCCGGTGTTGATATTGGTATCTGTGTCGGTTTTGGTGTTGCTGTTGGTACCGGCGTAACTGTCAGTGCCTTGGGCCGTGGCGGACCTGCAATCTCTGCTGCATGCACATTTGAAAACATACAGGTAACTGCAAAACACAGTGTTAATACAATCCGTCTGGTTTGATATTTTTTCGTAAATCTCACTCCTTTTCAGGTTTATGATCTCACTTTCTGCTACAGACACCCCGCCTGTTGCTTACTTCTGATCTTCACAGGATAAATATTTACATTCCAGGCAGCATATCCGGCCATGACAGGATTTCTTCTGAAATAACATCCTCATAAGCACCCTCAATATCCTGGCTTCTGCCTGCTTCAAATACGTTTGTCTCAACTCCCCAGACACGATCCTCATATTCCCATATATGAAATCTCAGACCGCGGAACATGAAATCAATACTTCCGCACCCATTCTCTTCCGTATATTCATAATTAATATTTTTCGTTTTCAACGCTTTCTGTACTTTTTTCAGCCGCATAAAAATACCTCCATTCAACTGCGCAGCCCCTGTTCTATAACAGTTTATACTGCAAAACCAATCCCCATATATGCAATATTATACAAAATGGATTATAACACATTCTTTGACATAATGTGTAATATGCAATATCTTTGTGGTATCCTTACTAATTTATTTTTTCTTTGCAGGAATTGCCAGAATAATGATCGTGGCAATTACAAACAGAGTTCCGATCAAATCCGGTGTAGTGAAGCTGACTTTCATCCAGACTGCAGTTAATACCATAGAGGCCACCGGTTCCACACAGGAAAAAAGACTGGCTTTTACAGAACCTATCATCTTTACCCCTGTCAGGTACATGGAAAATCCTGCCATGGTTCCAAAAAGAATAATAAAGGCAAGGGCCATAAATGTTTCCCTGTCAAAAATCACCTGATAATCCCATGGACGAAATACAGCCATAAGTACCACGCCTCCGATCAGCATTCCCCATGCCAGTACCAGCGGTGTGTCAAACTGTGCCTGTAATCTTGCAGGTTTTACTGTATATATTACAACGGAAACTGCTGAAATCAACCCCATGATCAACGCTTTCTGGGACAATGCCAGGGATGTTGGATTCCCATGGGTTGCGATCAGAAAGATTCCGGTCACTGCCAGGATCACTCCCAGAACCTCTTTTTTTTCGGGAAGCCGTTTCATCCGCAGACATACCCAGACAACGATCAGGGCAGGTCCCAGGTACTGGATGACTGTGGCTGTTCCTGCATTGGACCATTCGATGGTCTGAAAATAGCTGTACTGACACAACATCATTCCTGCCAGTCCATAGACAATAATATCTGTACGGTTTCTCTTACTTCTCCAGATGTCAAATGCTTTCCCCTTGTCCCTGATAACATAATAAAGCAACAGCAAAAGTCCGGCTGTCACCAGACGTATGGGTACCAGCCAGGAAGCCGTAACCTCTTTATTCTGAAATAAAAACTGACCGCATACACCGGAGATCCCCCACAGGATTCCGCCTGTAATCGTCAGGATAGTTCCGAAAATTACCTCTTTCTTTTTATTAATAAGTTTACTTTCATCCTTCGTTTGCATATTTCTATTATCTTTCCTGTCTGTATTATAGAATTACTGTAAACAGCATCACCGACACGCGGCATTTTCATATAACCGAAGTATAATCCGCTGCTGTAACACTTGTCAAGAAAACAAAATACCACAGAGTTCATTCTCTGTGGCATTTTATAACATTACTGCAGATCTTCATCCACTGCTGACTGCTTTTTTGCAGATTGCGAATATCTACCTGACTTTATTTAGATATAATTTCCATCCTGGGCATTCTGTACTGCAAATGCAGATTTTTTCTTCACGAAATCAATGGCATCCTTTACAGTGATTCCGTCAATCTGCCAGTTCGCATAGAAACCATCCAGGGTCTTTAATGTCTCATCTTTTGCTGTATTTTCATCAAGCACCAGAAGTACGATCAGACCTGCTGCCTTAAGATGGCG
>CAKRYE010000071.1 GCA_934426285.1 uncultured Blautia sp.
TGTAATTACAACCAGTGTGCCGACAGAAAAGAAACAGAAAACCATGGAAACATAAGGAAATTTTCCTATATAAATTTCCCATACAAATGAGGGCTATGTAATGAAATTAAACAGAAATGAATTCCGGAATTATATACATTCTTATGAAGATGATGAATTATTTTACCGGGATCTTTACCTGGCAGAAAAAGAGCATCCTGAAACCTTTATGGAATACTGTAAACATCTGGATCCTGATTATATTACTTCCCACAAACTTTTTGTTCCTGCACTCCGCCGGGAAGCCTGGTTTCCTTATCTGGAAGAAAGTGATATGTTTTGTAATCTCACAGGCAATATCATGCTCTGCAAGCATTATCGCTACAGTCCGGTCTATGTCCATGAACATGAGTTTTTTGAAATCCTGTGTGTATATGATGGAACTGTTCATACCACAATCCAGGGAATCTCTCACACTCTGACCACAGGAGATATCTGCATTATTCCGCCCCATACCAAACACAGCGTAGGAGTCTTCGATGACAGTATTGCTGTCAATATTCTTGTACGCAGCTCTACGTTTCAGTCAACCTTCTTCCAGACACTGACCGCTGACAGTTCACTGGCACAGTTTTTTGCTCATGTATTATTTCACAAAACAGAGGGAAATTTTCTGATCTTTCATGCAGGAAATGATTCCTCTGTCATAGAATCTCTTGAGAACCTTTTTATCGAATATCTGGGACACGAAAAATACAGCTATACTTTCCTGAATTCCATGCTGGTTCTTTTCTGGGCTCAGCTTCTGCGTTACCACGAAAAGGACATTGAATCCATTCTGACAAAGGATACTGCCGGTAATTCCATGACTGAAATCCTGAATTATATCAATCATAATTATCAGACTGCAACTCTGGGTGATACAGCTTCACATTTCGGCTACAGTGTGTCTCATTTCAGTACATTAATAAAGGAAGGTACCGGCCGTACCTTCCTTCAGATCATACGTGATATTAAATTAAACCAGGCATGCCGCGCCCTGACCCAGACACGCTTAAGCATTCCGGCAATCTGTGAGCTGGTGGGATATGAAACACCTGAGCATTTCATGCGTATCTTTAAAAAAGCCTATGGAATGACTCCCGGAGAATACCGGAAGCAAAAAGCCTGAGCCGGATCCCTATCCATTATTTACAAGCCTTAGCTACTCTCATATTATAAAGAAATGTTCCCAATGATGCCAGAATAATCAGCACATATCCTGTAAAGCTGTACTTATCCGGAATCTCCCCAAACAGGATAAATCCCAGCATCGTAGCAAAAATAATCTGCGAATAGTCAAAAATGGAAATCTTCCCTGCAGGTGCATAGGTGTATGCAGCCGTAATCGTAAACTGTCCGCCCGCTGCAAATAATCCTGCCATCAGCAATGTCACAAGCTGTTTCATACTCATCGGAGTGAAATGGAACAACATCCAGGGTACAACCGACAAACAGGAGAAAAATGAAAAATAAAACACGATAACCGGTCCCTTCACTCCGTGAGTTCCCAGTACACGCACCATCGTATACGCAATTCCTGCTCCCAGTCCACCGCAGACTCCAATCAGTGCCGGAACAAGTGCCGCATTCTGAAATCCCGGTTTCACTACAAATAAACATCCTATAAACGCCAGCGCAACACACGCAGCCTGCGCCGGTCTGATTTTTTCCTTTAACAAAAGGAATGAAAAAATAATCGCAAAAAACGGAGACAACTTATTCAGGATTGATGCATCTGCCACCAACAGATGATCAATGGCATAAAAGTTACACAGAATCCCCAGTGTCCCACACACACAACGCAGGATCAGCGGTCCCCAGTATTTCTTATCCACCTTCGGCACTGTACGATTCTTACAGAGAATTATCGCTGCAAACACCGCCGCCACCAGATTCCGGAAGAAACTCTTCTCCACAGACGGCAGATCACCTGCCAGACGTACACTCACATTCATACAAGCAAAGAAAAACGCCGACAGGATGATCATTATCATACCCTTTATGTAATTTTCCTGTTTCATCAGATTTAACCTGCCTTTCTGTCCATGCAGACAGCTTCTTTTTATCATATGCTGTCTGCCATCTACCTGTTAATCATAACACGGACAACAGTTTCGATACAAATAAATTTTTTATCTGGATACTACTTCCAATTCGGTGGCAACTTTTCAGGAGGATCATAAAATAAAATATCTGAAAAGCAGGTATCAACAAATTGTTACAAGTGCATTGTCATTTTACTGATAGATGACAATGCACTTTTTTGCTATTCTTAGTAACAGAGCGCGGCAGCAGGAATAGAAGCTCCTGGCTGCCACAAGCCCCTGATATCAGAATATACCTACGAAAAATTCATACGAAAAAGAGGAGCCTATATTATGAAACGAAATTTCCCACATTTATCCAGTCCGATCCAGATTGGCCGTGTAACTTTCCGTAATCGAATGTTTTCCGCACCTATGGGTGGAACAGATATCACCAATGACGGCTGTATCGGTCCGAAATCAACTGCATTTTATGAATTGCGCGGCAAAGGCGGTGCTGCTGCCGTGACAGTCAGCGAATGTATGGTCCACCCGGAAACGGACGGTTCTCATGCATATCATCTGGATACTGCAATTCTGAATTCTCTTGCATCTGCAACCTATACAGCGGACGCGATTTCCAGACACGGTGCAGTTCCAAGCCTTGAGCTTTCTCATTCCGGAATGTATGCAGGCACTTATATGACAGATAAATCCCGTCAGCATTCCATGCATCAGTGGGGTGCCTGTGATACAGTCCGCCCGGATGGAGTACCGGTAAAAGCCCTTACAGAAGAAATGCTTCAGGACATTGTCGCATCTTATGGAAAAACAGCAGCACTTGCCAAACGTGCCGGCTTCCAGATGCTGATGATCCATGGTGGTCACGGCTGGCTGATCAATCAGTTCCTTTCTCCTTATTTTAACAAACGTACTGACAAATACGGCGGAAGCCTGGAAAATCGTTGTCGTCTTGCTGTAGAAGTTCTGAAAGCTGTCCGTGATGCAGTAGGACCTGGATTTCCAATCGAATTCCGTATGAGCGGTTCTGAACTTTTTGAGGGAGGATATGATCTGGAAGAGGGTGTTCGTATTGCACAGACGATCGAACCTTATGTGGATCTGATCCATGTATCAGCAGGAACTTATCAGCGTGGCTTTGGAGATACCCATCCATCTATGTTCAAAGAGCATGGATGTAACGTATATCTGGCAGCAGAAATTAAGAAGCATGTTTCCATACCTGTGGCAACCATCGGCGGTCTCAACGATCCGGCTCAGATGGAAGAAATCATTGCTTCTGGAAAAGCTGATATCGTCTATATGGCAAGAGCACTTCTCGCTGATCCGTTCTTACCGCGAAAAGTCATGGAAAACCGCGAAAATGAGATTGTGAAATGTCTCCGCTGCTTTACCTGCATGGCTGAACGTGCTGCAACTTCAACCAGAAGATGTACTGTCAACCCTCTGATCGGACGTGAAATCGAAGGCTGCGAAATACAGCCTGCACCTGCAAAGAAAAAAGTCCTCGTAGCAGGCGGTGGCCCTGGCGGTCTTTATGCTGCATACACTGCTGCAAGACGCGGTCATAAGGTAATCCTCTGTGAAAAAGAGGCAGAACTTGGTGGAATCCTGAAAAGCGAACAGGCACTTCCATTCAAGAGAGAAATGTATGAGCTTTCCAATACCTATGCACTTTTTGCCCGAAATGCAGGCGTGGAAATCCGTACTTCTGTGGAAGTCACACCTGAATATGTAGAAAAAGAAGCACCTGATGCACTGATCATAGCAGTAGGCTCTCAGCCACTTGTTCCTCCGATCAAAGGACTGGATGGTGACAACGTAATCATCGTCAACAATTACTATCTCGAAAAAGAGAAAGTTACAGATCAGGTAGTTGTCTTTGGTGGTGGTCTTGCAGGATGTGAATGTGCAATCCATCTTGGTCAGGAAGGAAAACAGGTTCATCTGGTAGAGATGCGAACAGAACTGGCTCCGGATGCCAATGTACGGCATCGTCCGCTTCTCTTAAAAGAGATTGAAAAATATGTAACTGTACATACCGGATGCCGCGGCCTGGAAGTCCGTCCTGACGGAGTTCTTTGCGAAACAGAAGACAAGCAGCAAATTCTGGTTCCGGGAACTTCTGTAATCTGTGCACTTGGTCAGCGTTCCAGAAGTGCACTTGCGGATTCTCTCCGTGACAGTGCACCATTTGTAAGAGTGATCGGCGATGCCCACCGTGTATCTACTATTACAAATGCAGTATATGAAGGGTACCATGTAGCTTTGGATATCTGATATTCAACTGATATTCCGTTGCCCTACGCGCAGTAATATGCTTCCTTTGCGGGATAATGGCGCATGAACAGTAACGATATTTCGACAGATTAGTCCCACATTTGAGGACTGGTCTGTCTTTTTGAGATTTTTGAAATTGATTTATATATGGGTAAGAATTCTGCCATTGGCAGATTTTTATAAACATGAGAGGAGAAATTTTTTATTATGAACAAACTAAAAAGATACCTTTTATTCTTAGTGGGACTGTTTATCAACTCCCTTGGAGTCAGTCTTGTAACTAAGGCAAGTCTTGGTACATCCCCAATTTCATCTATTCCTTATGTATTGAGTCTGAATTTTCCTTTCACACTGGGAAATTTCACTATCATCTTCAGTTTATTGCTGATCGCACTGCAGATTCTCATTTTAAGAAAGAACTTTAAGATAGAGAATATTCTTCAGATTCCTGTATCCATTGCATTTGGATACTTCATTGACTTTACTATGTATCTGTTATTCTGGGTAAATCCGCAGGACTATTTTATGAAAGTAATTGCTCTGCTCCTTGGCTGTCTTGTACTGGGATTTGGTGTTTATATCGAAGTAGTAGCAGATGTTGTTATGCTTCCGGGAGAATCTTTTGTCCGCGCAGTTGTCCAGACCTGGAATACAAACTTCGGAACAACCAAGATCATCTTTGATTCCTCTATGACCATTATTGCAGGAGTTCTTTCATTTGTTTTCTCCGGCAGATTAAACGGAGTACGTGAAGGTACCGTTATTGCAGCTTTACTCGTTGGTTTTATCGCAAGACTGTTTGGAAAGAACCTGGAATTTATAAAACCATACCTGTTCCCGGAGGAATACAATGCAGAAAAGCAGACTTCTGATAAATCCGAAATCTGCCAGCTTTGATCTTTCACTGAATACATCAAGGCTTTTCATTCTTCTTTCAACAGCGTATACTAAAAGGTATCAAACAAAAGGAGTTTATATTTCATATGGATACCAGAGACATCCGCTGTTTCCGCCTTGTATACGAAGAACGCAGCATTAACAAAGCAGCACATCAGATTTTTATCACCCCTCAGGGATTAAGCCGCATTATCGTAAAACTGGAAAACGAACTTCAGACTCAGCTTTTCCAGCGTACTACCAATGGAACAATTCCCACAGAAAGTGGTCATTATTTCTATACCCAGAGTCAGGAACTCCTTTACCATCTGGAGGATCTGAAACAGAAAATGCAGCAATTAAACCATCGTCAGCGCACCATTCACATTGGCTTTGCCTGTGGTTCACTTAACGTACTGCCCCTGGAGCAGATTTCTCGCTTAACAGACTACTTCCCTGAACTGCAACTGCAATTGCAATGGGATGAACTGGAGAATCAGGAAGTAACCGAAAGGCTTCTTGACAGTACACTGGATGCCGGATTTATGATCGGATCCTGTTCCCATATGGAACTGGCCTCCACCACTATCTATACTGGAAAAATGAACGCCATTGTCTATCAGGGGCATCCTTATTATACCAGAGATGTCCTCAGCATTCAGGATCTGCAGGACCAGCCACTGATTTCCATGAACCAGAAATATTCCAGCTATCATAATCTCATTCAACGTTGCAGCGATTTCGGATTCACCCCAAACATCGTGATCAGCACGATGGAAAATCCGTTAATCTACCGCTTTTGTCAGGATAAAGCAGGGATTGGCATTGATGCAGATATCCATCCCGAAGAAGAACTGCCTGCAGGCCTTCGCAAAATAAAACTTCATGATGCTATTCCATGGAAAATCTCTCTGGTCTGTCGCAAAAATACAGTTAACTATGAGATCATTTCCAGACTTCAGGAAATCTGCCGGGATTTGGATTAAATTAAATTTTAATCAGTATCAGTAAATCGTTACAAATACACTGCACTTTTACTGCTAAATAACAATGCATTTTTGTTATTATTAATAACAGATAATTAAAGAAACAGGAGACCGGAAAAATGACTAATGAAATCCGATTTGAGGTAGACTGCGAAGCGGAAGTTACTGATTTTCACAGTGAAATGGAAATTTTATATGTATTGTCCGGAAGAACGGCAGTTATGGTAAATGGAACGAACTTTGTACTGCAGTCGGAAGATTTTATAGTATTTAATCCCTGGGAACATCACGCATTGTACCGCGAAAATGGTTCACACACATTATCTTTATACATTTTATCTTCGTATATTTCAGATAATAGGATTGGGCAACTACGTTGCTGCAGTCATATTGATAAAGAACATCAGGAATATCTTGGACTGATACGTTCCAAACTGGCGCTTCTTTTTAAAGCATATAATGCTCTTGATGAAAACAGAATGTATATTCTAAGCCAGTTATTCGGCCTTCTCGCAATACTAAAACAGGAATTTGAATCCAATAACGAAACAGAAATAAATTTTTCCAAGGAAAAAGATAATATTAGAAAAGCATTTCAATATATTGAAACACATTACAAGGAAAAACTTTCCCTTCAGGAAGTTGCAGATCATGTGTATTTGTCCAGAAGCTATCTGTCCAAAGAATTTCAGAAAAGTGCAGGCGTTTCTTTTGCCGATCATCTCCGCACACTTAGATTAAATGAAGCAATGAAACTTTTGCGAAATTCGGAAAAATCCATTAATGAAATTGCTTTGGAAAGTGGTTTTTCAAATATCAATACTTTTATTTCCAACTTTCACGAAGTATATGGATGTACTCCTGGTGTCTGGCGCAGACAGAAACTGGAAACAGCCAGCGCAGACACACAAGACATGAATCCCGGCCTGTCCTATATGGGACTTTTACGCCATGCTCCTTATGAGGAAGTTCATCAGCCATTAAATAAAAAAATAAGAAACACCATTCGTATGCATATAGAATTAAAAAGAAATCTGGGAGAATTTCATTCCTGTCACAGAGATGTTATCAGTATCGGATGGGCGGAAAGCCTTTTAAACGAAAATGTACGAAATACTATACGAAGAGCCAAAAAAGAAATAGGATTTCACTATATGTATTTTCATGGATTGCTGGATGATTCTCTTGAAGTATATCATGAAAATACCAAAGGTAATATTTGGCTGTCTTTTACCTACGTAGATATGATACTTGATTTTCTTGTATCTGTTGGTGTTCTCCCCTGGATCGAACTGGGATTTACACCGGCGCGTCTGGCAGAAAAAGATCAGCGATTTGGAGATTCTGTAATCCTGCTTCCACAAAATCTCAGCAAATGGCAGAATTTTATCCAGAAAGTAATAGAACATTTTACAGAACGCTATGGTGAAGAGGAAGTAAAAAAATGGAGATTCAGTCCTACCGCCATCTTATATGCTTCTTACGGAGTTTTTTCAGTAGATAAATATTTTGAATATTATTTTGCAACATGTAAAGGAATACAACAAATCCTGCCTACAGCTAAAATATACGGCTGTACTTTTGATACGGGATTTCTGGCAATAGACGGAGACGATATTATCGTTCGTTTTCTTGATTTTTGCAGAAAAAATAATTGTATTCCTGATGGATTTACAATCCAGAACATGGGATGTGACTATCTCCAAATGCCAAGAAGCGAAATTGAAAGAAGAATATCCGCAAGAGGAGAACTGAAACTTGGAGAGCCCGCACCTGTTAGTCAAAATAAAGATATTTTACAAAAAGAAATTTTAACCATAAAACAGATTTTAGATACAAACGATATGAAAAACTGTCCAATATATGTAACTGCCTGGAATTCCACTTTATGGCAGGCTGATCTTGGAAATGATACTTGTCATAAATCTGCTTATATCTTCAAAAGTTTTCTTGAAACTTCTTCCATAGTCAATGGACTGGCATATTGTCATCTGACAGACAATACAGAACGCAAGATCGTAAATTCTAATGTATTTCATGGTGGAGGAGGTCTCACGACTTACAGGGGACTCGCAAAAGCCGCATATTTTGCCTATGAATTACTGAAATACATGGATGGAATTATTATTGCACAGGGAGAAGGCTATTTACTAACCCGTTCAAAAAATGGAAAGAAAATACAGATAGGTCTCTATAATTACTGCCACATTAATCCGGAAACACACATTAATCATGAACTGACCGAAAATGAGCAATGTAATATTGATCGCTATTATGGTTTTGAAGACAAGGGAGTCATGATATCTCATTTTTATCTGAGAGGAATGCAGGAAGGAACGTACAGCAAGACTATTTACAGCATTAATCGAGATCATGGAAGCAGTTACGACAGGTGGAT
>CAKRYE010000072.1 GCA_934426285.1 uncultured Blautia sp.
AATGCTCTTGGAAAACACATTGAAATAAAAATCTGTGATGACTGACAGATTTTTATTCAAAGAATCATACATGATAACATAAAATAAAATAATATCAAAAAGACTGTATAATTTGGAAGAATGCAACATTGGATGCAGATTTTTTGATAATAATAAAAAAATATAGTGTATGAAAATAAAATAATTGTTATAATCTAAGTAAGAATATAACAGAAAGGTTGGTTCCAACATTGCGGTCTGCCCCATGAAGTTGGAAAGGGATAAAGAATTATGCAGTTATACCAGTTTGAAAAAATTTATTCACAGATGGAGAGGGAATTCGGAAAGATCAGAAAGGGCGAAGAAGAAACATATGCTATGCTGCTGTTACCAATGGAAGGAAATGTATTAAAAATACACCGTGAATTTCCGGAATCAAACAGCCGGAGATTAAGGGAGGCTATTGCATTGGCATTATTTGATATAAAAGGGAACTACAGTAGGGAAAAATATGACACAGACAACTTTAGAAACAAAGAAAATGGAAGGCTTGAAAAGGCATTGCTCATGGCATTTGATCCTTACACGAATAATGAGATAATGGAGCTGTTAAAAGAACAGTTCCAGATGGATATGCTGTCACAGGAACAAGTAAAAGAATACTATAAATTTCCAGTAATGTGTCTGCTAAGGATTAAGGAGTCAATTGATACATGGGAAAAACATTCAGGTTCAGATGGGTACTTTGATTTTATTGAGGGATATATGGGAAAAGAAATAAAAGGGAATGACATGAATTTTAGTATCATGGGCGCAGGAGTGCTTGATATGTAATAATTTTTAAGTTTAGTCTGACGCCAAAAGCGTCTGGAAGCACGTAATTTCACTCATGTGAGGTTCGCAACAAGGAAGTATAAAGATGTAAGGATATATTTAAAGTGGAGGAAAAAGATATTATGATGTATCCATTTATGACATTGAACGACAATACAGAAATTACACATTCTGAGATGAAACCAAATGGTAGAGTAAAAGTGTATATAGAAACTCCAGATGAGAAGTATTGTTTTAAACATGCAACATGTTGGCTTCCAGATTATGAATGGGAAGATATATTTCAGTATTCAGATGAAGAAATAAGTCGTTTTGATGAAATTATACATTCCATGGCGCACTTGATTATAGAGTTTTCACAAGAGGGAGGATTTGATAATGCCTCGAATTTTTAGGTTTGGCGAGTACTGGATTTATTTTTGGACAAATGAAAATAAGCCACTTGAGCCTGTTCATATTCATGTTGCCAAGGGAGCACCGACAGCAAATGCGACAAAAATATGGATAACCAGTACAGGTAATTGCTTGCTTTGTAATAATAATTCCCACATTCCAAATCATACCCTTCGCAATATTATGCGTATGATAGAGGCCAGACATGATGATGTGATACAGGCATGGATTCAATATTTTGGAGAGATCCGATACTTTTGTTAGAAGATTCTGTAATATAAAAAAATGTGTGAACAGTGAAGAAATGTGCTGGTCAGACACTGCGAAGTAACTGGCGCTATGAAGTACCTGTAAAATGATTAAACGAGTCCTAAAAGTTCTGTAAAGAAAGTGTAAATGTCTTGCAGAATTATATCATCTATGATATGACTTGCTTAAAAATTATGTTGAGCAAAGGATGAGAAGTATGCCAATGCTCTTGGAAAACACATTGAAATAAAAATCTGTGATGACTGACAGATTTTTATTCAAAGAATCATACATGATAATATAGAATATAACAACATCAAAGGAGGATAACTATTGCAAGAAAATTAAGAGTCTGGTTTCCGGGCGCAACCTACCATATTATGCACAGGGGAGTAAGAAGAAAACCGATATTTGAGGATGAAATGGATTATCAGGTGTTTCTTCAGATATTAAAAAGCGCATTGATAAAATATAGATGTGTTTTACATGCATATTGTCTGATGACAAATCATATCCATCTGCTTCTCGAAACCTGTGATATGGAAATTGGAAAATTTATGAAACATCTGTCAGAATGTTATGCCATGTATATGAATCATAAGTACAGCTACAGGGGACATGTTTTTGAAAGCCGTTATAAATCATGTCTTGTGGAGGAAGATGCATATTTTCTCCAGACAAGTCGTTATATTCATCTGAACCCGGTAAAAGCGCAGATGACGAACTATTCGGAGGATTATTCCTGGAGCAGCTACCGCACAATGATAGGGATTATAGATGATGGGATCACAGAAAAAAAGAAAACGCTGGCATATTTTTCCAACAACGCTGTATTTCGTTACCGGGAATTTGTGGAAGACATTGGACATAAATATGTGGTTCAGGAACAGCATATAAGAAAAATGATAGGGGAAGATGAGTTATGGCTACCGTGGTAAAAAGTTTTGCTATCCAGGGAATAGATGGATATTTGGTGGATATAGAAGTAAAGATGCTGGAAGGACAGCCGATGATATCGATTATAGGACTGGGCGATCAGGCTGTAAAGGAAGCGGCAGAGCGGATCCAGGCTGCTATTGATGAGAGTGGTTACGTTTTTCCGAAGAAGCGTGTGATTATCAGTTTGGCACCCAGCGATAAAAAGAAAAGCGGATCCCATTTTGATCTTGCAATGGCAGTGGGGGTTCTTTGCCAGGATGGAAAAATAGGTGTGAAAAATCTGCAGGATTATGGCTTTATCGGAGAGCTATCACTGGATGGCAGACTGAGGGCGTGCAGGGGAATATTACCCATGATCATTGCCGGACAAAAGAAAGGAATAAAGAAAATAATTGTACCGGAGGCTAATGTGAAAGAGGCAGGGCTGGTCCATGGAGTGGAGATTCTTGGGTTTTATGATCTTACAGGTGTGATCTGTTATCTTGAAGGTAAAATGTTCGAGATGCCACCTCATATAGCAGAAACCGAGAATGGGATAGATAAAACAGACCGGATTTTGGATTTTAAAGATGTACGTGGACAGGATGATCTGATAGAAGCAGTTGTCCTTGCAGCAGCAGGAGGCCATAATATGCTGATGATCGGAGAACCGGGATGCGGTAAGACAATGATCGCGCAGAGGATTCCTACGATCCTTCCGGAAATGACAGAGGAAGAATGTCTGGAAGTAACAAAAATATACAGTATTTCCGGGCTTCTTCCCAATGGACATGCCCTGATGAAATACAGGCCGTTTCGTGCACCGCATCATAATGCATCTCTGAATGCTTTGATCGGAGGGGGTGCAAATGCAATGCCGGGAGAGGTGTCACTGGCTCATAATGGGGTACTGTTTCTGGATGAACTTGCGGAATTTTCAAGGCGGACTCTTGATGCATTACGTCAGCCGATCGAAGATAAAAAAGTATCTATTTCAAGAGTGAACGGTACTCATACATTTCCTTCCAATTTTATGTTTATTACAGCTATGAATCCCTGTCCGTGTGGTTATTATCCGGGTGCAAAATGTAAGTGTACGGATTATGAGATCATTAAATACAGGGGAAAAATCTCTGGTCCTATCATGGACCGGATAGATATACAGAAAGAAGTCCACCCTGTAGATTTTTTTGCAATAGCAGATGAGAAATCCTGCTGCTCTTCAGCGGAATTGAGATTAAAAGTAAAGAATGCCAGAAAGATACAACAGGAACGTTACGCGCAGGAAAAAGGGATAAACTGTAATGCACAGATGACAACGGAGTTGATCCAGAGATATTGCATCCTTGATGCGGATTCTTTGGACCTCTTACGGGAAACCAGCGAAAAATATGGATATAGTGCACGTGTGATCCATAAACTCTTAAGGCTTGCCAGAACCAGTGCTGATCTGGAGGGAGAAGAGCAGGTCAGGCTGAGAGATATAGAAAAAGTCCTGACGTGCCGGGAGCTGGACAAAAGTAACAGTAAAATGGTGGTGGTTAAATAATGATATACTGGATATGGCTTACGCAGATACCATTTATCGGTCCTGTTACAGCCAGATACTTGATAAATGAGCTGGGAGATGCAAAAAAAATTTATCAGGCTGACTGTAAAAACCTAAGCAAAATGGCAGGACTGTCTGCAAGACAAAGAGAAAGTATCATCAGGAATCATTCATTGGAAAAAGCGAAAAGGATTATGGATGATTGCCAAAACAAAAATATCTCTATCTTATGCTGGAATGACGAGCGTTATCCCTTGCGTGCCAGAGAACCTGCAGATGCGCCACCAATGTTATATTATAAAGGAAACATCAAGAAAATGGATCAGACAGTTGGAATAGTAGGGGCAAGAAGATGCAGCCAGGAAGCAAAACAGAAAACGGTATTCCTGGCATCGGAATATGCAAAGACCCAGATCGCAGTTGTCAGTGGAATGGCCAAAGGAATCGACAGCTATGCACATACTGCATGTCTCAACTCCGGTGGCTATACAATAGCAATATTAGGAAATGGCCTGGATATCTGCTATCCAAGTGAACACCACAAACTGATGAAATGTATAGAGGAAAAAGGTCTGCTTCTGTCAGAATACCCACCCGGAACTCTGCCATCCAGATATACTTTCCCCAGAAGAAACCGCCTGATTAGTAGCTGGTCCGATCAATTAATCATAATCCAGGCCGGGAAAGGCAGCGGAGCATTGATAACGGCAGAATATAGTAGAAAATATGGAAGAAAAGTGGAAATGAAAGTGGAAATATAGAAAACCATTGCGGTTCAAGATGAAGATTGTTATAATAAAAAACAGACAGAATGTAGAAAGTAGAAATTGAGGGAGGTAAAATATATAAGATGCATCATGATTTAGATATCCATCCAATTCCAGAAAAAGTCCTTTATATCAATGAACTTGGAATTGCGGACACAGCTTGTTACTATAATACGGAAGAACAGCATCAAAAAGCACTTACCGGAAGAATACGTACTAATGGTGGGATTTTACCCGATGATAATGTTCGTGTTTATGTACCGCTGGATTTAAATGCTGCTCAGATATTGAACAGGCTACAGCAAATCTACCGGATTATGGAAAGTCCGGATGATACGAATGAATTAGAGTTTTCTTACCAGGTGGGTAAAATCATCTCACAACTTGAAATATATGATCAAGTGTGGGTAGCAAGAGATTTAGGAAATGCGGTAAGAATTAAAGAACATCTCCACAGTAAGAATGGTATAGAACTGGCTGGTAAGATTGTTAGTGTTTTACTGGAAGACGAAGGCTGCACCGAACGTTTTCCATATGATGTTGTGGACAAGTTAAAAATGGAATTTGGAATATGACGTATAGGCATTAAAGTTCACAAGAAAGTTCAAGACTACACGGATCAGTCCCTATGAAGTCATAAAGATATTATTTATGTTATTAAATGGCTTTGTTGATTTTTTTCTGCAAGTATAGAACCCTTATGAGGGCGTAATCAAATCATTAGTTGAATAGATGGTTCATAACTTTGTGCTTAGCATGAAGCAATAGAGTATATAAGGCAGTGCCTCGAGACGCAAGGTTTTACGCTGACGAGTTCTGGGATTTCTTCCCTGGACATGATTTTTGGAGAGGTACTGGACAATTCTAGGATTCATGGTGGTAAGGATGCGATATGGTATGCTTTGGGGCATTATCAGATATTTGTCGATTAAAGATTGGAGAAATGAATATGATAAAAATAAATCTTCAACCATACAGGGCAGGAACATCTAAAATATTCTCTGGAAGAGACAGAGGAATTATGGTCAGAACAGAAAAAAGTTTTCTAAAGAAAATGCAAATATCCTGCAGAAATACTTCTGAAATATCGTTCCTCAGGTGTCAAAGATTGTGAATATTAATGCATAAAGAGGCATCTTGGCGAAAGTCAAGGTGTTTTTTATCTGTCATTTATCTACTTTCTGTATCTGAAAACTAAGAATTTTGGTGTAGATAGCTTTGTGCACTACCATTTCAACCGTAAGTGCTTACCTTACTTTCGAGATGAAAATTAAGGTTACAACAATCTATTGACACATGGATTGTTATGTAGTATATTATAAAACAACAACACGCAACACTGCGCAACACATATACAAAGGATGAAAATTGATGGTAAAGATAAATACTGTGATTGAGGAAAAAGAAATTAATACAGAAAGGCAGGGCATTAGATTGGCTATGTACTACAAAGCCCTTCAGGAATATATGAGAGTGAGAGATCCGGATAAGGAAACGTTAGCTGAATTGGTTATCCGGGCAAAGGGGCCGAAGAGAAGTATGAGGCAGTTTGCAGCAGATATTGGAGTCAATCCTTCGACACTTTCGAGAATAACGAATATGCAAACAGCTAGTGCAAACAAGGACTCTTTGATTGCTGGCATTGCTGCTCATGCAGACAAAGATAGTGGAGTTACCTTTGAAATGTTGATGGAAGCGCATGGAATGGAAAAACAAGGGCGGATGAGATCCCAAGAAGCGTATAATCGGTTTGAACAGAAATGTAGGATGGTTATACAAGATGAATTATTAAAAAGGGGGTATTCAATATCAAATCTGCAGATGGCAGATCCTGTAGACCCATTTGACATCTCTTTAAAAACTGATGCTGTAAATCATGGAGATGGGATCTGGGCATTTGAGTTTAGAATGTTTTCTCCAGATCCAAGAATTAGCGGAATCCCGACCGGGATGGGAATGACACAACGGTGTATGGATGCGATAATGAGAATGTTTTACATCGGTAACACAAAAGTTGATAAAGTATCTTTAGTTGTTCAGTACCGAGAAATTTTTGAACAACTGAAGCAGCGCTATTCTGACCTGCGTATCACCGATGAGATTTCGTTTATTCTCATTGCTGGAAACAGGGTTATTGAGGAGTATGTAATACCAATGAGAAATAGGGAAGTTAAAGAAACTTTCTTCAAACTTGAAGATACACCAAAGGATATAGATTGGGTGATTAATATTGAGGAGAACAACGGATGAGAAGAAAAAAGCCAAATGAGATTCGTACTGCCAAAGAGAAAATTATGGTAGGTATCAAAGTAAAAGACCGCGTAACAGGAGTGCCTGCAGCATTGATCAAAGGTAAGGGGAAGAAGTATGATACCATTACTGTTCAAGAATTAGCTGTAGCATTATATGGTGAAGGAACAGAAGTGCTGATTAAGGCAGTATAATTAAGAGCAATAAAACAGATCAGTGCTGCACTGAAAACGGTGCAAATAGTTCAACTGATCGTTAACATGTATATGAGCTTTCCGATAGGACAAGATTCCTTATAGAACGAGATAAGCCGGAGCAGTCAGATGACATGAAGTGGAAACATTTCTTATTTTCTGATTGTTCCGGTTTTTGTCGTTATCTAGGACAGAAAGCGGAGAGGTTTATATATGTCGAAGAGGCAAAGTTTAGATCAGAGAACTCCCCTCAATGGAATTTACGAAATTAGATAGGATTTGATGTACGATGAAGTTTAAACGGTATTATATATTAATTGCAGAAGGTGTTACGGATTGTTCTTTATTAGAAGCGATACTGGAAAAATATTTGTCCTATGATCAATTTGAAAATTTAAATGAGCTTCCTAAATTGTTTCAGGAAATGATAGGAAAATATCCGACAGGTACAGGTGCATTAAAAAGACAAGATAGTCCGTTATTTTATCATAAGGATGAAATTGCTGTAGCTGTTAAAATGGCTGGCGGTTGTAGTAACCTGGCTAAAAAAGCAGGAAGTTTGATTGAAGTAGTAAATAAGTTGGATGAGTATGAGCATTTTGGCGGCTTTTTACTGTTTTGTGATACTGATACAGAAAATGCAGAATCCATACAGCAAAAATTGACAGAGGAATTTAAAAAGGAAGAGTTTGTCTATGAAAATAATATGATAAAAGCATATGAGCATGATGTTGTTTGTAAACTATATCTGTTTCCTATGAATGGGTGTGGTGGAATTGAAAAATTGTTATTAGAGTGTGCTTCAATTTCGTATAGAGACTTGACTGAAGATGCGTTAGTTTATCGAAAGAGTATTTTAGATGAAAAATATAGTAAGTTGCGTTGTGAATGCTGGGCAAAAAAGGAAAATGTTCAGGAATTTTATGCAGATAAAGTGCAGTTTGGGGCGATTTCAGCAGTATTACGACCAGATAAATCAGTGAGATTTTCTATTAAAGATAAATTGATAAGAACGGAATATAAAAATCAATATATGGAAATTCCGGAGTTCAAAACACTATATGATTTTTTGCTGAATGAACTGGCATGATTGTTTCCTTTCCTCCGAAAAACGGAAATTGAAAAAATTTGTTTCTGCACCTATGTAAGAAGAAAATCTGTGTTATATGGATTTTTTGTCGGGTCCGGGTTACGTTTCATAATAGAAAAAACGCCACATGGGAAAACCCACGTGACGTCTTTGGCTTTGATTGCTTTTGATTATATACTTAAAAAAATGTCAACATATTTTTTGCAAGCACCTGTTTACAATGTATCAGAAACCAGTAAGCCTGAATACCATTAATTCACTTGCAGATTCATCTTCTCGTTTCTGTGTCATAAGAAGCATTGCAGAACCATCGTCTGCGACTTTCATATCTTCAAGCCAGGG
>CAKRYE010000073.1 GCA_934426285.1 uncultured Blautia sp.
AGTTCTAAGACTCTCTGCCACTTTCTTATATGCAGGTACCGGAACGTGGTATTCTTCGCCCATTCTTACTACTTCATAGACTAATCCGTCGATTTCGGACTGTTTTCCTGCCATGATATCTCTCTGCATGGATGTGGTTGCTTCCGGTGCTAGGTTGGAGAGAATTTTTAAATTTACATCTACCATGTCTTTCTGGAATGGGACTCCCATGGCTTCTGCGAGTGCTGCGATTTCTCTTATCATGGTTTTGAAGAGTTCTCTGGCTTCGCCTTCTTTCTGGAAGTCTGCGGCTGTGGCGTGGTAGTAGAGCCCTGCTGCACCGATTGGGGAAACGTAGGAAAATTTCTCCAGAGCTTCGCGGCGGATATTCTCGGAGAGGATTCCGTCGATGTGACTGTCGCAGAGGTCTTTCTGAATTTCTTTCAGTTCTGGTCTGGATTCTGCTTTGTCACGCACACCAAATACGATACGCAGGATCTGGCCGTGTTGGAGTAGTCTGCCTGGTTCTTTGATGTTTGCGGAGACGTAGATGCATCCGTCTGTTACAAGGAGCTCAGGAAGCTGTTTCTGCATCTTTCTGCCGGTTCCGTAGATGTTTAAGACCGGAATTACAATGGTTGTTTTCTTTGCGATCTGTTTGATAAATGGAATGGTTTCATCCAGGGAATAGCCTTTTACGCAGACAAAAATTACGTCTGGATGGTCTGTGTAATGTTCCATGTCTGTAGCCGGGATGGTGATCGTTTCTTCGGTTTTGTCCCACATTTTTTCTAAGGTAAGGCCCTGTTCCTGGATTGTTTTCAGGTGTTCGCCTCGGGCGATCAGAGTTACATCCTTGCCTGCTTTTTTCATATAATATCCGGTAACGCCGCCGGTTCCGCCGGCTCCGATGATTAAGTATTTCATAGTTTTTTCTGCCCCGCTTTCATAGTTTGTTTCTTATATTATCATAGCACAATTGTAATTTTTCTTCAGTATATTTATGCATTACGTCGACATAATTTTGCATTGACAGTTTATTTTTTGACCTGTAATATCAATATATTAATATTTATCCAACTCTGACATCAGTAAAACGGATATAAACAATATGGCAATAATTATCCATACGATTAATTGTGCAAAGGAATCATCAAGATGGAACGATATCTGGAATTTAGAATAGATGAACAAACTGCAGAAATTAAAATTGAAGCATTCCTGAAAAAGAATGCAGGACTTACGAAACGACAGATCAGTCAGGCGAAGTTTCGACTGGATGGAATTACAAAAAACGGGATACGCTGTCGTGTGACTGAGACAGCATATCCCGGTGATGTGATCCGTGTTTGTCTGGAGGAAGCGCAGACTGCTTCTGCACATCTTGAAAATTATAATTTCAAAATCGGTAGTAAAACTCAAGCAGGCCTTCATTGTGATAAAGCTTCAATTCCAGTTTCCGAAGCTTCTCTTTCTCTGGATATTGTATATGAAGATACAGATATTTTGGCAGTTAATAAACCGGCGGGAATGGTTACGCATCCGACAGGAATACATTATGCAGACAGTCTCTCCAATCTTGTTGCCGACTACTTTCGAGAGAAAAATGAGTCTGTCTGCGTCCGTCCAGTAGGACGGCTGGATCAGGAAACTTCCGGGATTGTGATTTTTGCCAAGAATCAGGTGGCTGCTTCGAGACTTCAATCTGTAAAGTCTCCATGCAAGATCCATAAGCAGTATCTTGCTGTTGTATCCGGTGCTTTGCCTGTAGATGCCCCTGATGTCTGGCATACCATAAATCTGCCGCTGATACAGGACCCTGAGAATCATCTGAAAATGAAAACTGCTGCTGATCTTTCCTTACATTCCTCTGTATTATCAGGAAAAATCAAAACAGCAGTTACTCATTATCATACTCTCTTTACCAGTCAGGATTGGTCACTTGTCACACTTAAACTGGACACCGGACGTACCCATCAGATCCGTGTCCATATGTCTTCGACTGGGCATCCACTTCTTGGGGATTCGTTGTATGAAAAAAATATTACTGAAAAACAGTCACCTAATAAGGATGCAGATATAGCTCCAGTACCATGCTTGCAACATCCATTCAAACGTGCGGCACTTCATGCATGGAGAGTTTCTTTTCAGCATCCTTTCAAAGATGAATTTATCTCACTGGAAGCTCCATTGCCTTTCGATTTTCGTGAGCTGGTTTCATTTTTGGGCCCTGGCTCTATTTAAGCCTCAAGTTCTTTTATTAAATTTACCATCTCAATGGCACTGAGTGCACAGTCATAGCCTTTATTTCCTGCTTTTGTACCTGCGCGCTCAATTGCCTGCTCGATATTCTCTGTTGTAAGTACTCCGAACAATACCGGAACTCCTGTTTCCAATGACACTGATGCAATACCTTTGGAAACCTCGTTGCATACATAATCATAATGGCTGGTATTTCCACGGATCACTGCACCAACACAGATTACAGCATCATATTTTCCACTTTTTGACATTTTGGACGCGATCAGCGGGATTTCAAAAGCACCTGGCACCCAGGCTACCTGAATATCTTCTTCCTTTACATTATGACGTGTCAGTCCATCCATTGCACCGCTTACCAGTTTAGAAGTAATGAACTCATTGAAACGTGCTGCTACAATTCCTACTTTCATTCCATCTGATACTAATTTTCCTTCTAATGTTTTCATTTTTTTAATCCTTTCATCTGTAAATTTATTTTTAACCTGTACAGGTTTTTATACAAAGTAAGTTTTATTTTCGGTAACGTTATTGTTACGTTAAAAATTCTCTGCCGCATTTAATACTTCAGAATATGTCCCATCCGTAATTGTTTTGTTTTGAGATAGTACAGATCATATGCTGTCGCATTCATCTGGATCGGAACTCTCTTTTTGATCTTGATTCCAAATTCTTCCAGCTGATAAACCTTATCCGGATTATTTGTCAACAGGCGCAGTTCTTTTACTCCCAGATTTCTCAGAATCTGCGCACCTATATAATATTCTCTTTCATCCCCGGCAAATCCAAGTGCCAGATTCGCTTCGAGTGTATCCATTCCCTGTTCCTGAAGTTCATAAGCACGGAGTTTATTGATCAGTCCGATTCCTCGTCCTTCCTGTCTCATATAAAGAAGTATTCCCCTTCCCTCTTCTTCAATCTGGGACATAGCTGCTGCAAACTGCTGTCCGCAGTCACAGCGCTGAGATCCAAACACGTCTCCTGTCAGGCACTCCGAATGCACACGGCACAGAACATCTTTTCCATCTCCAATTTCACCTTTTACCAGCGCCACATGATGTTCACCATTAAGACGGTTTACAAATCCGTATGCCATAAATTCTCCGTATCTGGTAGGCATTTTTGTAGTCGTCACGCGGTCCACCAGAATATCATGGCATTTACGGTAATTCTGAATATCTTTGATCGTTATGAATTTCAGATTCCACTTTCTGGCAAGTTCCCGTAACTCAGAGGTCCTCATCATAGTACCGTCTTCTCGCATAATTTCACAACACAGGCCACACTGTTTTAATCCGGCAAGTCTGCAGAGATCTACAGTTGCCTCTGTATGTCCGTTCCTTTCCAGCACCCCATTCTTCTTTGCCAGAAGCGGAAACATATGTCCGGGACGTCTGAAATCTTCGGGTTTTGCATTCTCATCTACGCATTTCATGGCTGTAACAGAACGTTCTGCTGCGGAGATTCCTGTACTGGTACTGACATGGTCTACGGAAACAGTAAAAGCCGTTTCGTGATTATCAGAATTTTCTGCTACCATCTGCGGGAAGTGCAGTTTTCTTACATATTCCTCAGACATTGGCATACAGATAAGTCCCTTTCCATGGGTAGCCATAAAATTAATATTTTCTGTTGTGGCAAACTCTGCTGCACAGATAAAATCTCCTTCATTTTCTCTGTCCGGATCATCCGTTACCAGAATAATTTTTCCATTTCGAAGTTCTTCCAAAGCTTCTTCTACTGAATCAAATCCGTTCATTTTTCTCTCCTTATGCGATGTATTTTTCTGATACCATATATTTTTCTTCTGTTAAGAGGGCAAAATCATTCGCATTGGCAGCTTATCTGGTCCATGTCAGGCAGATAGAGCATTCACTGCACAATTCTGCACCAGTCGAATAACTGCTTTTTGCTTAATTCTGTCAAAATCCATACTTATTCAGGAAATCCCGTGTGATATTGCTTTTTACCGGCTGTTCTTTCACAGGTATTATTAATTTCTCCACGTATTTTCCAATTATGTCTGTCTCCAGATTAACGATATCTCCTTCTTTACGTTCCCCAAGAACGGTAATCTTTACTGTATGAGGAATTGCAGAAATGGAAAAATCTGTTTCTGAGACTTTTGCCACTGTAAGGCTGATTCCATCAATTGTCACAGAACCTTTTATCACAATATATTTCATAATGTCTGGCGAAGCCTGAATGGTATACCAGACAGCATTATCATCTCTGCGGACTTCCGTGATTTTTCCTGTTCCATCCACATGTCCTGCGACAATATGTCCTCCAAATCTTCCATTTGCAGGCATTGCTCTTTCCAGATTTACATGCTGTCCCGGAGAAAGCTGAATCAGTGCAGAACGATTTAATGTCTCATGCATCACATCTGCCATAAATCCATTTTTCAGACACGCTGTTACAGTCAGGCAGATTCCATTTACAGCTACGCTGTCTCCTATTTTCAGGTCATCCAGGATTTTCTCTGCCTCTATCGTAAATACTGCTGAATTTGCTCCTTTTTTTATTTTTTTCACAGTTCCAAGTTCTTCAACAATTCCCGTGAACATTTCACTTCACCTCGCTCTCTATGAGAAGATCATCTCCTAATCTGGTTATTTCGCTGTTTTTTAATAATACTGCACTGGCAGGATCAGGAAATCCCGTTCCTTCTACTGGCGTCTTTGCTTTTTCTCCTCCAAAAAGTTTGGGTGCTATATAGGTCTGAACTTTCTGAACAATGCCGCTTTCCAGTGCTGACCAGTTTAAAGAACCCCCTCCTTCCAGCAAAATACTGTCTATCTTTGCAGCTCCCAGAAGTTCCATTAATCTGTTTAAATCTATGTGTCCGTTTTTCTCCGGAACATACAGAACCTGGCATCCCAGCTCTTCATAATTCTTTATCTTCTGCTGATCTTTACTGCTGCTTGCAATGATTGTAGGAATTGTCGCTGCTGTTCTTACAATCTTAGATGTCAGTGGTGTTCTCAGATGGGAATCGCAGATAATACGCACAGGATTTCTGCTGTTTTCCAGTCTGCAGGTGAGCATTGGATCATCGGCCAGCACGGTTCCCACCCCAACCATAATTCCTGTATATTTCAGTCGCTGTTTCTGTACATGAATTCTGGCAGCTTCTCCTGTCACCCATTTGGATTCACCTGTATAAGCGGCAATTTTCCCATCCATAGTCATTGCATATTTCATGACCACATACGGTTTTTTATTTTGGATGTAATAAAAGAATGCTTCATTCAATTTATCACTCTCTTCTTTTAAAATATTTTCTGTTACTTCAATTCCATGATCCTTCAAAATCCGGATTCCTTTTCCTGCAACCAGTGGATTAGGATCTGATGATCCGATGATCACGCGTCTGATTCCGGCCTCCAGGATTGCATTCACGCATGGAGGCTGTTTTCCATAATGGCAGCAGGGTTCTAAAGTAACATATATAGATGCCCCTTCAGGTTCTTCCGTACACGCTGCCAGAGCTTCTCTCTCCGCATGAAGTTCACCGTATTTTCTGTGATATCCCTGACCAATGATCCTTCCGTTTTTAACGATCACAGCACCCACCATCGGATTAGGTGCTGTAAAACCCATTCCTTTTTGCGCCAGTTCCAAAGCCATTTTCATATACTGCCTGTCCTGTTCCATATCCGTTGTATTTTTCAATCCATCATCTCCTGCTCTTTTATAGCAATTCCATAAAAATTCCATAAAATAAAGCCCCAGTGTTTTTTCAACATCCAGGGCTTGGTAATTAATATTTGATATGAATTATCTGCCGACGAATCTGACTCTTTATTTCATCACTGAAATTACTTTAAATGATATAAAAAAGCTCTGGAATAAACTTATTATTCCAGAGCAGTCAGCTTTCACAGATCAGTTAATTCTTCTGTATCTTTACTACTATCTTCTTTCATCCAGACTGTACTGTCGGCTTCGGAATTGCACCGAATCATACCTTACGGCTCGTGGGCTTTACCACCGGTAGGGAATTGCACCCTGCCCTGAAGATCTTATTTTATTTTTATCAGCAATTTTTACGATTTACCTTGCTGATGTCTGACAGTATACTCTTAATTTTTATCTCTGTCAAGATTTTTTTCAGGAAAGCAATCCTCTTACCATCTCTGCATTAAATGTCACACCTGTCAGGTGATCTACTTCGATCTGGTACAGGGCATTGGCTGCGATATGCTCTGCTGCCTGTTCCAGATCACGAATACCGCTTGTATTTTTATGCAATTCAACGATGGCATCCAGACCTTCTTCTGTTACTACACATTCTTCTGCCTTCAGGCTCATGCGTTTCAGAACTTTCGGAAGAACGTATTTGGAGAAGATAATCTTCTTCTCTTCTGATGTATAATCCGGGATATCGATCACTGCGAAACGGGACATCAGAGGTGCGCTGATCTGGGATTTATCGTTTGCCGTAGCAATTGGATAAACACCCACTGTGGGCACCATACATTCCATATAGTTATCTGTAAATCCAAGGTTGTCAAGCAGAGTAAGAAGTACGTCTGCAGGGTTTCCGTTGCCCTTACCTGACGCTGCTTTATCAAGCTCGTTGATAATAAATACAAGGTTGGATTCTCCTGCTGCTGAGAAAGCTTCCATGATAATTCCGGGCTTTGCGTTTGCATAGATTCTGGAACTTCCTGTAAGCTGTTCCGGATCATTGATGGAACTCATGTCCAGAGTTGTCCACGGCAGTTTCAGAATACGGGCAACTGCATATGCAATCTGGGATTTACCTGTACCTGCAGGACCTACAAGGAGAAGTCCGTATGCAGGAAGTGTATGGGTACGGTTGATCTGGATGATTGTTTCAATGATACGCTGCTTTACAGATTCCATTCCATAGAGTTCCTCATCAAGGATCCTGCGGGCTTCCTGAGGATCGATTGCTTCAAAGTAATTGCTCTTCCACTGTACATTCATCATGATGGAAAGTGCTCTCTGAGCATGACGTCTCTCCTCCGGAGATACTTCGTGTGAACGGGCAACTGCAAGGTTTCTTCTCGCCCAGAGACG
This sequence comes from uncultured Blautia sp., assembly GCA_934426285.1. GTDB lineage: Bacteria > Bacillota > Clostridia > Lachnospirales > Lachnospiraceae > Blautia_A. The sequence continues at coordinate 7,291 of CAKRYE010000073.1, forward strand.
GATATTGTCCGGCAAGGTTCTGCCTGCGCAGGTCATAAAATCAGTGATGCTCTGAATGCTTGTCAGCTTCATCTCATCCCCTGCTTCTTCCTCATCTTCATCCTCAATAATCTCTGCAGGTGCACTGCTTGCAAGAAGTCTCTCAATCATAAACTGAAGGAATCCATCCTCTGCGGAAAGCTTCGTGCCGCCGCCAAAAGCAGTTTCACGAATCTTATAAACTGCATAACCATTCTCTTTATTCTCTCCAGAAAGACGCACATTGATATGATTCTCCCCAAGCCATTTCAGAAGACTTACAAATCTTGAATCAATACTGATGATATCTGCACTGAAAACACCGTCATCCTCCTTAAATTCAAAGGATGTACGTTTGATCGGATTAGTAAAAATACCGCAGGAATGATGTTTCCACTGACGGCTGCTGTTATCCAGGATCATAATGGGTTTCTCAGGGGAAGTCTCCTTTTCATTGGACTGGAAAGTAGTGTAGGTACATTCAGACTGTACACCTGGTTTCTTGTCTGAAGCACCGCTGAAATCAAATACTGGCATGGTAAATACTCCTTTTATCTTATCATACAACGTATGACATATTTCTATTACGCATCTCTGCAATCCTGCCGGAAGCTATTTATTATTCTAGCAGAATCTTTTCTTTTAATCAATTCTGTAAATGTATTTATTGCATAAATATTCAAAAAATTATATCCTCATTTATTCCCCCAAAATCATTGACGGTAACATCCGCAGGCTTTATAATAGGGATAACTGAGAATTTCCAGATACTCTCTGGAAAATCGGAATTTACTTTTAGGAGAGCAAAATGAGCAAAATTATTTTAACCGGTGACCGCCCAACAGGCCGCCTTCATGTTGGACATTATGTTGGTTCATTATCCGAGCGTGTTCGTTTACAGAACTCCGGCTTATATGATGA
>CAKRYE010000074.1 GCA_934426285.1 uncultured Blautia sp.
ACCAAGGCATCTCTTGCTACAAACTCCTTCCTGTCAGCCGCTTCCTTCCAGGAAACAACTAAAGTTCTGACTGAAGCTGCTATCAAAGGTAAAGTTGACCCACTGATCGGTCTGAAAGAGAACGTAATCATTGGTAAGCTGATCCCGGCTGGTACTGGTATGAAACGCTACAGAGATGTAAGACTCGACAGCACAATGCCTGAACCACAGGTTCCTGTTGAAGAAACAGCAGAAGAACTTCAGGATGAAGAGATCAAAGACGATGAGATGATCACAATGGATGAAGATCTTCCGGAAGAGGAAGAATTTGAAGTTGAGGAAGCTGATGCAGACGATGTTGATGATTCCGACGACAATGAATAATCTACTGATTTCGGTATATGATTTCATTCTGTAAAGGTGAGAATTTTATAATGACGATATAATAGAACTATCCGTGCCAGTACATTGTATTGGCGCGGGCAGTTCTTTTTTTGTGTAGTGGAAAATCTGAGCAGGATTTATGTTTCAGGTATAAATTTGTGCTCTAGTGTGCCGACAAGTTGATTCTTGAAACAATCTTGCAGTATAAATTTTTTTATTTCAAGGCGGAGGAAGGAGGCGTAGCGGTGGCTACGGCGACCGACGACAACGCGGAAATAAGAAATTTAGACGCAAGATTGTTCGAGAAATCAACTTGTTGGCACACTAGGGGTTGATATGGACATGCCAAAACATTTAGTGGGAGAGTGACATATAAAAGAGAAAAATACAAAGAACTGTTTTTTTGTGTTATAATGCTGGTACATAATTTTTGAGACAAGGAGGTGCAGCATGGATAAAGAACTGCCGGTTTCAGCGTGGCCGGAATGGAAGATTATTGAGAAAATAGGTGAGGGTTCTTTTGGCAAAGTATATAAAGCCCAGAGAACAGAACGTGGAAAATCTTTTTATTCTGCCATTAAGATCATTAATATACCAGGAAGTCAGAGTGAGTTGAACAGTGTGCGCTCTGAGACTGGGAATGATCAGTCCACCAGAAAATATTTCCAGAATCTGGTAGAAGAATGTATCCAGGAGATCAGCACCATGGAGTACTTTCGCGGAAACTCTTACATTGTCTCTGTAGAAGATTTCAAGGTAATGGAGTATCTGGATGCTATTGGGTGGGAGATTTCCATACGAATGGAATATCTGACCAGTTTTATAGATTACTGTGCGGAGAAACAGCTTACAGAGCGGGAAGTAATACAGCTGGGAATGGATTTAAGTAAGGCTCTGGAATACTGCAGAAAGCTTAAAATCATTCACAGAGATATCAAGCCGGAGAATATTTTTGTTTCCAGATTTGGCGATTTCAAGCTGGGTGATTTTGGAATTGCCCGTGAGCTTGAACGGACGATGAGCGGTTTTTCCAAAAAGGGTACATACTCTTATATGGCACCTGAGATGTATAAGGGCGAGAAGTATGACAGCAGGGTAGACATTTATTCTCTTGGAATTGTGCTGTATAAATTGATGAACCATAACAGACTGCCTTTTATGAGTCTTGAGAAACAGTTTATTACCTACAGAGATAAAGAGAATGCCTTAAATAAAAGAGTTGCAGGCGAGAAGATGAGTGCACCCGCAGATGCCGGAGCAGCTTTTGCCCGGATTATCCTGAAAGCCTGTGCATATGACCCTGCGGAGAGATATCAGACTCCGGAGGAATTTTATCATGTTCTGGATGATCTGAAGAATGGAAGAACAGATCGGGAACAGCGGGCAGTATCCAGTGCGACGGGAAATAAAATAGTACAGAGTCATAAGACAGCACAGACACGACCGGCAGAGCGTGAGGTTGTCCCGAATCCGTCCGTGGGAAAGACTGCGGGAGCACCAGTGCCGAATAAAGCAGTACAGAACAGAACAGTGCAGAATGCAACACATCAAAGAACTGCCAGAAGCATGCCTGAGCAGAAAAAAACGGCGGAGACAGTTTCAGGGACAAAGCCAATACAGAAGCCTAAGTTATCAGAAATAACTGCAGTTAGAAATGCAAATGACCGCAGAACGCCAGAACAGGCAGTACCGTCAGAGACTGTTGCCATGAGATCTGCGCGCGCAGTAGAAGCCAGAAAAAGGAGACGCAGAAAGAAACAATTGTTACGCAGAGCCCTGGTGGCTATTGCGGCAGGAGCCGCAGTGCTTCTGACTGCCGGAGTTTATTATAGAGTAAGTATGCGTAATTCACAGGTGGGACAGGAAGATAATCCAATTGCAATCCTTGAAGATAAGAAATACAGTTCTGCGAAATCTGGATCAAAGGATTTCTCCGAAGCTTTGGATACGATCAAAGAACATGCAACGACAATTACAGACAATCTGGATTCTTATGACTGGGTTGGTTCAGAGGGAACAGTTCTGCGATACTTGCGGAGAGTTAAGACGACACAGGAGAAGAACGGAAATCTGGATATTGAGAGTGAATGCATGAAAGCACTGGTTTATCCGGCAGAATCAGGAGAAGGCAAGTACGAGGAATACTTCTACTGGGGAGAGAAGCTTTTCTTTGCGTATATCTGGTATGATGAGACTTCAGAATACTATTACTATAACGATGACGAGCTGATTCGATGGATTGATTCTAATGGAAAATGTCACGATAATGAAACGGACAATGATGAATTTGTCAAACGTGGCGAGAAGTACTGGAATAATTCATTGAAAGCGTTGAAGGGAGAGGGAACAAAGACAGATAATGGCGTATCAGATTGAATGTGCATATACCTGCCATATGGGAAATGTCCGGGCGAATAATGAAGATAATTTCTGGTGCTTTGGAGACTCTCTTCCGATAAATAATGAAGGAACAGATGGAGTTTATTCTAAGATAATTTCAGGAAGCAGGGTACCGGCAATGGCAGTGTTTGACGGTATGGGAGGAGAGAGCTGCGGAGAAGTGGCGGCGTTCCTGGCTTCCGAAGAATTTGGCAGGTTTTACAATACGAATAAAAGAATGCTGAGGGACATGCCGGAGGAGTTTATAGATGGTGCGTGTAAACGAATGAACCAGGCAGTGTGCAAATATGGGACGGAGAACCATATCCGGAGTATGGGAAGCACAATGGCGATGGTTCTGTTTACTCCGGAGTCTATGTTTGCGTGTAATCTTGGGGACAGTCGGATCTATCTGATGGATGAAGGCAGAATACGGCAGGTTTCCACAGACCATGTCCTTGACAGAAGAACGATAGGAAAAGCACCGTTGACACAGTATCTGGGACTTCCGGAGGATCTGCAGATGCTGGAGCCATCCGTGGTAGAGATAGAACATAAAGAAGGATACAGGTATCTCCTGTGTTCAGACGGCGTGACAGATATGCTTTCGGACGGAGAGATCGAAGAAATCCTGTCGGAAGATACCGGACTTTCAGAAATTGTGAGCCTTCTTCTTAAGAAGGCACTTCAAAAAGGCGGAAGAGATAATGTAACGATCATACTTTGCGAAGTGCAGAAACTGGATGCGGGCAGACGACTGCGAACATGGATGAAGAGTCTGAAAGAGAAAAAATGAGGGGTGATGCAGCATGAAGAACCGTATGCAGGATCTGGATTTCGAACAGACCGTGGCATTTGATAAAGTGCAGGACTATGAATTTACCAGAAGAGCGGCACAGAGATTCCGCCAGGTGGTAAGCCTTGACAGTTTTGAAGATGAAGATGCAGATGTTATTTTTCATTATTTGTATAAAGAGATGGAACTGGTGTCTTTTGGGGATCATCTGAAGAGATATATTTACGAGAGAGCAGAACTGGAAGAGCCTTTTTCCGAAGTTCCGCAGGAGGTTTATAAAGAAATCATTCTGGATTCATTTAAGGAGACTTATACACCGAAGTCCATGAATCCTACATCCACCAAGCTGTCGGCGTTAGTTAATAACTGGCTGAATCAGGCATCTGTAAAGAGAGAGACTGTCTTTCTGCTTGGATTTGGGCTGAAAATGACCACGGAGGATGTATCGGATTTTCTGACCAGAGTATTAAAGGAACAGGATTTTGATTTCCATAATCCGGATGAGGTGATCTACTGGTATTGCTACAGTACTCAGCAGGGATATCATAAGGCAGAGGAATTGAAGAAAGCATATGAAACGCTGGCACCTGTAGAGACAGAGAATACACAGGTTCTGGTGGGAAATAATCTGTGTTTGGACACAGAGGAGAAACTGATCGATTATCTTGCGCGGCTGAAATTCAGACGCGTAGATCCGATTTCTGAGAAGAGTCAGGCATTTCAGGAATTTACAAAGCTGCTTTACCATGCAAAGCAGATCATAGCTGGACTTTATCAACATGATGAAGAGGAAAAAGGTGGGGATAAGGTGTGGACAGCAGAGCGGATCACACCATCTGATGTGGAAAAAGTGATCTGCAGCGGGATCCCGATTAATAAGATGGGCAATCTGAAGAAAATGTCAGCATCTATTCTTGCGAAACATTTCAGTCAGAAGCGTTTCAGCAGGCAGAGGATTACCAATATTCTGAGTCACAAACTTCCAGTGGAGAGATTTGATCTGATTACGCTGGAATTCTTTATCGTATCCCAGGAAATGGAAGATGATGATCCATTTAACAGATACAAACATTTCCTTGATGAGATTCAGGATATTTTGCTGAGATGCGGAATGAGTGAAATTTACATAGTGAATCCATATGAGTGCTTTCTTCTTATGTGTCTTCTTACAGACTGCCCGCTGGCAGTTTTTTCGGAGATATGGGAGAAATCCTATGAAGAAGGGGAAGCAGATGGATAATGGCAGTATAGAAAAAGTACAAAAATCAGAAGGAGGCACAACCCGTTGAGGGGAGGCGCCTCCTTCTTTATGTTGCTTTGGCGATCCGACGCAGGTGGAGAATCCTGTCTGCAGGATTCTTTCTTGCGATATCTTGTAAAATTGGGAAATTCTTCTGTTTTAAACGACAGTTAAGACCGTCTGATTTAACGGATCATTTATTCATTATAATAACCATAGATAGCACGGGCATCTGCGGCAATGGTATTCTGAGCAGCACCGGTATCTGTCAGATCCTGGGACATAAAGCATACAACCAGGTCAATTCCCTTGGCAGTATCGAAAATGATTGCGGCATCGTTTTCTACAGTATCCAGTTCACCGGTTTTGTTGGCGGTGCCGACACCTTCCGGAAGCTGTGCTGGGATCTTGTTCTTACGCTGCTGTGTTTTTAACTGGAAGTACATGGCTTCCGCATTTGCAAGAGTAGAAGACGGAAGGGTTCCGTTTACAATCTGATAGATCTGCTTTAAAAATGTTCCACAGTCTTTGGCAGAGGTATAGTTGTCTCCGTTTTCTTTGCTGGCAAGAAGCAGACGATTCATCTGTGTGCTGGTAAAGCCATGCGCCTGACAGAATGCATTTACTTTTTCCATACCTGCGGAGGCATCGTCATTTCCGAGCCATTTTACCAGCGTGTTGGCTGCATCGTTATCGCTGACGGAAATCATAGCAGAAATATTCTGATCAAGGCCGTCACTGCTGTGGGACTGTGCAAGTTCATCGTAGTTTTCGTATACAGCACCCATAATATAAAGTTTGATCAGACTGGCTGCCTGCATTGGGGTATCATTGATAGTTCCATCAGAATCTTTTAACAGATTGCAGACATAGACAGACCAGGTTCCGTTATCGGCAGGAAGTAGAGACTGTACCTGATTCAGAAGGTTGTCCATACTGGAATCTGTGTTATCTGTAAAAGTAGTATTTGAGGAAGGAGAAAGGGTTCCCTCCTGCTGACTGGAATCTGCAGAATCTGATGCTGTTTCAGACTGAGCGGTGGCCGTTTCGCCTGTAGCTGCCTGTACGGAGGATTCCTGTTCTTTTAACTGATCAAGCTGATCTGCCTGACTGATCAGTGTGTTGGCATCTGTGGAGATATCCTGAACTGTGTCAGAGAGAGACTGTACTTTTTGCTGTAAGATAAGGAGATGGTTCAGAGACAGAAATGAGACTGCGCCCAGTGCAATGACAGCGACAGTCAGTACCCCGATCACAACATATAAGAAGATAGGCTTGCCTGTTTCTTTTGTGCCATCATCAAACTCTTCTGTTGTTAAATTGTTATTTGCTGCAGAGTTCTTTTTGCTCATTTGATTGTTTCCTTTCATATACAATAGGGTAGTGCGTTAATTGATTTTATTTACGAAGTGAATCGTAAGCATTAATTTATGCCGAAGTAATTGTCAATGCCGTTTGCGATTCCCTGAACCATGGTCTTCTGGAATTCTGCATCGTTCAATTTCAGATCATCGTTCTGATTTGTCATGAATCCCATTTCGAGAATAGTGACAGGAACAGTACTCCAGTTGATTCCGGTCATGTTGTCATAATACTGTACGCCAAGGTTCTGAAAACCGGTTGCAGCGCAGTAAGAATCGATGATGCATTGAGACAGGCGGTTGGACTCGTCAAAGAGCTGCGGGATATAAGGGTTGTTCTGGGATGGCGACATGCTCAGGGCACCGGATGCTGTATGGGAGTCATCGCCGTTTGCGTGAATCCTGACGTAGATTTCTGCACCCTCTGCAGCTACATATTGTGCACGTTCCATATTACTGATGGCGGTTTCATTGTCGGTTCGTGTCATAACAACCTGATAGCCGCGCTGTTCCAGTTCATCTCTCAACTGAAGAGAAACTTCGAGGTTGAGCTGATATTCCGGGACACCGCTGTAGGATCCCTGGGTACCTGTGGAACACTTTGCTTTCATTTCAGAGGAGCCGGGACCATTCGGTTCAAGAGCACTCATGTCTACAGATTCACTCTGATGGCCTGGATCAATTCCTATTATATGGCCATTGCCTTCTGAACCGGAAGAGAAAACACTGGTACCGGAACTGGATGAAGTATTGTTCTGGCTGAATACAGATGGTTTCGAGGTTGTTTCTTCTTCAACTTCTGCTTTTTCTTTTGTTTTCTTCTGAGAGACGGTCTGCTGTTTCTGTTTCATACGGTCGATATTGGACTGAACGGTGTCTATGGCACTGGTATATTTGTTTACTGCCTGTTTGATTTCGTCGTGTTTGGCGGTAATCTGTTCAGAGACTGCGTCGACTTCCTGTTCTGTTGTAGTGATTCGATCGAGAGTACTTTTATTAAAGAAGAAAAGGGCGACAATGCACAGGAGGCCTGTCAGGAATAAGAGTACACTGATCATGCTGGGTTTCTTCATAGATTATGTCCTTTCATTAGAGTTTTGGGTTTGGTGTTATTATAATGAAGGTGAGAAGAAATTGCAATTGGGACGCGGAGAATAATATTTATTTTGGGTGCGGTTTCGGACGCTAAGAGATACTAAGTCCTCAAAAATCTGCTAAAGGCATGAGCCGTCTTATCAAACTCGCTCCGTTGCAAACTTCGCTCAGACAGTGATGCAGCCGGCTCATAACGCAGATTCCTGAGAATTAAGTATCTCTAAGCATCCTGCAAATGCACCCAAAATAAATATTATTCTCCGCTGGCAATTGGCAGTGAGACGGGAAGGTGTCAGGGGTGGCAGGAGTCGGTAATGGGAGGGAAGGAATGGAATGGTGGGAGTTGGCAATGTGACGGGAAGGTAGCAGGGTGGGAGGTGCTGGCAGTGGTAGAGAGATAGAGGAGTGTAAAGGTGCTGGGAAAAGTTGTTGGCAGTAAAACAGGCGTCACATTGATTTATGTGTTTCATGTTATGAGCACATTGTATGGCGGGATAAAATATAGGATGGATAGGGCGGAAATGAGAGAGATGGCAGTAAAGTTTTGAAGGGTGAGATGTATTGTCTGATAAATTTAATACAGTGATGTGATGCATAAAAAAAGAAATTTTTGGAAATGATAAAAATATGAAAAAATCCTGTAAAATTCGTGAGAAAGCCCTTGACAGTGCGGTTTTGGCAGGATATAATAAGCAAGCGTGCAAAAGGAACGTTTAATTTTTTTGCGCGTAATTACACGAATAGCAACCGCAAGGCCCCATAGAAAGGTCTATGGAGAAATAAATCGGGAGGTGAAATGGAATGCCAACATTCAACCAGTTAGTAAGAAAGGGACGCCAGACAACTGTAAAGAAATCTACAGCTCCGGCTCTTCAGAAAACATTCAACTCTTTAAGAAAGAAAGCAGTTGAACAGTCTGCACCACAGAAACGTGGCGTTTGTACAGCAGT
>CAKRYE010000075.1 GCA_934426285.1 uncultured Blautia sp.
AGACAACAGAGAAGATTCTGGCAGATTTTCTGAAAGAGAAACCGGTGACTGTGCGGTGCCGTACACACAAGTATTCTCTGGAAGAAATTTATCAGAGTCTGACAGATCAGGGTGTGGAAGTAAAACCGGCACCATATCTTCCATATGCCTGCGAAATTTCAAATTATAATCATATTCTTGCCCTGGATGCGTTTATTCAGGGGAAAATTCAGGTACAGGATGTAAGTTCCATGCTGGTTGCCGAAGTAGCTGCACCGAAAAAGGGCGACTACGTGATCGACATGTGCGCTGCGCCCGGAGGAAAGAGCCTCCATATGGGCGACAAAATGGGTGATTATGGTACTGTGGATGCCAGAGACATCAGCCAGTACAAGGTAGATTTGATCGAAGAAAACATTCACAGAACGGATTCCATCAATGTGCAGGCAAGAGTGATGGATGCCACGGTATTTGATGTGGATTCCGAATTAAAGGCAGACATTGTTCTGGCAGATGTGCCATGCTCCGGTTATGGGGTCATCGGCAAGAAGCCGGAGATCAAATACAGAGTCACTCCTCAGAAGCAGGAAGAAATCGTGATCCTGCAGAGAACCATTCTGGACCGGGCTGCCGAATATGTGAAACCGGGCGGTGTGCTGGTATTCAGTACCTGCACCATTGCAAAGGAAGAAAACGAGGAAAATATGCTGTGGTTTATGAACAACCATCCATTTAAACTGGAGAGCCTGGATCCTTATCTTCCGGAAGAACTTCATTCAGAGAGTACAGCGCTGGGTTATCTGCAGCTTCTGCCGGGTGTGCATAAGACAGATGGATTCTTTATTGCGAAATTCAGGAGAAAATAAATCATGACAGATATCAAGTCGATGACGATCGATGAATTAAAGGAACTGATGACAGAACTGGGAGACAAACCTTTCCGTGCGAAGCAGATCTATAGCTGGCTGCATGAGCATCTGGTAACTTCCTATGACGAGATGACCAATCTTTCCAAAGGGCTGCGGGAAAAACTGAAAGAATATCCGATCACTGCCCTGGAAGTCGTGGATGTACAGACATCGAAGCTGGACGGAACACAGAAATATCTGTTCCGTCTCAGTGACGGAAATGTGATCGAGAGTGTTCTGATGCGCTATAAACATGGAAACTCGGTCTGTATTTCCTCTCAGGTAGGCTGTCGTATGGGCTGCCGTTTCTGTGCTTCTACCATCGGGGGACTGACCAGATGCCTGCTTCCTTCTGAGATGCTGGATCAGATTTACCGGATTCAGGTACTTACAGGGGAAAGGGTATCCAATGTAGTCGTGATGGGAACCGGGGAACCACTGGACAATTATGACAACCTCCTTCGCTTCATACATATTCTGACAGAAGACGGGGGACTTCATATCAGCCAGCGAAACCTGACGGTATCTACCTGCGGACTGGTACCGAAGATTTATGAACTGGCGAAAGAGAAACTTCAGATGACTCTGGCACTTTCCCTTCATGCACCGAACGATGTAAAGCGCCAGGAATTGATGCCAATTGCCAGAAAATACAGTATGGATGAGGTGCTTACAGCCTGTCGCCATTATTTCGAAGAGACAGGACGAAGGATCACATTTGAATACAGTCTGGTGGCCGGAGTCAATGACAGTGATCAGGATGCGCAGGAACTTTCAGGACGGATCAGGGATATCAACTGTCATGTAAACCTGATCCCGGTGAATCCGATCAAGGAGCGTTCTTATGTGCGTTCCACCCGCCAGGCAGTGGAGAATTTTAAAATAAAACTTGAAAAATGTGGAATTAATGTTACTATTAGAAGGGAAATGGGCAGTGACATAGACGGTGCCTGTGGACAGTTAAGAAAAAGCTATATGGAAAAAACAGAAAGCGAGAAGTGACATGAGGATATATTCAGCTACTGATGTGGGTCAGAAGCGGAAGATGAACCAGGATTATGTGTTTGCCTCTTCCGACCCGATTGGGAATCTTCCGAATCTGTTTGTTGTTGCGGATGGAATGGGCGGACATAATGCAGGCGATTATGCATCCTCCCATGCTGTCAGTGTTGTGGTAGAGGAGATTCGACAGGATCGGGATTTTAATCCGGTTAAGGTGATCCGTCATGCCATTGAAAGTGCGAACAGAGAGATCATTGAGCAGGCACAGAAGGATGAAAAACTGAAGGGAATGGGAACCACTATGGTAGTTTCCACCATCGTTGGACAGTATGCATATGTGGCCAATGTGGGTGACAGCCGTCTCTATGTGGCGAACAGAGAACTTCAGCAGATAACAAGAGACCACTCATTGGTGCAGGAGATGGTCAGGATGGGAGAAATCAGTGCCGAAGAGGCAAGAAACCATCCGGACAAAAATATCATCACAAGAGCGCTGGGTGCGGAAAGAACAGTGGATGTAGATTTTTTTGATCTGAAACTGGAACCGGAAAGTGTGATTTTAATGTGCTCAGATGGACTGAGCAATATGGTGGAGGACAGCCGGATAAAAGAGATACTTTCCAGAAGGGATGAAGCCCTGGATGAAAGAGGCAGGATTCTTATCAGTGAGGCAAACCGTAACGGCGGTAAAGACAATATTGCAATTGTATTGATAGAACCATTCGCAAATGAGGTGGAAGAATGTTAAAAACAGGAATGATCGTAGCAGAGCGCTATGAAATATTAGGTAAAATAGGTACCGGCGGAATGGCGGACGTATACAAGGCAAAGGATCACAAACTGAATCGTTTTGTCGCTGTCAAGGTGCTGAAGCCGGAGTTTCGGGAAGATACAACTTTTATACAGAAATTCAGAAGTGAGGCACAGGCTGCCGCAGTTCTGACACATCCAAATATTGTTAATGTATTTGATGTTGGAGATGACAATGGAGTTTATTACATTGTTATGGAGCTGATCGAGGGAATCACACTGAAGGAATATATTTCCAAGAAGGGCAGACTCTCAGTAAAGGAAGCTACCAGCATTGCCATTCAGGTTTCTATGGGACTGGAGGCTGCACACAGCCACGGGATTGTACATCGTGATGTAAAGCCCCAGAATATTATTATTTCCATGGATGGAAAGGTAAAAGTAACAGATTTTGGAATTGCCAGAGCAGCGTCATCCAATACCATCAGCTCCAATGTAATGGGATCTGTTCACTATAGTTCTCCGGAGCAGGTGCGTGGAGGATACAGTGATGAGAAAAGTGATATTTATTCTCTGGGTATTACACTTTATGAGATGGTGACAGGCAGGGTTCCTTTTGACGGAGATACTACAGTTGCCATTGCCATCAAGCACCTTCAGGAAGAGATGGTACCGCCAAGTGTATATGCACCGGAGCTACCTCACAGCCTGGAGCAGATCATATTGAAATGTACACAGAAAAGTGTTGACAGACGATACCAGAATATGGAGGATGTGATCGGGGATCTGAAGCATTCTCTTATTGATCCCCAGGGAGATTTTGTAAAGCTCACATCAGTAGATAACGATGCCAAAACCGTAGTGATTTCGGATGCGGAACTGGGTGAGATCAAGCATACACCAAAGCAGATCTCAAAGGCTGATCCAGAGGCTCTGGAAGCAGAAATCAATGAGACGGATTATGATGACGAGCCTGAGGATACATCACGTAAGAGACGGGAAAGCAAAAAGGATAAAAAACACAGGAAAGGCAATGGTCAGGTGATGACCATTATCATGCTTCTGATGGGTGTGTTGATCCTGATTGCAATTATTTTGATCGCAGGAAAAGCTTCTGGTCTGATCGGAGGATCTAAAACAGAAAACAAACAGCAGGTTCAGACCGAGGAAGCAGAGGATGACGAAATGGTCACTGTTCCGGATCTTCGCGGAAAAACAGAGGAAGAGGCTAAGACAATCACTAAGGATATGAAGCTGGGAATCCAGCCTATGGGTGAGGAAGCTTCTGACATGGCAAAAGGAACAATTTCTTCTCAGGATATTCCACAGGGAAGTAAGGTTGAGCAATATACAACTATTAAGTACTATATCAGCAAGGGAACTCAGCAGATCACCATTCCGGATGTGGATGGACAGACAGGCATAGATGCCCAGCAGACCCTTGAGGATATGGGGCTTACTGTAAATGTTCAGAAGGAATACAGTGAATTAAATGATGACGGATATCCCCTTGTGGATCCGGGATATGCATATTCTACCACTCCGGCTGCAGGAACTCAGGTGGCTTCCGGAACAAGTGTTACGCTGGTTGTCAGCCGTGGTGTTGATTATGGTGACAGTGTGGAAGTGCCAAGTGTTGTTGGTATGACAAAGAATGATGCGATTACAACCTTTGGTAAATTCCTGAATATTGAAGTTAAAGAGCAGAAGAGCACAGATGCACCGGCAGGAGAGGTAATTGCCCAGGAGCCTGAAGCAGGTGACTGGGATGATCCGGATACTGTGAATGTAGTACTTACTGTAAGTTCCGGAGATCAGGATCCATCTTCTGCGCAGACCTCCGATTCAAATACACAAAGCAGCAATACAGGCAGTACAGATAGTGCAGACAGTGTAGCCGATACAGATACTTCTGCCGCAGATCTGGCACAGCAGAGTGCAGCAGCTGCAAACGGTGAGGTCTGGAAATGTACACAGGCATTGAATACACCGATCGGCTATTCAGGAGGACCCATCCGCCTGGAACTGATACAGAATGTAAACGGTAATCCGTCTGCATCTGTAATCCTGGAGGGACAGACACTGCAGTTCCCGTATACACTGGATATCACTGGTGCACCGGGAGTCAGCCAGGGTACTTTATATCTTTCTGAGGAAATTAACGGAACCTATCAAAAGCTTGGAGAATACTCCATCACATTTGCTAAGGCTGAGTAATACATGCAGGGGAAAATTATTAAGGGAATTGCAGGATTTTATTACATTCATGCTGAGGATAATGAAGTATATGAATGCAAGGCCAAAGGAATTTTCAGAAAAGATAACCGGAAACCTCTGGTAGGCGATAATGTGGAAATAGAGGTGTTGGATGAGAAGGAGAAGGAGGGCAGTGTTACTGCCATCCTTCCCCGGAAAAATTCCCTGATCCGCCCGGCAGTTGCCAATGTAGATCAGGCTTTTGTGATTTTTGCAATGGAAAACCCAAAACCTAATTTCATGCTGCTGGATCGTTTTCTGATCATGATGGAGCAGGCAGATATTCCTGTTACCATCTGCTTTAACAAAAAAGACCTGGGAACCAGGGAAGAGCTGGACTTCTTATATGAGACCTATCAGAGCTGCGGATATCAGGTAATCCTGTCCAGTACCTATCAGGGAGATGGTATGGAGGAGATAAAAAAAATACTCCAGGGAAAGACTACGGTGGTTGCTGGTCCTTCCGGTGTGGGAAAATCTTCGATTACCAATGCCCTTCAGGGAAATGTACAGATGGAGACCGGTGAGATCAGCAAAAAGCTGAAGCGGGGAAAACATACTACCCGTCATTCTCAGGTTATTCCGGCAGGAAAGGACACCTATCTGGTGGATACTCCTGGTTTTTCCTGTCTGTATCTTTCTGATATGGAGGAGCAGGAACTTAAAGATTATTTTCCGGAATTCCGGAAATATGAAGGGCAGTGCAGGTTTCAGGGATGCAGACATATCCATGAGCCAGGCTGCGCAGTAAAGGAAGCACTGGATAACCATAAAATCAGCAGTCTCAGATATGAAGATTATCTGGGACTTTATGAAGAATTAAAAGAGAAAAGGAGATTCTGATTATGTATCAGTTATGTCCGTCTATTTTATCAGCGGATTTTAACCGTTTAGGCGAACAGATTAAAATTTTGGAAGAAGAAGGGATTGAATGGCTTCATATTGATGTGATGGATGGTGATTTTGTACCCAGCATCTCATTTGGAATGCCGGTGATCAAATCAATCCGAAAAGAATCAAAATTATTTTTTGATGTACATCTGATGGTGACAGAACCGGAACGGTATATCAGAGATTTCGTTGAATGCGGCGCGGATTCTATCACTGTACATGCGGAAGCCTGTGAAGATCTGGAACGTACCATAGAACAGATCCGTGAAGCAGGAGTAAAGGTGGGTGTATCCATTAAGCCTGCTACTCCGGTAAATGATATCAGCCATATGCTTGAGGATGTGGATATGGTTCTGGTTATGACTGTACAGCCGGGATTTGGAGGACAGAAATATCTGGAGGAGTGTACAGAGAAGATTCAGGAGCTTCGTGACCTGATCCGGGATGAAGATCTGAATGTAGACATTCAGGTGGATGGCGGGATCAATGATGAAACAATGGAAACTGTATTAAAGGCAGGGGCAAACCTTGTGGTGGCAGGTTCCTATGTTTTTAAAGACGATCTGGTTTCCGGAGTGCGCCATGCAAAGAAGCGAATGAATGAAGTGATCAGAGAGATTGACTGAGGAACAGTATGAAAGATACGATTATTGTAAGCGGGGGCGATATCCAGAGAGATTTTGCCCTCGATTTTTTAAGAAACAGAATAAAAAAAACAGGGCGGGAAAAGCTTTGCCTGATCGCTGCGGACAGAGGACTGGAATTTTTTATGGAAAATCATCTTCTGCCAGATGTGGCTGTAGGTGATTTTGACAGTCTGTCTCCTCAGGGTGAGGAGTTTCTGAAAGACTTAAGCGCGGTGGAAGTGATACGCCTCAAGCCGGAAAAGGATGATTCGGATACCCAGTGTGCTGTGAATCTGGCTATCCGGCGGGGAACAAAGAGAATAGAAATCCTGGGAGCAACAGGCCGGAGGGTGGATCACCTGATTGCAAATCTGGGGCTTCTTATTCTTGCCGGCCAGAAAGGTGTTTCTCTGGCATTGGTGGATCAGTATAATTATATGACACTGGCAGAGAATGGGAAGGTGCTGGAGAAATCCAGTCAGTTCGGTAAATATGTCTCTTTTTTTGCCATAGGAGGAGCTGTGAAGGGACTTTGCCTGGAGGGATTTAAATATATATTAGATGGTTATGATCTGGATATGTCAGATTGTGGACTGACAGTAAGTAATGAAATACAGGAAGAGCAGGCCAGAGTTACATATGAGTCAGGAACCCTGCTGATGATCCAATCCAGGGATAGATAGACAGCAAAAGATGAAAAAACGGAAGAAGGAAAAATAGCATGGACATCAAAATTCGGACAGCTACAGCTGAAGATGCAGAAGAATTGCTGGAAATTTACGCATATTATATAAAAAATACAGCAGTAACTTTTGAATATGAAGTTCCGTCTGTGGAAGAATTCCGGGAACGGATCAGCCATATCCTGGAACATTATCCCTATCTTGTTGCAGAAGACAAGGATGAGATCATCGGGTATTCCTATGCAGGAAGATTTCATCCCAGAGCTGCTTTTGGATGGGATGTAGAGATGACTGTTTATCTTAAGCAGGAGGTACGAAGAGCGGGCGTGGGACGACAGCTGTATGCTCAGATGGAAGAAGTTTTGAGAGAGCAGGGAATCGTACAGGCAATTTCACTGATCGTGAAACCGGAAGATGAGTATTCTGATTATAACAGTATTCAGTTCCATGAAAAAATGGGATATAAATATGCGGGAGAACTGAAAGACTGTGGATATAAATTTCACAGATGGTATACCCTTGTTTATATGGATAAGCAGATTGGTGTTACACAGGAAAATATGCTGCCTGTCCGTGATTTTGCTGTTGTCAGGGAGAAATTCGGATTATAGTTTTCAGACTTTTCCTGTGCGTTGCAGAACGTATTACTGAGAATGGAGGAGACAATACCCCGTTCTTGTTTTAGGACTGCTTATTTCGTTTCTCCTGCTATATAATATTCTGTAAATCATTTTGCATGGATGTTCGCTGGTAATAAGTATTTATAATATCCTGTAAAGTAATTGTATTCATTTTTTCTTCAGTGGTTTTTTGGATTTCATTATAGAACCCCTGCAAGGATAACTGAATATTAATACCAACACCACAATCAGGATTGGTATGAGTATCTAAATGAAGCAGCGGTTTCTCACCTTCAACTGCCTTATAAATATCCAGCAATGTAATCTGGTCTGCCGGTTTTGAAAGAGAAGGACGGGCATGTCCGGCTACACTGGTCATAAGTCCGGCCTTTTTTAGTTTTAACATAAGCTGGCGTACAAAGCCGGGATTTGTATGGATACTTTCTGCAATTGAGGCACTGGAGAG
>CAKRYE010000076.1 GCA_934426285.1 uncultured Blautia sp.
CTGTTGTTCTTGGAAGTTTTGATCGTTTTGATTACTTTTTTCCCGCTTCCGCTGGCATTTCGACGTACGATCTGCATAGTATAGGAATTCCGGACAGTGGCATAATAAATCTTATCGCCGATAAATTTAATATCGCATCCTTTCCCCAGCCTGGTCATCTTGCCGGATGAAAGATTGAACAGGCACAGGGAAGATGGCTGTGGATCCCCTGCCATGCTGGTATAGCCGACTGCATATTTTCCGCGGTGTGACAGGAGATACATGGTTCCCACCTTTTGGAATCCGGATTTTCCTTCTGTATAGGAATAGGTTACACAGGGTTTTCCTTCTCCTCCTGCAACAAAATAGAGCTTTTTGCCATAAACAAATTTGTATTTCATAAAGCTCTGTTTATTCTCGGCCACCAGTCTGTATCTGTTTCCGTTTTTGAGATATAACAGGGTCTGGGTTTTTCCGGTTTCCATGTAATAAGTTTTTCCGGCTGCACGAAATGTTGTTGTGTCTGCTTTTACAGTATATGGCTTCATGCACAATCCTGTTATCAACAGCAAAAACATTCCTGCAAGGATAAGGATTTTTTTATAAGCTACCTTCTCTTTCATATTATTTTTCTCCTTGAATTTTTTAGGTGACAGTTTCCGAAAACACATTTCCGTTATGCCTGACCACCGGTTTCACTATTATAAGTATAACAAACACCGTAAAGACTTACCAGTGAAAAATGCCGCCGTTTATATAAAGGTGACCGTGTCTATCAAGCGGATATTCGCAATCCGCTTCGCTACTTGCTCATAACCGGAAAAGCCTTGATTTCTCTTGATTTTATTGGCTTTACAGGATATACTGGACTGAACAACATTTGTATTAAAATTGGAGGAGTTTTCACATGAGAATTGCAGTAACCTATGATAACGGAAATATTTTCCAGCATTTTGGAAAAACAGAAAACTTTAAGGTATATGAAGTGGAGAACAATCAGGTGATCTCCAGTGAGGTCATCAGTTCCAATGGCAGCGGACATGGTGCTCTGGCTGGTTTGTTGGATGGACAGAATGTGGATGTGCTGATCTGCGGTGGTATTGGCGGCGGTGCACAGGCGGCTCTCACAGAGGCTGGGATTGAGTTTTGTTCAGGAGCTCAGGGAGATGCAGATCAGGCTGTGGAAGCTTATCTGAAGGGCGAATTAGTGTCTTCCGGTGTGAATTGTGATCATCACCATGGGGAAGAGCATTCCTGCGGCAGCCATGAAGAGGGACATTCCTGTGGTGATAGCTGCGGCGGTGGCTGTGGTGGAAGCTGTGGATCCCATAACCCGATCACAGGCCGCAATGTGGGCAAGACCTGCCGTACTCATTACAAAGGTACCTTTAATGACGGAACACAGTTTGATTCTTCTTATGACCGTGGAGAACCACTGGAATTTATCTGTGGCGCAGGCCAGATGATCAGAGGCTTCGATGCTGCTGTGGCAGACATGGAAGTGGGTCAGGTAATTGATGTACATCTGATGCCTGAGGAAGCATACGGACAGGCTGATCCTAATGCTATTTTCACTATGGAAATCGCTCAGCTTCCAGGCTCTGAGGACCTTACTGTAGGCCAGCAGGTATATCTGTCCAACCAGTACGGACAGCCATTCCCGGTAAAGGTAACAGCCAAGGATGAGAAAAACATCACTTTCGATGCCAACCATGAAATGGCCGGAAAAGAACTGAACTTCAAAATTGAATTAGTAGAGGTAAAATAAAGCAATCCCCCGGCCAATTGACCGGGGGACTTTGTTTTTTAAGCATCAGGAACGAAAATTCACGGTTTTTGTGGGCTTACTGTAGATCCGTTTTCCATTTACGTTTTTGAAAGCCTTTATATAATAGTTATCGATCCAGTACATACCTGTCTGGGAATCATAAGATTCAGGATCTTTCCAGCTTGAAACGGAAACTTTTACAGTCTTGGCGGCTTCACCGTTGCGGTAAATCACATATCCGGAAGCTCCGGCTACCTTTGACCAGGAAACCAGTGTACCGCCAGTGCTCATTTTGCATGAAATCTTAGAAGGAGCAGGAACAACAGCCTTTTGAGATTTTACTGGTGAAAAACGGGAATATTTGTTTTTTCCGCTTGCATTTGTGCCGTAGGCCCGAACCTTAAAGGAATATTTTACACCCGGCACAACTGCGGCATCATAACTGACAGTCCCTGTTTTCAGCGTCTTTATCCGCTTGTAGGAAGACTGGGAGCCTGTTTTGCAGTAAATCTGGTATCCTTTGGCTCCGGGAACCTTTTTCCAGATTAAACGCATTTTGTTAGCAGCCTTCTGGGAAAGCTTCAGTGTTGGTGTTGCCAGAGAATCATCTGTCTCCGGAACCCTTACCGTCACCTGGCACTGAGCCTGAAACTCTCCTGTGGAGGCAGTGATGACAGCCTGACCATAGCCATTACCCTTAATTGTTCCATCTGCTGAAACAGATACAATTTTCGGATTGCTGCTTGTCCAGCTCATATCTTTTACATCATCAGAATCCACTGGCGCAAAAGAAGGGGTAAGCTTTTGGGTTTTTCCTTCATCAAGTGTAAGGCTTGTCTGATCCAGGGCGATTCCACTGAGCGGAGTGGTCACTACCGGGATTTCATAGAGAAATGTCTCTGTACCGTCATAATTGTGATTGTCATAGTTTCCAGATGTCCAGACAATATTTCGTCCCCACAGGATCGGCTGTGAATCGGTCTGGATCGTTACATTTTTATATAACTTGGATAATAAGATATTTCCTGAACCATCCATAAGAAGATAGTGCAGAACACTTTGCTTTGAGGTTTCATCTGAAAACAGCACTGCATACTGGTTATTTCCCACCGGAATAAGTTTGGGCTCTGTCAGCCTTATTACAGCTCCTGACGGAGAATACTGGGTAAGCCAGATAAATCTGGAAGCCATGCTGTTTTTGTCTGTGATTATCATAAAAGCATTCAGATTAAGATCCTCATATCCGGTCAGTCCATTTACAGAAAAGCTATGGGGAACTGATCTGCCTACGGTAATCAGATTGTCGCCTGCCAGGGAAAAGCCTGTTACCTGGCATCCGGTATAGTTCTGGCCTGCAGGTCCCATAAATGGAAAAATATTGACAGCACTGCGCTGTGCAATATGTCCATCGGAAGATGCAGAGAAGGAAGACAGGATCAAGCCTCTGTCATAGGCATCTCCATGATCCAGGAAATATACGTTAGCTCCGTCATTTACAACAAACTGATTAAAGGAATGGCTGCAATAAGGCATGTCAGAATTGATCAGTGTCATATCCTGTGTGTTGATGACAAAGGTAACATCGCTCTGATGATGGATTCCATCCATACCATACATTTCGCGTCCTGTGTGGACGATCAGTGCGGATCCGATCTGAGTCATGCGCAAAGAAGCACCATCAAAAGGAATGTAAATTCCCTTAAACATGTTGGTATAATCTCCGCTGATATCTGTAGCTCCCAGCAGCTTCCAGGCACGGTCGTACTTAAGAACCCGGACAACCGTGAGGCTGTCATTTTCATCAAGATTCTTCTGCCCTGTTACAACGTAAAAATTTCCGTCCGGTGCAGCGTAAAAACCTCCCCACAATGGAAGCTGAAGTTTTACTTTTGTTACACTGGTAATATTAAGGTCTGAATTACAGGATACATCATATAAGATCTGATTTTTCCAGGCAACAATGTGCAGATTACCGGTTGTATCCGTATAGTAGGAAGTATATTCAGGATTTGCCCAGTTCAAGCTGTAGGATCCTGGTGAATTTCCCATACCAGCAAGCTGAGGAAAGGTTTTTCGTCGGCCGAAGGAAGATTTGGAATTATATACAGAGGTACCGGCTGTCATCCCCTGTCCTGCATTTTCAATCCATACCTCTCCATTCTGATCTGCTGCAGATGTCATTTATTGCCATATCGCTTTATGGCTATATTTTATCAGAGCAGAGGATTATTTGCCAGAGGGAAGTTTGAGATATGAAAGACATACGAAAAACTCCAGCCATTTCTGGCTGGAGCTTTTCTTTTAGGAATCTGTATTATTTACCCAAATGGATTATTTAACAGTTACTGCTTTGTTATTAGACCATTCGCTGAATACTTTGCTTCCGTTTTCGGATGTTCTGTTGAAGGAATGAACTCCTGCATAGTATTTACCAGCCGGTACATTCTTGAATGTTGCTGTTACAACATTTCCTTTGATGTTTTTCTTTACAAGTTTTCCGTAGTCTACCGGACGTTTTTCTCCGTTTACTGCCTTAACTGCGGATCCGAGAACTACATCATATCCTGTTGCATCTTCAGATGCTGTGTATGTTACAGTTACTGTGCTTCCGTTAACCTTTACGCTTGTAACGGTTGGTGCGGAAGGTGTAGTAGCTGTTACTGTGAATTTAACGATATTAGACCATTCACCGAATACTTTCAGACCTTCGTTGTTACGTTTCCAAGCGTGGCAGTATGCATAGTAGGTACCTTCCTGTACATAGTAGAAGTTTGTGCTTGTTTTCAGGATGTTCTTGCTGATGTCTACACGGCCATTCTTGTAGTCTTCTTCTGTAGCGATTACATAGTCGTATCCAACTGCCTCATCTACTTCGCCGGAAAGTACAGGTGTTACAGTATTGCCGTTGATAACTATGCTGGAGATCATTGCCTGACCTACTTTAGCAGATTCTACAGTGATTTCTTTGGATCCTGTGTAGTATTTGCTGTCAGCCTTAGCTGTTACTGTTACAGTCGTTCCATCTTCACTGAAATTAACATCATATTCAGAAGTCGGAATAATAACAGTACCATTTACAACGGTAACATTATTGTCTTCATCAACATTAATTGCTGTATTTGCAAGATCTTTCTTAGCTACTTTCCAGGTTTTTGAAACACTGCTTAAAGCACCAACATTATTAATTGTACCAGCGGTGTAGGATCCTTTTCCATAAATAGTAACATCGGAGTAATCATATTCACCAACTTCAGTTTCATATGTCTTAACAACATAATCTGTTCCCTGAACAAGTGTCTTACCATCAACTTTTACTACTACGTTAGGCTCAACATATAAACCACCGGCATATTCAACATCAGAAATGGATTTAATGTCATCAGCTGTGATATTTCCAACGCCTTTAATTACAAAATTAGCAGATGCAATAGAAATTTCTCTTCCATTTTCTGTATATGCATAATTTCCAAGTCCATATGCATATACAGTTGCTATTCCGGCATCGATATTATTTTCATATTCAAGACGATAGTCTTTACCTTCAGTTAATACTTTACTGTCACTATCAACAACAACGTATCTCTGTTTTAAGTCATCAAGAGTAAATGCTTTTCCAGTATAATTCATGTAATATGCAGCATCCGGAGTAAGATCAGTTGCTGATCCATCAACATAATTTGGAGTATTCTTTAATACAAACTGACCATTAATTTTCTTTGCTGTAATTTGGTAAGTTCCGGTAATAGTACCCTGAATCTTTGTACTGCTCGCAACAGCAGTAATTGTGTAGTTATATGTTCCTACTTCCTTAGCATTTTCATCATAAGTGATGATGTAATCACCTTTTTTAGTAATTTCATCATATTCTTCGAGTTTGGCACCGCCAATAGAGATTTCATTAATATCCGGTCCCTGTACCTGACCTGTATAAACCTGATCATAATTAGAAGCATTGGCATCATCTTTACTTGAAACTACTTTTGTATCTTTCAGATCTGCCTTTTCAATAGTATATTTCACAGTACGAGTACCAGCATAATTTCCATCTGCAATAGCTTCAATTGTAACTGTCGCTTCACCAGCTTCAATACCTGATCTGTTAGTTACTTTATAATCTGTACCTTCTATTAAAGTAACAGTTCCATCTTTTACTTCAAGAGTTGGTGTGATAGTTTTTCCTGTATAAGTATATGAACCAGTTACCTGTGCAGTAATACTGTCATCACTTAAATTCTTGCCCTTTAAAGTAGAAGTTACAGTTTTTACTAAATTGTCAGTATTTGTGTCGGCATCTGCAACTTTGTAGTTTTTGTTAGTAAATGTAACTGTTGCTGTTGCTGTATTTTCACCAGCTTTTACAGAAGTAGCTTTTGTTAAATATGTTACTGTATAATTGCTTTCCGGAACAGCAACATCGTTATTGTTTGCATCTTTAGTAACTACTTTAACCTTTGCATCATAGGATGTTTTTCCGGCTTCATATGTGAGATCCTCACTGCTGACAGTAACATCTGCCTGCTTAATTGGCAAGTCAAATTTAATTTCTCCGGAATATTTTCCAATGAAATTAATAGTTACAGTACCTTTATCTGTTTTGACTGCATCAGACTCAACATTATTAGCATATGTAATTGTATAATCTGTACCATATACTAATGCCATATCTTTATTATCAGGACCTTTATCTTTCCATACAAGGGTAGAAAGAACTGATTTTAATGGCTCTAAGGCTTCACCTGTATATACAGATTTTGCTAATTCACCTTCAATTCTTGTTCTTAATGTAGCAACTGTATCACCTTCAACTACAGTATAATCTCCGATTTTAGTACCCGCTGGGATTCTTACATCTGTTTCGGTTTTTGCTGCGTCTGCAATACGGAAGTTTACATTAAATGAGTTTGTAACTTTTCCAGTAGCTGTAGCAGAAGCACTTACAGTAACAGTACCGGATGCTGCTCCTTTTTCAGCTGTTGCAACAACTGTCAGGTCACTGGCATTTGCAATAATGTCAGAAGCTGCTACAGTCGTTCCTGTAGATTTATCAACAAATGTTAAGTCATTCCAATTGACAGAGTATGTATTATCTGCAGCTACTGTTTTTACAGGTGCAGTAATATCATATTTGCTTGGTAAAGTACTTAAATCTAAAGCTGTGATTTTATAAGAACCTGTTATAGCATTCGCCGGAATAGTTGTATCTTTTGTAAAGTTATTTGTTACCTGATCATCACCTGTTTTATCGTTATCAGCTTTCATTGTAATTGTGATGCCAAGAGGATATTTATCATCAGCTGTTGTCGCAACAGTTGAATCATATGTTCCTACAGCAGAATTAGATGTAGAAACTGTATATAAATCACTGGAAATAACTTTTCCGGTTTTCTTATCAGTCACAACGACAGAAGACGGTTTTACCGCACTTCCGGTATATGCAACATCACCGGAAACTGCTACGCTGATATTGTCTGCAGTCGGAGCTACAGTGTTAATTGTAAATACATCTGCAGAGAGCTTTGTTCTTCCGGTATAACCAGCATCTTCAATACCTTCAGCATAGAAATTATAAGTACCAACATCAATACCATCGGTTGACTTCTGATAGCTGATTGTAACATCCGTTCCTGCTACAGGCGCTTTAGATCCACCCATATTTAATACTTCTACGTTAGTAGGATAATGAGCATTTCCATCATAGTTAGCTTCTTTATCTGCGCTGACAGCACCTGCTGCGTATGCAATGTCTTTTCCTGAAATATCAACAGCGTTTAAAGTATAATCTAATGTTGCTACAGCATCATTTACGTTAGCAACATAAACTTTTACGCTTACATTTTTACCATTTTTATATGTGGAAAGTTCAGGTGTATAACTACTTAAAACGGAATTGATGTCCGCCAATGAAGCTACTGCATTTCCTGTTCCCTGAATGTCATTGTTATAATAAACTTCGATTCTGGATGGATTAACCTCTACACCATCTTTGTCTGTAATTACAAATGATTCATTACCAGCTGTTACACCTGCTTTAGCCGCCAGTGTTAATGCACCAGACCAGTCTCCTGTGGTAGTTTTTAATTCAACATTACTTGTTAATGTATAACCATCTGCTACCTGTGCTGCAGAAGCATCAACGGTATTATTAACTACAGTTGAAGTTACTGTTGCATCATCAGAAAATTCAGATGTTACTGCTACGTCAGAACCATCGCTGAACTCAGCAGCCCATACCGGCACATTAGAAGTAGCAAGCATTGCAACTACAAG
>CAKRYE010000077.1 GCA_934426285.1 uncultured Blautia sp.
CTGAATAATCATGAAATAATCCCGGTCAGCAAATACAGCTACCGGGATGTCCAGGAACAATTACAGCAATACGCTGCCAAATGGTTTTAAATTCTCATTGATATTTTGCAACAAGCTCTCCGGCATTTGCTTTCACATCATTGGAAACAAGCCCCGGGAATTCCTCTTCCAGTTCATTCAGGATATTCAGAATATCTTCTTTTTCCTGATCGGTGCTGATAACAACCTCACAATAGTTGATCTTCTCCATACCTGCCACTGAGGTTTCCAACTGCATAATATAATCCACATGCGGATTCCCATATAATCGGATCAGATCCTCCTGCGACCTTGCTTTCATCTTAAAGTTCAATGCATATTTCAGGTTCCGTTTTATACTGTAATTTTTGTCAGTTCCGAGTATGCTGTCCACAAAAATAGATAGTGGATTTCTTCCCTCCATGGCAGCCGTTGTTGTTGTCATTCCGGACCATCTTGGATTAATTTCGATAATATACCATTCTCCTGCCCGATAAACCAGATCGACCTGCACCGTTCCTTCAAATTTCAAACTCTGTGCCATATTAAGCAGTTCTTCCACCATTATATCTGAATTGTTCCGATCGGAATTAAGAAAGCTCTCTACTTCCTCATAGGAGTTCATGACTTCCACTCCGATTGACCCTGCACCTAATGTATCCTTCAGAATGACCGGAAAGTTCATTTCCTTAATCCGGTAAAAAACTCTAATTAATGCTGTAATTCAAAAGGGTCAGCACAGCTGACCCTCAGGCTCAAATACCTCCAAAAAGGTATCGCATTTTCAATTACAGAATAAGTATTTTCCTATACTTTATTGTTGTGAACTGTTTGATTTCTTTAGCAAATGATACTTTCTTTTTTCCTCATACATTTTCTCATCCATATGCATTAGAAAAGCTTCTGTATCATCTCCTGCTCCAAATTCTGCATATCCCATGGATACACTTAGAGTAAATGGTTCTATCTTAGATTCATTAAACTGGGATAGATTGTGATTGATCTCATCCATTGTTGCTAAGACACTCCCTGTATCAACACCCGACAGCAACACAATAAACTCATCTCCCGCATATCGAATTGCCATACCACCATCTGGTATAGATCTGAGAAGTATATTTCCCAACGTACAGATAGCCTTATCTCCCATACTATGACCAAAATTGTCATTGATGTACTTAAAGTCGTTGACATCCATCATGATTCCATGTAATGATTTCCCGATTGTAATTTTCCTTTCAGTAAGTACTGCATTAAGATATCTTCGATTATATAATCCGGAAAGCTCATCCATATATAAATTCTCTGCATATGACTGCATCTGCACAAATATCAATGCAACCGCAACCAATACCCATGACGATGTGATTCCATAAAAGAAAAACTGGATAAGCACTCCTGCAAAACAAGGACCAACGAAATATATCACAGGGAAAAAATTCAGATTAATCCCTTGTTTCTTGGATTGATGCACTAGGTATATACTGTATGCAAAGTATATTATAAGCGAAATATATCCTACTAATGCGCCTGCTGCTCTCTGATATATATTTCCCTCAGATATTTTAAACATAATCCCTGTTCCAAACAGATTACATAAAACCATAATTACTTCTACAATCCACGGAAACATCACAAGTCTTGCTTTTTTGAATATCCTCTTATAATTTCGATAAATGCGCAATTCAACATACAGACACCAAAGAAGCCCTATACTAACTGTACCTATAAAGCATATACTATTAGAGACATAATTTATTTGTCTGCTGCCAATAAATTGTTTTCCATCTACCAGAAAAGCAATTGTCTCAGACAATGCACCCAGTAAATTTACGATTGCCATTCCATCATATATTTTATCGCCTACGTGAAGACTCTCTCTGTTCTTTCGTCTGCAAAGCAAAAGAAACCACATCATTAACACGGTTAATCCGTTTGCCATTAGTATTTCTTCTAAAACGATTATTGTTATCCCCTCCCATCACGGACTGTATTGAATCATTTTGCCGGAACCAGAGTTTTATCAGCTATGATTATAATAGCACCATGTACCAACAAAAACAACACATGAGCATTTCTAAGATATCCGAACGGGTTATCGGGTAAAATAGAGAAAATCTGCGCAGGGGCGCTGGGTATTTCCGATTAGCCTATTCATTACTTTTCCATTAAAGTACAGGGTTGAAGAACCACCGCCATCCAGGTTGTAAGCATAGGTACAGCCATAGGATTTAAAAATATTGACCATATCCCAGTGATTCAGTCCTGAGTAATTTCCAGTGTCTGTTACAAGGAGCACATAGTCATTGGGCTTTACCATCCCCACTGCTGTACGGGGATAATATTTCTCTGTTTCTGCCCACGGCAACTGTGCTGCGCCATCCTTGATCAGGATCGGTCCGAAGTTATAGGTATCTTTTACACCGGCTGCCAGCAGATCTTTTCCCATAAGACCCTGGGCAGGGGTATAGATCGTTCCGTTATTTTTAACTGCCATAACAGAATAACTGGTCATGTAATCACCGTAGAGAATCCCGTTTTTGATGCACATGCCAAGAGGAGAAGGTTTTCCTGTACCATAGTCAAAAGCACTGCCGTTTACCCCGATGATTCCGCCATTGGAGGATACTGCAGAGGAAGTGGTCTGGCGTTCCCCGCCGTAGGTTCCGTTGGAAAGTGCAGATCTCAGCTGTTGGGGACTGGCAGTTTTTATATGTGCAGCCCAGTAAGAAATACCGTGGACAGATTTACGCTCCAGCTTAATATTCAGGGTGCTGCTTTTATATGTATAGGTGTTTCCACTCTGACTGACTGTTGGTTTTGCATCTGAAGATTTTACACGCTGCCCTTTGGCATTAACATAATATTTTCCTACCCAGGTATTCTTTGCCATCACTCCTGTTTTCTTGCTGAAATAGTAATAATATTTGCCTATCTTCTGCCATCCCTTTGCCATGGTGGAATTGCTGAGGAAGTAGTATTTTTTTCCATTCTGAGTAAGCCACTGGCCGGCGATTGCTACACCGGATTTATTGAAATAGTAAGTATATTTATTACCCGTCGCCCAGCGATTGCGGAACATAGCTCCGTTTTTACGGTTATAATAATATTTGTTACCGGAACGCTTCATCCATCCGGTGAACCGTTTGCCATTAGAATTGCTATAGTAATAATATCCCTTGTATTTAAAAGAACCGCAGATGAGACGGCCTTTAGAATTGTAAAAATAGTAGTCTCCGCCTATTTTCTGCCATCCGGTTTTCTTAGATGTAATGCTGACAGAGGTTTCATTCTGTTTGACGTAGGCTGCTGCCTGTACGGAAGCTGTATTCATAAAAGTTCCCGCTGCCAGAAATAATGTCAGCATAAGAAATACTGCCAGTTTCCTGAAAAATAATTTTCCTTTCATTTTTGTCATCTGCCTTTCCCCGATGTATGATACTTTAACGATAGGTTCCCTGTGATTTATTTACCTGACAATCCGGAAGGCCCAGTGTAGCCAGATAAAACTCCATATCCCGCTGTGACATCAGGCATTTCGGCCCTATAACGATCTCTCTGATCAGCTTTTCAAAGCAGTCTGAAAAGTCAAAATCCACATAGGATATGAGCTGATTTTCCTTGACATAATAGGAATAATTGTGTAGGCAGGCTCCCTGGGAAAGCTTAACCTCTCTTCCCATGAGAAATTGCTTTGGTGAAAACTCACATAAGCGGATCTCACTTTCTTCTCTGAAAAAAGGATTCTTCATATAAACCGATTCCTGAAATAATTCCATAAACTTTCTCTCAAAACAGCTCATAACATTATCAAGCAATTCTATTTTACAGTCCTGGGAGTTCTTAGCATTTTCCGAATATTCCCTTTCTTTCTGCAGCATTTCCTCAATTTCAGCGATCAGTTCCTTCACGATCTGATGCACAACCTCCCGCTGCTCTGCCTCAGAATAACTGATCTTATGTAATGACACAATGGATGGCTTTGAAATCTCCGGCGAGACTGTGGTAATCTCCTTCAGCACATCCAGATCAAATCCGATGGCAGCTCCCCGTCCGTCATCTGCATACCCGCGCCACTGACTGAGCAGATCATTCTGATAGGAAAAACAGGTTACATAATATCTGAAATCCGCATAATTTTCATCGAAAAATTCATCTGCAAACAACTTCACATAACCTCTGAACCTCTCCGGTGAAATACAGGCTTTGAACAAATCCGAAGTATTTTTATAAGCTTTTTTAAATTCCGCTTCATAATATCGACAGATCCAGCTGATTTCCATGGAATCATTGGATTTCAAAATATTTGTCAGACGAAGAGAGCGATGTTTCAAAATAGAATTAAATGAATCCAGGCTGCAATAGTGATATACGATCATATCTTTTCTCCTTCTGTGAATGTCTGTTTCTTTATAAAATGGCAATAAGCCAAAAACATATGCCGAAAAATTTAAATAATAGAACACATTTATTATAACAGAAATATTTTACAAATCTGTAAATTCAGGGAAACGTTATAAATCACAAAAGCGTTACTGTTCACTCTGTTCACAGCAACACGCTTCGCGATGCACAGAATTTATGCTAATCGCATAAATTCGCGCGGTATGTCTCGGGTTTTCTGTGACCTTCGCTCACAAAAAACACCTCGCGGAATATTACCAGTGAACAGTAACACAAAAGCCGCTGTATCCCACAGCGGCTTCGTCCAGTTTGCCGTCCATCTCAGGATGTGCGGCAGCTTCTTAATTGTGTTGAGGTTAATAGTTATATGCTCCCTCATAGGCATTGCACCTGTCTAATTTCCGTGACTGGTTCTGACAGGAACTGCATCTGTCGCAGAACTCCTGCTCATAACAGGTGGAACAGGCACATGTCCTGCAGGCTTTGCGGTCATAGCCTGAGGTATTGCCGTGAGGAAGTGTGCTTTCTGCTGCATTACCCATATATATCACCCTCCTTGTGTACCGGTTACTGTTCATCCAATCTTAGGTAAAGTCCCGTGAACGAACAGAGTTCCTTGTACCTTATATTATACGCTCACAGA
The DNA here is from genome assembly GCA_934426285.1 of uncultured Blautia sp. Lineage (GTDB taxonomy): Bacteria > Bacillota > Clostridia > Lachnospirales > Lachnospiraceae > Blautia_A. Next base: position 5,066 of record CAKRYE010000077.1, read on the forward strand.
AGGGGAATACAAGTAATTAATAATCCGTTTTCTGGTAAAATCTTCCGTTTATGTAATCGGTTTTGATAATATTTACAAAAGCCTTCGGATCGATCTCATGTACCTTCTTTACCAGATATTTTGCTTCTTCTGTAGAGACTACAGAATAGATCATGCTGGTCTTTTCATCTGTATAGCATCCGGTACCTTCAAAACGTGTTGCCGTATGGTTGGTAAGCTTGAAAATCTCCTCATAAATCTGATACGGCTCCTTCGTGATGATGAACAGCGTGTGCTTTTTATATCTCTGATGCAGCATCTGGATTACCTGAGTAGAGGTAAACTGGAAAATAATAGAGTAAAGTGCTCTGTCCCATCCAAAAAGTAAACCTGCCACAGTCAGGATCACTGCATTTCCACACAGAATATAATTCCAGATATCTCTACCATTTTTCTCAGAGAAATAAATTGCAATAAAGTCCGTTCCGCCTGTACTTGTATTACCGATCAGACAGAGACTGATGCAGAAGCCATTGATCAGACCACCAAAGATACTGATCAACAATGTGTCATAAGTGATCGGCTGACTGGGAATGATATCCGTAAGCAGACCGGAAAGCACAATCACACAGACAGAACTGATGGTAAATTTCTTTCCGATAAATTTCAGACCAATAAATACAGGAATAGAGTTCAGCAGTACATTAATCAGCGTATACGGAACTGCAATCCCCATAAATGTCTGAAAAATGTTCTGGAGCAACAGAGTAAGTCCTGTAAATCCTCCCGGAAAAAGACCGCCTGCACGAACAAATGTCTTAATATTCAATGCCATGATCGTTGCAGCCAGAACCGCACAGCCGTAACGCTTGGCTTCATGTTTTAAATTAAGTTCCTTCATAATTAGGTTTCCTCCCATCTACTGCTTAGAGCGTGTTTGAAAAATCATTTTCGCAACCTCTGCAGGAAACTTGCCTGATTCGGCTAAAAAGCAGATTTCCGTCAATAACAAACAAAAGGAAACAAACTTACGCCTCCCATCTTCCAGAAGCACCACAAGGCAGAACCAGCCCGTTAGAACTTACCGGAAGCCCGATCTCCTGAGAATCCACATGGCCGCCAAACTTCTTAAGCTCAGTAGAAAGCATATAAGTAAGAACTGCCGGTGCCAGACCTGTTGTATAGGAATTGATCAGGAAAAATAACGGCTCATCACTGAGAATCTTTGTACACAGCTTGATCAGATCATGGATACAATCCTCAATCTTCCAGATTTCCCCCTTCGGTCCACGTCCATAAGAAGGCGGATCCATAATGATCGCATCATAATGGTTCCCTCTGCGGATCTCACGCTCAACAAACTTCACACAGTCATCTACCAGCCATCGGATCGGCGCATCTCCCAGTCCGGAAGCAACCGCATTCTCCTTTGCCCAGGTAACCATACCCTTAGAAGCATCCACATGAGTAACAGAAGCCCCCGCTGCTGCTGCCGCCAGAGTCGCACCACCTGTATATGCAAAAAGATTCAGCACCTTCACCGGACGTCCCGCATTGCGGATCTTATTGCCAAACCAGTCCCAATTCACCGCCTGCTCCGGAAAAAGCCCGGTATGCTTAAAACTAAAAGGTTTCAAATTAAAGGTAAGTCCCTTATAATGAATATCCCACTGCTCAGGCAGATCAAAAAACTCCCATTCACCGCCACCCTTCTTACTTCTGTGATAATGCCCGTTCATATGCTTCCAGCCCTTATTCACCTTCGGCGTATCCCATATAACCTGCGGATCCGGCCTCACCAGAAGATAATCCCCCCAACGCTCCAGCTTCTCCCCACAGGAAGTATCAATCACCTCATAATCTTTCCATCCATCTGCAATCCACATTGTATATAATCCTCCTAAAATAAACGCATAATAAGTTACGATTGTACTACATATCCAACCATTAGTAAAGCCATATTTCTCACATAACTTCCATGATATCAAGATCAAAATATCTTTTATAGCTAACATCATTTACTGTTTAAAGTATAAAATAAAACTCCCCCCATGGCAAGTAAACCATCATAATTCACCGTTATAAACAAATAAAGTATTTTTACAAAAAACAAGCCAAGACTCCCAAAAGTCTCAGCTTGTTTTACATAATCACTTATTTCGCTTTTTTCTTCATAGAAGCAATCACTGACTGAATTACAATAAAGAAACACAGCAACAGTGAAAGAATAATTCTTACCCACCAGCTTGATAATGTACCCTGTGTAGTGATCAAACTGGAAATCGTACCTTTAATCAATACACCAAACAAAGTACCGATCGGTGTACCAACACCACCAGAAAGAAGCGTACCACCGATAACCGCTGAAGATATCGCATCCATCTCAAGGCCCTTCGCCTGCTCAACGAAACCTGCGCAGCTGTTTAAGCAGAACAAAAATCCGCCAAGACCTGCAAGGAAACCATCCAGCACATAGGCCTGGAACATTGTTCTCTTAACATTCAGACCCATCATTAATGCACTCTGGCGGTTGCCGCCGATGGCATACAGCTTACGTCCGAATTTACGGTATTTCAGAAGGACTGCAATGATAATAACAATGAGCACTGCGATCACTACTGTAGGAGGAATATAAGCCGGAATGAATTTTCCTTTTTTATTGGTAGAACCAAAAGGCATATAGAAACGGAAGTTTGCCCATTTCAGGAATAACTCATTCTTAATGGAAATCATATCTGTGCTGATAATAGCTGTCATACCACGTCCAAAGAACATACCAGCCAGGGTTACGATAAATGGCTGGATATCAAGGTAAGCTACCAGAAAGCCCTGAACAATACCAAAAGCAACACCAATGAGCAGTGCAACTAAAACTGCCACATATGTATTTACACCCTTATTCTC